>NZ_JBNPWQ010000010.1:0-198840 GCF_050433745.1 Sphingobacterium sp. HSC-15S19
ACATAAAGATAAGCAGCGGGACTTGCTTTGATTGCGATAGCTCTCGCCAATTTTTATCCGCTTGTGTGTAATCGGAAAATTAAATGTAAATTTAATTAAAGATGTTCAACTTTTGAAGAAAATATCCTAAGTATAAAAGCTAAATAGTATTTTTGTCTTATGCAACGATTATGGTCTTTAATAAGAAATAAGTATTTGTTAGCCGCTTTGGCTTTTCTCGTGTGGATGTTATTTTTTGATCGAAATGACTTTGCCACGCAGTATAGTTATCAAAAGCAGAAAGCAAATTTGGAAAGTGAACGCTCCTTCTATCTGAAGGAGAATGCCGCCATCATTAAGACAATTAACGATATTCGATCAAATCCGCAAGAAGTGCAACGTATTGCTCGTGAGAAGTATAAGATGAAAAAAGACAATGAGGATATTTATGTGATTACTAAAGTAGCAGCTAAAGAGAATCATTAAGATCTACAGTATCGTATAAAATGAAAAACAACGGCCATCATGTTTACATGACGGCCGTTGTTATAAAGTATATAGATATGGGTATTTTAATTTGCGGCTTGCGCTACTAAACCAATGTATAATGGTTTCTTTTCATCATTAGCTTTGCCTATGAGTATTAATGAATAATAATAGCCTTCAACCAATTTAATGTCGCTGCGTGTTGCGATTGTTTTTCCCGCTTTATCACGAGCTGTTACAGTGAATGTACCACTTTTTTGAGCGATAAAGCCCTGATGGGCACTTGCCGAATTCTGTGTTTCTTGAGCTCTATTTGTCCATTCTGATGGGGAAGCCTGATCGCCTATTTTAAGGCTAACTAAATCCGTACCTTCAGCAAGGTTAAAGAAGCGTAAACCAGACTCTGTATTTTTGATGTCTTTATTGATTCGATCTGTAGTGATCACCTGTACGGGTTTGGATTTCGTTCCAAATAAAAAGGATGTATATATGGTGCTGTCTTTGATTGTTACAGTTGTATCCGTTAATTTAGTGTTATATTCAGCGGAAACTGTAATTTTACGTGCGCCTGTAAATAAGCCAATTTGAGCATAACTCTTGAATCCCAGTGGATAATTGGGGTTTTGAAGCGAACCTCCGTCTGCGAAATATATAACTGCATTCGCATCAGTGTATCCATTGACCATGGTAAGCAATGCAGCAGGAATTGGCTGGTCATCGTTATCTTTTAGACAGCTTGTTAGAAAGAAGGCCGCTAAAGCAATAGCAATAAAATTAAATAATCTATAGTTTTTCATAACCGTGTAATATTAAAATCTGTTTTTGTGACTCACATTGCGCTTGTGTTGTCTATTATACGGAGATGACTGACACTTTGCTACAGCGATTTGTAAAAATAATAAAAATCTATATTCAGACCTCGTTTTTTATTCCAATAGCCTTTACAAGCCAGTTTTTAAAGATGGTGGTTAATCGGATCGGCAGCAGATGAATATGGTTCCTAGGCAAAATTTAATCAGTTTGAGGGAAAGGATTTGCTTATGTTGCGATATGCAATCCGATTTTGATTCGAGTTTGGTTTAGGGCGAGGATTTGGATTGTTAAACTAGTAATCCTAATTTTGAAGTATGAACAATAGAATCAAAAGAATTGCGAAGGGAATGTTTGAGCAGTTTAGGCATCGTAAAATTACGGAATCTGAATTTGTACAGGCGGAAGCAAAAGCGAGGAATCTAGGGGGCTATATGGACGACTTCAACGTATTAATTGCAATGTGTAAGGACACAGTTACGGGGAAGTATAAAATGGATAAATGGAATTTATCGATTATTATTGGAACGATACTTTATGTGGTTTCGCCGATTGATGCGATTCCTGATTTTATTCTTGTGGGCGGGTGGATAGATGATGTGGCCATTGTTGGTTATGCGATTCGCAAACTTAGCGCTGAGATGGAACAGTATAAGCGTTCAAAGTTTCCTGTAGAAGCGAGATAAATAAAAAAAGCTACTTTTCTAAAGTAGCTTTTTTTATTTATTATTGAAGTTCAACTAGTGCTTAAAGTGTCTAACACCTGTTGTTACCATGGAGATTCCTTTTTCATTGGCCATATCAATTGACAATTGATCTTTGATTGAACCACCAGGTTGCAACACCGCCGCGATACCAGCTTCTGAAGCAATTTCCACACAGTCAGGGAAAGGGAAGAAGGCATCCGATGCCATTGCACAGCCTTTAAGGTCAAAACCGAAAGAAATGGCCTTCTCAATAGCTTGTTTCAATGCATCTACACGTGAAGTTTGCCCTACACCTGAAGCTAACAAAGTGCCATTTTTAGCAAATACGATTGTATTTGACTTGGTGTGTTTTACAATTTTGTTCGCAAAATAAAGATCCTCCAGTTGTTCTGCAGTTGGCTGTACTTGTGTTACTGTAACCATTTGTTCAGGTCCTTCAATCGTATTGTCTTTATCTTGAAGAATGACGCCGTTCAATAGAGTTTTGAACTGTTGTTCTGGCAATGTAACCTCTTTACGAACCAAAATAATTCTGTTTTTCTTTGCGGTAAGTATAGCGATCGCTTCTTCAGAATAAGAAGGTGCAATCAACACCTCGAAGAATAATTTATTGATCTCTTCAGCTGTTGCAGCATCAACTTGACCATTCGTTATTAAGACTCCACCGAAAGCTGAAACAGGATCACATGCTAAAGCATCTAACCAAGCTTGTTTGATTGTTGAACGGGAGGCAACTCCACAAGCATTGGTGTGTTTTAAGATCGCGAATGTAGGTTCTGTGAACTCATCAATCAAAGCAACGGCAGCATCAACGTCAACCAAATTGTTGTAAGATAGCTCTTTACCGTTTAATTTATCAAACATCTTATCTAAATCACCGAAGAAAGTGCCTTTTTGGTGCGGGTTTTCACCATAGCGCAACACCTGCGCTTTTTGCTCAGATTGTTTAAAAACCTGAAGCGGATTTTCTTGATTGAAATAGTTGAAGATTGCTGTATCGTAATGAGAGGATGTATTGAATGCACGTTTAGCAAATTCTTTACGTTGTTCCAATGACGTATTACCTTCTTGGTTTGCTAGTATTTCTTCCAATTCTTTGTAATCATTTTTGGAAGAGATAATAACGACATCGTTAAAGTTTTTAGCGGCAGCGCGTATCAATGAAATTCCACCGATATCTATTTTCTCGATAATATCTTGCTCGGATGCACCGGAAGCAACAGTTTCTTCAAAAGGGTACAAATCCACAATAACCAAATCGATCTCAGGTATTTCATACTGAGCAAGCTGTTGTTGATCCGACTCAAGCGGGCGGCGTGCCAAAATACCGCCAAATACTTTTGGATGCAATGTTTTTACACGGCCTCCTAAAATAGAAGGGTAGCTGGTGAGGTCTTCAACTGGAACAACATCTATACCTAAATCTTTGATAAATGTTTCTGTTCCACCAGTGGAATAGAAGGTAACACCGTATTTGTTTAATAATTCAACTAAAGGAGCAAGGCCGTCTTTATAATAGACTGAAACCAATGCATTTTTAATCTTTACAGGATGGTTCATTATGATGGATTTGTTTCGTGGCGCAAAGATAGGTATTTAAAATCTTGATATCAATAAATCAAGTACTTTAAATAGAAAGGAGAATCTGTTTACGAGATTCTCCTTTCTACATTGTTTTAATTTTATACCAAATTGAGCTTTAATTTTAGCTCTTCAGAAATTTGGTTGGTGATATCCCAGATTGGTTCTGGTTCATCGGTATTGTTAAATATCACCTGATCGCACGTATCCTGATAGGGAAGTAGGTACTCGTTGTAGGATGGTAGTACATGGTTTATCCATTTGTACATGACATCATCTTCAAAGTAGCCCCGTTCAACTAGATCGCGGTGTAGACGTCTTCTTAATGCGATATCCTGATCAGCGCTTAAAAATATCTTATGATTGATTAAATTATTAATTTCCGTATAATAGAAAATGAATAGGCCCTCAATAATTAAAATGGGTGCCGGTTTAATCTCTAGTATTTTGGGTGTTAATGAAGGGTTGTTAAATGTATACTCTTCTTTATATATTGTCTCACCGTTAAAGAGTGCCTTGATATCTTTATAAAAAGCATCTCTGTCGATTGATGTCGGAATATCGAAGTTATAGAGCCTATTTTCCTCCTGGGTTTTAGTATTGGCAGGGATGTAATAATCATCTTGGGAAATTAAGGTTACCTCATTAGGCTTAAAATGTTTTAAAAAACTATTTAAAAAAAAAGTCTTTCCAGAGCCACTACTTCCGGCAATTCCTATGACATACGGTTTGTTATTCATTCTTACTATGCTATAAAAGCTATTTTATTCTGTTAATTTTCTAGAGGTAATCCATACGCAATTTCGACCTGGAAGCGTTTGTCAAGTGCGCCTATGCTTGCGGCGGCAGACTTTGACAACACGACAATTGCATTTTGGTTTTCGGCATTATCATTAAATTTACCGACCACTTTTGCGTAAGTAACACTTTTGGTCATTGGGTTGGTAATTTTTAGAATAGTACCTACTGGAGCGCTCTTATGAAGAGCAAGGTTGCTTGTACCCTGGGATGAAAGTCCATCAATCCACACACCGATACCACGTTCGGACTTTTCACGAATTCCGTAGCGGTTTGTTGAAATTTGATTTTCTTCTTTATCGTCATTGTCTGTAGAATCAGGTGTTACAATTTCGATTCCTTTAGGTTCAACTAATTTTGGCCGTTCAGGAGGTAGGGGCTGGTTGGGGATCATAAGCTTCATTCCACCGCCAATAACGTTATTTTTTAAATTGTTCGCTTTTTTGATATCTTCAACAGAAATACTGAATCTTTTAGATATGGCATAAAGTGTCTCTTTTTCTCCAACGATATATTCCGTAAAACCTTCTTGCTGTTGCGGATTACGCGGGTTTTGCACTGCCGTATTTCCACGGTCGTTGCTTACTGTTGATTTCGCTTTTCGACCTGTTGGAATCTTAACAATTTGCCCCAGGCTTAATGTTCCATTACCATTTATTTGGGTCAATTGGCCCACCGTTGTTTTATACTTTTTACTTAACTGGTAATAATTGTCTCCTTTTTCAATTTTGAACAACACATATTCTTCCCCATTGATTGCTTCAGTTCCTACTGAATCAGGGATAAAATCAGTACGTAAAGAAGTTGAATTCTTTGCTTCAACTTGTTGAATAGCTAATATCGCGATGGATAGAATAGCTATCTTTTTATATGTTTTTAATTCGAATAAAACTTTCATATATTTTGCAATTATACTAAATACGAAACAAACTCCCGTTTATTATCTGTCAAAAGGAATATTTGTTCGTGAATAAGAAAATAAATGTTGAAGAGCTTTAGTTCCAGCTCGGAAACTGCAATAATAGACTCTGTCAATTTTTCTCTTGTGGATTGCACTAGCCTGATTTGATAACGATTGTTTCTGTCTTTTTCATAGAAAGCCCAAATAAAGTAGTCATTCACCGTATTTATCCAGATTTCACCATCAATTGGGAAGTCCTTCAAAAAAAGGGGAATTTCACCATTGTAGATAATAGGATAGACGAGCTCGCTGGCATAAGGTTTAAAGGGAATTTCATTTTTGCTTTCAATCGACATCGATTGGAGGTTCAAAAATAATTGGAAGCCTTCTGCTATTACTTTTGGTCTAATAAGTACACCTTGATCAACCATACCGATGAATATGTAGTTGAACCAGGTTTCTTGTAGCTGTGGGTTGTAGCAATCGATTACCTGTATGCCTGCGTCGATAGGTGAATTATTGGCAATCTTCTTAAGTATTAATTTTTTGCATTGAATTCCAGCTAGGACCCACTCTTTGGCTATTGCCTTGAAGTCTTGTAATACGTAAGTTCCTTCAAAAGTGACTACATTAAAATAGGGTAGGGTATCGTCTGGGTTTCTGGTCTCCACAGCGATCAATTTATTCTCCGCATCGATTTCTATCCGCCAAATGGGGTATGTAAAAATGAAATTGAATGCTTTTGAAATTGTGTGATTTGCCATGTAATTTTCAATCCAAGGGGACAAACTTAGATAAAGTTACCTTTATATACAAGTATAATCACGCGTAAACTAATTTTATTGTGTTTTATGTTTGTTTTCTGCTATTTTTTCTCAAAAAAAAGTCCAGACATCGCTGGACTTTTTTTAGAAAAATATAGTTTAAAATTTTGAACCAATTGTTAGTACAACATTAGTCCGTTGATTTTTTATGTCTGCTACAGGACTAGCATTATTCCAGTAGTTCTCATTAATCAAATATGGGCTTTCTTTGTAGTTGACTGCATTATACGCGCCAGTCAAATCAACATACATGCCACGGCCAAGTTTAGCGCCAATACCTAAAGATGCTGTATAATTCGTATAGTCTGCATTTTTATAGGGATTACCACTGTAGTTGAAACCAGCTCTTCCGCTGAATACATTGTCAAACATCACTTCACCACCAATTCGGGCATTAAAAGCACCTTGGTAAGTATCTTTGATGTTTTGGTTCATGTTCTTTTCTAACGTTTTACTGTAGTTTCCTACATCTTTAAAACGCATAGCTGCATAATCTACCCATTCGACATCAGCGGTTATTAGCCCTCTTGAAAATAATTGGCTCGCCCCAAGAGACAATTTATAGGGGGTATTCATATTATATTCCAAGTAACTGTGTCCTGCGTCATCACTGGTTCTATACTCTTTAAATGATTTGTCTTCATTTGGTCTGAAGTAACGGAACTCAGAATTACTATACGATTCATCCCGGATGCTCATAAATGTAGGTGACTTAGCGGTGAATCCCATGCTAAACGTTGGCGTAAATTTATAGATTACCCCAAGTTTAAAGTCGACACCGGTACCATCAGTGGCTTGCGCATAATCATCATATAATTCATAATCTTTATCCAACATGGCATACTTTTGGGCATTGGTTGGTTTTAAAAATTCTGAATCTTTGTTGATGGCTTTTAATTGGTCGGCGGTCATTGTTTGACCATATTCTGTAAACCAGCTGGAATTGTCGTAGCTAAATGCGGTGAAACCTAAAGAGGCTCCTAAATACAATTTGTTACTATAATTGGCTCCAAATGACAATACAGATTCGGATTTACTACCTTTTTCTAGAATGGAATTTACTTGATTAAAGCCATTTTTTCCATCAAAAGTTCCGCCGACAGTAATCGGGATATAAGCGCCTGCATTTTTGGGGTCTACGTCGAATAATAAAGAGTTGTTATAGACTTCCTGGCCCCAACCTTGTGTTCCTCCGACGTCCGAAAGACGGTCTGAATAAGCATCTGATATCGAACTTGTATTATTTACTCCTCGATACTCTAGCAGGTTGTTATAGACATAATTGCGGTTATAAGCAATACCAACATTAAAATTCAACCAGCCTCTATCCAGGTTACCTCCATTGCGGTAAGTTGGGAGGTGAAAAACGATTCCAGCATTATCTAAGTTGAAATTATTCTTGCTGCTGTTTGAGTTTTGACCAAAATAGTCGGTTTTGTTTTTATTGTTAAGGTACCTACCAGTTACTGATACATCAGACTGATTGAAGTAACCCAAACCTGCAGGGTTACTCGTAATTGAACTTATATCTCCACCTAAAGCAGTTGAAGCATTTCCCATGGCTTTAAAACGAGCTGTTCCGCCATTGTCCCCTTGGGAGAATAAAAGTACATCTTTCGTATATTGCGCTTGAGTAGTCCCTGCTGCACCTAAAACGAATGCAGTTCCAAAAAGTAATTTTTTGATTGTCATATGCTAAAATATCGTCAATAATAATCAGTAGCACACAAGATGCTGTATGCTACTGTTTAAATGCTTTTAACTATCGAGTACGTCCTCCACTTGATCTTGAGCTACCGCCTCCGGAGAAGCCTCCTCCCGAAGATCTAGAACTACCACCTCCAGAAAAACCACCACTAGAGCGTGATGATGAACCACTATCATAGCTTCTTGTTGGCGGAGTATACGATGGTCTTGACGTTGAGCTTGGGTTGCTAGAACGTGTTTCCATCGAACGGCTCATTGGACGAGATACCTCACCTGAACTGTTTCGTGACCTGGAATCATTATTATAATATCCGCTAGAGGTGCTCCGTGTGTTGTTTGGATAGGAACCATTGACTCTATCTGACGTTCTTGAACGCATACCGTCTGAGTAAGCTCTATTCGACACACCGTCCGAAGTTCTTGTTCTTCCTCCAGTTCTATCGTATGAAGAGCTCCGTGACGATACTGTGCCATCAGAATTTCTTGATCTGCTAGCAACGGATGTAATCCTTCCTCTAGAATCACGTGCTACGCCGGTACGGTCATATCCTCCAGAATTTCGAGCAACGCTGTTGCGGTCATATCCACCTGAAGTTCGGGTTCTTGATGATGAACTGCGCGTGTTATAGTTGTCTCTGTATACAGATCTACTTGATGCATAGCGTGGTCTTGAGTTACCCCAGTAACCACCGCCCCAGTAACCGTTTCCGTACCAACCAGATCCCCAGTAGCCGCCGCCATACCAGCCACCCCAAGGTCTGTAACCGCCATACCAAGGAGATCCCCAGCCCCAGCTAGATCCCCAACCCCATCCGAGGCCGATAGACCAAGATGAACCCCATCCAGAGTTCCATCCCCATCCCATTCCGAACGATGGGCCGTATCCGTACCAACCGCCGAAACCATAACCATACCATGGATCAAAAAATGGGTCGAAATACGTCATGCCCGGACTAGCGTAATAGAAACGGTTGATACGATTGGCATATTCAAGATCTTCATAGGAATCATTGTTGTAATCCTGATCAGAATATTCGTCATCATAGTAACCGCCTTGCGCTTGCCCGTTTGGTTGGGCCTGATCTGCATCTGTGTAATAGTAATCTGGGCTTTGATAAACCTTTTGTCTAGCTTGCCCATTATTGCCATAGACATCGTCGCCATAGATTTGCCTACTTGTACCGCAGGAACCAAGCATGAACGCTCCTGTTATGGCAAGTGCTCCGATAAATAATCTATTTTTTTTCATAATATCCTAAATCCTTATTTTCGATTATACAGCCTTATTTACTATCTTAGACGCAAATTTCTCAAGGGGGTTTAATCGAAGTAATCAAAAATACAAATATTTTTTATTGAACGCTTTTCGTATTAGAATTACAGACGAGATTTAACGTAATAATGTTACAATAATTTATCAATTTCATATGAGTAAAGGAATAACAAGTCGTGCTGAAGATTATTCACAATGGTATAACGAGCTTGTGATTAAAGCTGATCTAGCTGAAAATTCAGCTGTACGAGGCTGTATGGTGATTAAACCCTACGGATACGCTATCTGGGAAAGGATGCAAGCGATCTTAGATAAAAGATTTAAAGAAACAGGTCATAGCAACGCTTATTTCCCTTTATTCATTCCCAAATCGTTTTTTTCTAAAGAGGCGGCGCATGTGGAAGGCTTTGCTACCGAATGTGCGGTAGTAACTCATTATCGATTAAAAAACGATGGTACAGGTAAGATCGTCGTGGATGAAGACGCGAAATTGGAGGAAGAGTTGATCGTGCGCCCGACTTCCGAAACGATTATTTGGAACACCTATCGTGGATGGATTGAATCTTATCGTGATCTTCCAATTTTGGTCAATCAATGGGCGAACGTTGTACGATGGGAAATGCGTACACGTCTTTTCTTGCGTACTGCCGAGTTTTTATGGCAGGAGGGCCATACAGCCCATGCAACAAGAGAAGAGGCTATTGAAGAAACAGAACGTATGCTTGATGTGTATGCTGAATTTGCTGAAAAGATACTGGCTGTGCCTGTTGTACGTGGTAGAAAAACAGAAAACGAGCGTTTTGCGGGTGCCTTGGATACGTATTGTATTGAAGCATTGATGCAGGATGGAAAAGCATTACAAGCAGGAACTTCTCATTTTCTTGGCCAAAACTTTGCAAAGGCGTTTGACGTGAAATTTACTTCTAAAGAAGGTAAATTGGAACATGTTTGGGCGACTTCCTGGGGGGTTTCTACACGTCTGATGGGCGCATTGATTATGGCTCACTCAGATGATCAAGGATTGGTATTGCCGCCAAAATTGGCACCAATTCAAGTTGTCATCGTTCCGATTTTTAAGACTGAAGAAGAAAAAGCGCAAATTGATGCATTTGTGAATCAGTTGACCAATGAATTGCGTGTGAACGATATATCGGTAAAATACGACGATCGGGACACACAACGTCCAGGTTTTAAATTTGCAGAATGGGAGTTAAAGGGTGTTCCTGTACGTGTAGCTGTTGGAGCGAGAGATATGCAAAATGGTACAGTAGAATTGGCGCGTCGTGATACTCAAACGAAAGAAACGGTTGCTCAGGAAGGCTTGGCTGGTACCATTGTACAATTGCTGGATACAATACAAGAAAATATATATCAAAAAGCGTTAAATTTCAGGACATCTCATTTTACTGAAGTGAATTCTTATGATGAGTTTAAAGAAGTACTGGAAGGTAAGGGTGGTTTTATCTCTTGTCATTGGGATGGAACAACAGAAACGGAAAAACGTGTAAAAGAAGAAACTAAGGCAACAATTCGTTGTATTCCTTTGGATGCGAAGGAAGAGGAAGGTATCTGTATCTTTACAGGGAAACCTTCAAGTCGACGTGTACTGTTTGCAAAAGCTTATTAATAAATAGTGTTGTCGTAATATGAGGATACTCATTTTGGGATGCGGTTGGCTCACAGAATCTTTTGCGATGCATATGAAGCATCAAGGCCATGAGGTTTGGGCTAGTACAACAACATCTGAGAAATACCATCGGCTTAAAGCCGATGGTATTTTTTCGTTTATTTTAGACTTTGATTATGAAAATTTTCCAGCACAGGTAGATTTACCTACTCAATTTGACTTCGTATTAAACAGTATACCTGCAAGTCAGAAAAATAGTGTAGCGATCCTTGAAAACAGATTTTCGAATATCAAATCATTTTATGCGCATATGACATGGAAGAAACAAGTCTTCCTGAGCTCTATTGGAATTTATCCGGACAAAGATGGCGTATTTGATGAATCCTATGCAGATATAACCGAACTTTCATCAAAACTCTTGCTTGCTGAAGCAAGTATGTTGGGATTGGATGATACTATAATTTATCGATTAGGAGGTTTGTTTGGTAAAAATCGTGTTTTTGCCAAATATTTTTCCGAACGTATCTGTACGACGGGGGAACAGCCCGCCAATTTTGTTCATATCGATGATGTGATCAGACTGTTAGAGGCAGCATCTTGCAATGCGCTTAAGCATACTGTATACAATGTTGTTGCTCCCTTACATCCTAAGAAAAAGGATGTTATTCTAGCTTCGGCAAAAAAATATGGCTATGCTTTGCCACTTGCGTTCGAAGCCGGGGATGTGACGCAAAAAATAGTTAGCGGAAGATTACTTCTAGAGGAACTGGATTATCAATTTGTCCTGCCTGATCCTTTGCAATTTTAATTCATTTTTCTTTTTAAAATAAAAATGAATTTATGATTGTCAGCGTGAAAAAATTAAATAATTTCATTATTTTAACATCAATTCTACTGAGGGAAATTTAAGTAGAAAGTCATATTTGTTGAAATTTATTGATATCGATGGATTTTTTCAAGATATCGACATATTCCTTTAAACAAACCGATAATAGATTTAGTATTTTAACAGCTTATTATAAATAGAGCCATGACAAATGTAGAAAGACATCAATATATCTTAAAACAATTAAAGGAGGTCGGCGTAGTTCAGGTAATTGATCTATGTGAGGAATTGGGCGTTTCCTCTGTAACCATTCGGAAAGATTTGACCTTGTTGGAAGATAGTGGATTGTTGTTTAGAACGCATGGCGGGGCAACACAATATAATCCTTATACGACTGACCGTACAGTATTTGAAAAAGAGAAGCTTCGTTCGGACGATAAAAGCCGGATCGGAAAAAAAGCGGCTGAAATGATTGAGGAAAATGATTCAATCATTATCGCTTCAGGAACGACCATGCAGTCGCTGGCAAAACAGATCATTCCTAAAGGAAATATCACTGTAGTAACTTCGGCATTGAATGTTGCGATGGAATTGATCAAATATCCTTCGGTTGAAATCATGCAGATGGGCGGAACGCTTCGCAAGACTTCAACATCCGTAACTGGAAAGTATGCAGAAAATTTATTGCAGGATTTTTACTGCAGTAAATTATTTTTGGGTGTGGACGGTATTGACTTAGAATATGGTGTATCAACCTCAAGTGCGCAGGAGGCACAATTAAATCGCATTATGATCGATACGGCTCAAAAGGTTGTTGTACTAGCAGATTCGTCTAAATTCGGACGACGAAGCTTCGGGCGGATTTGTGGTTTTGATAAAATTGATATATTAATTACCGATGACAAAGTAAATACAAGCTTTGTGGAATCGTTAGAAAAAGCGGGGGTAAATGTTATTGTTGTTTAACACGGCTTAACTAAAAATCAAAGCGGAGCTGCTTATCTTTATCATAAAAAATGTCCCCAAAAGAGTGTTTAACTATTTGGGGACATTTTCTTTATGGATAGTTTTTTTTAGCTCAACGCCGGCTCTTGCTGGCTTAAACAGTGGAAACTTCCCAGCCCCCAAATAATGTCGACGGAATTTATTCCTATGACTTTACGTGTAGGGAAACAGCCTTGGATGATATCCAGTGCTCTTTGGTCATTTTTATCGTTGAAGATCGGTACTACAACAACATCGTTTGCAATGTAGAAATTAGCATAAGAAGCAGGTAATCTTGTTTCGTCATAGATGACCGGTGCTGGCATTGGGAGCTCAATGATATGCAGAGGCTCTCCATTTAAGAGTCTAAATGAACGAAGTGTTGCTAGATTTTCTTGAAGTATCTCATAGTTCTCGTCTGTTGGATCTTCCTCTACAACCGTTAAAACGGTGTTTTCGTTGATGAAACGTGTAATATCATCAATGTGCCCATCTGTATCGTCTCCAACGATACCGTCTCCAAGCCATAAAACCTGTTCCTGACCGTAAAATTCTTTCAAATAGGTTTCTATTTGTTCTTTTGTCAGGTGTGGATTTCGGTTTTTATTCAATAGACAAGCGGTTGTTGTCATGATTGTTCCTGCGCCATTAAACTCAACTGAACCGCCCTCCATGACGATATCAGGGGTATACAAAGGAAGGTTAAATTCTTTGGCAATACGCGTAGGAACGACGTCATCCAGGTCGAAAGGAGGGTATTTTCCACCCCAGGCATTATAGCCCCAGTCGACAACTGCTTTTTGATTTGTAGCCTGGTTAATAATAAAAGCGGGACCGTGGTCTCTACACCAAGCATCGTTAGTCGGATTAAAATAGAATTCGATATTGCTAAAATCTGTTGTTACTTCTTTAAGCGCGGTAATAGCAAAATTTTGCATTTCCTCGTTAGCGACGTTAATCCTTACTTTTTGCCCTGCTGCTACGACTTTAATAAATTCGCAATAGGGTTTGTATATTGTTTCGATCTTCCCAGGCCAGGATTCCTCTTTATGTGGCCAGCTCAACCATAAGGCTTCTTGTTTTGCCCATTCTGCGGGAAATGAGAAGCCCTGTTGTTTTGGGGAATTGTCAAAATATTCCTGTGTGAATGTCTTTTTTTGTTCCATACTTATTTTAATGGGATTAAAAAAAGCCATTTCAGTTCGTTTCAGCACAGTTGTGTGCGTTCGAAACCGAAATGGCTAGAATATCCGATATTAGTCTTCGTCAATAAAACGTTTGGTGATCGGTGCGTATGTTTCGATTCTTCGGTCTCTCAAAAATGGCCAATGTTTTCTGAAATAGTCTGATTCATTTAAGTCCAATTCGACGACTTCAATTTCTTCTTTGTCATGTGAGGCAAGATAAAGCAATTTACCCTGTCCATTTGTTACGAAGCTTCCACCCCAGAATTTCATTGCGCCATTTTGCTCAAATCCTACGCGATTAACGGATACAACAGGAACACCATTTGCAACGGCATGGGAGCGTTGTATTGTTTGCCACGCATTATATTGATCTTTGTTGGTTTCTTCATCTTGGTCTGTTGCCCATCCAATAGCTGTAGGGTAGAATAAGATTTCTGCACCCATTAATGCGGTAATTCGAGATGCTTCAGGGTACCATTGATCCCAGCAAATTAAAATGCCTATTCTTCCAAATTTTGTTTTGAATACTTTGTAGCCTAAATCTCCTGGGGTAAAATAGAATTTTTCATAAAATGCAGGATCATCTGGGATATGCATTTTGCGGTATTTTCCTAAATAGGAACCATCTGCATCCAATACAGCGGTTGTATTATGGTACAGTCCCTCTGCTCTTTTTTCAAATAATGAAGCGATAATTACGACGCCTGCTTCTTTAGCAACAGCCGATAGGGCGTCCGTCGATGGGCCGGGAATGGATTCAGCCAGTGCGAAATTGTCGTAATCTTCCACATCGCAGAAATATAAAGAGGTAAATAGTTCTTGCAGACACACAATTTGCGCACCTTTTGCAGCGGCTTCTTTTACTTTAGCGATAGCTTTTTCGAGATTCTCTTGTTTGCTTGCGGTACAGCTCATCTGTACAACTCCAACTTTTACTTTGCTCATTCTTTAATGCTTATTTTAATACAGCACAAAGATACTATTCTTAATTTGGATTTGGTCTGTGGGAAAAACAAAAAGAGCTCTTAGAGCTCTTTTCGTAATCTTGCCACAGGAATATTCAATGCTTCCCGATATTTTGCCACCGTTCGCCGCGCAATATTGTATCCTTTTTCTTTTAGGATCTCAGTTAGTTTCTCGTCAGCCAAGGGTTTCCGTTTATTTTCTTTTGAGATGCATTCCTCCAATATTTTCTTAACCTCTTTATTGGATACTTCTTCACCAGAATCAGTCTGGATCGCTTCAGAGAAAAATGATTTTAAGAGAAATGTTCCGAATTCTGTTTGCACGTATTTTGAATTTGCTACCCGCGACACCGTAGATATATCCATATCGATTTTGTCGGCGATGTCTTTCAATATCATTGGTTTTAACTTACGATCATCACCAGTGAGGAAATAATCATATTGGTATTCCATGATTGCATTCATTGTTTTTAGTAAGGTTTGTTGACGCTGTTTTATTGCATCAATAAACCATTTGGCTGAGTCAAGTTTTTGTTTGACGAATTGCACAGCCTCTTTCATTTTTTTATCCTTTTGATCCGATTTCTCGTAATGTTCAAACATGTGTTGGTAATCACGACTTATGCGGAGCTCAGGCGCATTTCGGCCATTTAAAGTCAAATGCAGTGTTCCATCATTATTGCTGATATGGAAATCCGGGATAATATGAAGCTGTTTGCCCGCGACTGCACCAGAATCTCCTGGTTTAGGATTAAGTTTTAGGATCTCGTTGACGACGTTTTTTAAATCCTCTGATGAAACTCCTAAAGATTTTTCTAATTTATCATAATGCTTTTTGGTGAATTCTTCAAGGTAATTCGCTACGACTTTAATAGCGAGTTTGATTGTGGGATTTTGTGTGTCTTTTTTTTGTAATTGGATCAATAGGCACTCTTGCAGATCTCGTGCTCCAATTCCCGCAGGCTCAAAATCTTGAATTACTTTTAGCATGTCTAGAACTTCCTGCTCATCAGTCATTACATTTTGACCAAAAGCTAGGTCGTCGACAAGATTGATTATTGGACGGCGTAAATAGCCGTCGTCATCTAGACTGCCAATGATTTGTTGGCCAATTAAAAAGTGCTTGTCATCTAAAGCTAAAAGGTCTAATTGTTGTTGTAACTGCTCATAAAAGGAGTGCTGAATAGCAACGGGCATTTCTTTCCGGTCGTCATCGTCGTCTCCGTAGTCATAGCCATTGCCGTAATCTTTGAAATCGTCTTCCTGGATGTAATCTTCTAAACTAAAGTCTTCTGAGTCAAATCCATCTTCATTGTCAAAATTATCGTCTGGATCTTTATCGGGATACTCTTCTATAGGATCGGTCATATTAGTCAAGCTACCATCTTCTAACGCAGGGTTTTCTTCTAATTCTTCCTTGATTCTCGCATCTAATGAAACAGTCGGAACCTGCAACAATTTTATAAATTGTATTTGTTGCGGGGACAATTTCTGTAATAGCTTTTGTTGTAATGTTTGTTTTAACATGCTAATAGTTGACTTTTTTACATCTAAATTTAAACAAATATCATTATTATTTTAAAATAAAATCGATAATAAATAAAAAATGGGTATAATATTTGTGGAACGCGGGAGAATTTATGAACAAATTTGAGACTGGGCTTGTTTTCTCCATACCGGGCTGTTCTTATTTAGTCGTCGTTGTAATTTCCAAAATCCATCCTTTCGAATTATGTCGTATTTTACAGTTCTTTGGCGGGTGTTTTTTATTGTTAAAAAATGTAAATAGTTGATTACAGCGATTTATTTAGTTGTATATTTAGCCCCTGAAAATAGATAAAAAGGCATATTGGACGGGCGTAAAACCTTTTGCTGGTCGGATGTGTTGAATATAAGATAAATTTCCATTTATGTTTAAACGTATTAAGAATAGGATTCTTCGTTATCTCCTTATAGCAATATATTTTATCATTATATTGGTGTGTGCTATACAATTGAATTTTCTGTGGCTCTTTGGTTATTCTCCGACAAAAAAGGATATTGTTATGCCCAGTGTGAATATCTCCACGGAATTATACACGGCAGATAGTGTTTTAATTGGTCGTTATTTCGACGAGGATAGAAATCCAATTCCATTTGATAGCATTCCGAAGTCTGTTACTAATGCGTTGATAGCAACTGAGGATGTGCGTTTTTATAGTCATAATGGTGTTGATTTTTTTGGTCTAGGGTCAGGTATTATCTCTACATTAAAAGGGGATAAGCGTGGTGCAAGTACAATTACGCAACAGTTAGCTAAAAATCTTTATCGTACACGTTATAATAAGGCCGGTGGATTGTTGACGCGTCTTCCCGTCGCGGGCTTGGTGATCACGAAGTTTAAGGAGTGGATGACGGCTTATAAATTGGAGCAACGTTATTCCAAAAATCAGATATTGGAGATGTATTTAAATACGGTATCCTTCAGTAATAATGCCTATGGGATTGAAACTGCTGCAAAGCGCTATTTTTCAAAAGGAGCGAATCAATTGAATCAGACCGAAGCTGCTGTTTTGATTGGCATGTTAAAAGGTACGACTTTATATAATCCTATTCGTAATCCCGAAAATGCTTTTGTGCGAAAAAACACCGTTTTAAGTCAAATGTATAAAGGTGGTTTTCTGAAAAAAGAAGAGTATGATAATCTGGTTAAGGAGAAGATTGTTTTGAATACAAATAGTCAAGATCTTAATGCGGGTGGAGATTCTTACTTACGTGCTGCAGTAGCTAAGTGGTTGGAAAAATGGTCTGAGGATAACAATTATGATATCTATACAGACGGTTTGAAAATTTACACGACGATAAATTCTAAACTTCAAAAGCATGCTGAAGAGGCTGTGGCGAAACAAATGATTGAATTACAGCAACGTCTAAATAACACCTGGGAGGGACAGGAGCCTTGGCGTGATTTATCAGGTAAGGTTATCCCCAACTTCTTGGATAATTTGGCAAAGAAAACTCCTTATTATGCTTTTTTGAGTAAAAAATATGCAAATACCCCTGATAGCATCAATTACTTCCTAAATAAAAAGAAGAAGATCGAAGTTTATAATTGGAAGGATGGTAGTAAGATCGAAAAGGATATGTCTACAATGGATTCTTTGAAATATTATGCCATGATGTTAAATGCAGGCATGATGTCTATGGATCCGTATTCGGGTGAAATTAAAGCATGGGTGGGTGGAATAAACCATCAATATTTTAAGTATGATCACGTGATGCAGGCGAAGAGACAAGCGGGGTCTACATTTAAACCTTTTGTATACTTGGCTGCTTTGGAGTCAGGGATGTCTCCGTGTGATAAGATTACCGACAAGCCTGTTACGATCAAGATTGATAAAGGGGATTCCGTGGAGATATGGGAACCCAAAAATGCAGACTGGAATTTTTCCTATCGTGAAATGTCATTGCGTCATGCGATGGCACGTTCCATCAATTCGGTTACGGTTCAGTTAACTGATATGGTTACGCCTGCGAAAGTTGTTGATGCGGCCCATCGTTGTGGTATCACAAGTAAATTAAATCCCGTTGCCTCTGTGGGGTTAGGGCCTAATGATGTTTCTGTTTTTGAAATGGTGAATGGGTACTCGACGATGATGAATCATGGTGAGCGTGTCACTCCTTTATTAGTGTCTAAGATCGAAGATCATGATGGCAATGTTATTGCTACTTTTCAGGCGGAGCGTAAACAAGTGGTGGATAAGCAAGACGCCTGGTTGATGACGTATATGTTGCGCGGTGGTATGGAAGAACCTGGTGGTACATCTCAAGGATTGTGGGAATGGGATTTATTTGATAAAGAAAATGAAATCGGCGGAAAGACAGGTACTTCTTCGGAATATGTGGATGGCTGGTATATGGGGGTGACCAAAGACTTGGTTACAGGTGTTTGGGTTGGTTGTGACGAGCGGAGTATTCACTTTAAAAATTCTCATTCGGGAGAAGGTTCTCGTACAGCATTACCGATATTTGGGGTGTATATGGAGTCTGTTTATAAAGATAAACAGCTGGGGTATACGCAAGGTAAGTTTCCTAGCCCTACAGTTGAAATTACGAAATCTTACAAATGCGAAACTCCGCGTTATAGTGATCCAGAGCCAGATCAGAGTGATTCTACACAGGTAGAAGAGCCCGCTGATGAAGGATTTATCGGACCTGAGGAAGAAGGAGCGGAGCATCCTGTTGAGCGTAATCATACTGAAGGTGCTGATAGTGGAACGAGTAGCGAAGGGTCATCCTCGTTGGAGGAGGTTGGTAGTCAAAACTGATACTACTTAAAGAGGATTCTATCTAAAAAATAAAGATGGCCGCCTAGTTTAAATAAGGTGGCTTTTTTTATGCTAGGCTGCATGGTTGGAATCTCTTTTGGCGAACGCTTGGTGTTGCTGTGGAAAAAGATTATTCCAGTTAGGGTTGTATTTACGAATGAGCCGTTCGACTTGCATGGTTGTAAAATGTTGCAGTTCGCTTATTCTCTTATTGGCGGTCTCTGAATTCGTGAAAGATTCTGTGTAGATTATTCGATTTAAACTGGGGCCTTGGTTGAAAATAAAACTATTGGATTGCTGTAATTCCATTACTGTACTAAAGATGTTGGAACTGAGGCTGATTTTGAAGTGTTTACGATTGTTGTCAGTTGATATATATACAATAAAATTGTTCATAATGCTAAATTATTTGGACGTTTAAAATATATTTACTAATTTTATTGGCACAATATTACTAATAAAATTAGTTTTTGCAAAATATTTTTTTGAAAAAATAATATGTCAAATATTTCGTCCAATCTGAAGTTCCTTCGAAAAGGAAAAAAAATCACACAGCAACAATTTGCTGATCTTATGGAAATTAAGCGTGCGTCTGTGGGCGCGTACGAGGAAGATCGAGCAGAGCCCAAATATGAGTTATTAAAGAAGATTGCCGAATTCTATGGTTTGACTATGGATGAATTGGCAAACGATGTTATTGATGATAAATGGAAGCCGGTTCCCAAAAGCAATGCCTCAAATTTAAGGGTGCTTAGTGTGACTGTAGATGCGGATGATCGTGAAAATATCGAACTTGTTCCGGTTAAGGCTAGTGCCGGGTATTTAAATGGGTATGGTGATCCGGAATATGTTGCTGAGTTGCCTAAGTTTTCGCTGCCTATGTTTGGTCAAGGGACATTTCGTGCTTTTGAAATAAAGGGAGACTCGATGTTACCTTTGCCATCGGGGTCCATTATTGTAGCGGAGTATGTGGAGAACTGGCATGATATCAAGCCGGGGAGTACCTATGTTATATTGTCTAAGGAAGATGGCGTGGTTTATAAGCGTATCGCTTTTAAATTTAAAGAAGATAAGGGTTTGAAGCTCGTTTCAGACAATAAAACATATGAACCTTATTGGGTGGAGACTGCGGACATTCTTGAAGTATGGAAAGCGAAGGCTTTTATCAGTACACAATTGCCTGAGCCTACGCCAGAGCCAACAATGGAAACGCTGACGAGTATGATGGCGCAAATGCAGAAAACAATTAATGCGGTGGTAGATGGTTCAAAATAGTAGAGAATTGTCTGCGTTTTTTTACGATATAGTTGCACTGTGAAGATAATTTCTATGACCGAGGAGCGATCGATAGCTTGTTTTTATAGGGAATGTAGGGGTGTCGAATATAAAAACAATCTATCTAATTTTGTTTTTTATTTTATAAAATGCTATATTTGCATATCTGAAAGGAAGGGGGCTCGTATTGCCCCCTTTTTTTAATTCAATTAATTTAGCATTTCTAGAAACAGAACAATGCAGCATATAGAAAAGAGAGTTATTGAACTCATCGCGGAAAAAATTGCAGATCGCGAGGATTTGTTTATCGTCAGCGTGAAGATGCGCCCAAATAAAATTCTTGAGATTCTTTTGGACGGAGATAATGGTGTGAATATTGATGATTGCGCACAGGTGAGCCGTCATGTTGGTTTCCACTTGGAGGAGGAAAATGTAATTGATGACGCTTACCGTTTAGAGGTTTCATCTCCAGGTATTGATGCTAATTTTGTTAATATCCGACAGTACCAAAAGAATATTGGTCGTACAGTTCAGGTAAAGTTGAACGATAATACAAAAGTTGAAGGTACATTATTGACCGTAGACGAGATGAAGATCAATGTTCTTCAGAAGATAAAAGAAAAAGGTAAAAAAGCACAAGAGGTAGAAAAAGAACTTCCTTTTGATCAAATAAAAGCAACAAAAGTGGTAATTTCATTTTAATAATAATGAGTAACAGCAACATCAATCTGATAGACTCTTTTCAAGAGTTTAAGGAGTTTAAGAATATCGATAGACCTACTGTTATTACAGTATTGGAAGAGGTTTTTCGTAGTATGATCCGTCGTCGTTTTGGTACGGATGAAAATGTGGATGTTATCGTGAATCCAGATAACGGAGATTTGGAGATTTGGAGGACGCGTGTCGTTGTTGAAGATGAGTTTTCAGAGGATGATGATCTTGAAATCGAATTGGCGGAAGCTAGAAAGCATGATGAAGATTTGGAAGTAGGCGATGATTTTATTGAACAGATCACATTGGAAAGCTTTGGCCGTCGTGCAATTTTAGCTGCACGTCAGACGCTTGTATCTAAGGTTTTGGAATTGGAAAAAGACGAAGTCTTTAAGAAATATAAAGATAGAGAAGGAGAGTTGGTCATTGGTGAGGTTTATCAGATTTGGAAAAAAGAAATCTTGGTATTGGATGAGGATGGTAATGAATTAATTCTTCCTAAATCAGAACAAATTCCAGCTGACTATTTCAAAAAGGGAGATGGCATTCGCGCAGTTGTGCATAAAGTGGATATGATGAATAATAATCCAAAGATTATCATTTCACGTACCGCACCTGCGTTCTTACAACGTTTATTTGAACTTGAGGTTCCTGAAATTTTTGATGGTTTGATTACGATTAAGAAAATCGTTCGTGAACCAGGAGAAAGAGCGAAGGTTGCCGTTGAGTCTTATGATGATCGTATTGATCCTGTAGGAGCTTGTGTTGGTATGAAGGGATCCCGTATTCATGGTATCGTTCGTGAATTGCGTAACGAGAATATTGACGTGATTAATTTTACAACAAATCATTCATTGTATATCGCTCGCGCTTTGAGTCCAGCAAGGATTAGCTCAATCAAAATCGATGAAGAAAATAAGACTGCGGCTGTATATTTAAAATCGGATCAGGTTTCTTTAGCAATTGGTCGTGGAGGACACAATATCAAGTTGGCTGGTAAATTGACTGGTTATGAAATTGATGTTTATCGCGAAAATGACGAGTTTGATGAAGATGTTGATATCGAAGAATTCAGCGATGAGATTGAAAGCTGGGTTATTGATGAATTGAAACGTGTTGGTTTGGATTCTGCAAAGTCGGTGTTGTCTCTTAGCGAGGAAGAGCTGGTTAGACGTACCGATTTGGAAGAAGATACTGTTCGTGAGATTGTACGTATTTTACAAGCTGAATTTGAATAAAATTCAGCTCATTAATTTTTTTCTATCTAACATTCGGAATAAATTGTTTATGGATGGAAAAAAACATATTTTTGTAATTATATTAAAATAGTTTATATTATAGATGACTGAAGGAAAAGGAACAAACTTGCTTAAAGCAGCAAAGGAACTCAACATCGGGATACATACCGCCGTGGAATGTTTAGTGAAAAAAGGATATGATGTAGAAGCAAAGCCTAACACTAAATTGAGCGGAGAGATGTATGGTGTGCTGTTAAAAGAGTTTCAGGGAGACAAATCACTGAAAGATGAAGCTAAACAAATTGTGATTGGCAAAATTCGTCGTGAGGAGTCGCCGTCCACTTCTCCTAAGGAATCATCTAAGAATGAGGATTTCGAAGATCATGATGAATCCAAGGAAATCCTGGTCAAAAATACGGTAGAAATCCCTTCTGTTAAGGAACCTACTCCGGCAAAAGTAGAGGAGCCCGTTCATCAAGGTGGTATGAAGGTGGTTGGTAAGATTGATCTGGACGCATTGAATAGAGGCGGAAATAAGGTCAAGAAGGAAGAACCTGTTAAGGAGGAACCAAAAACCGTTAAAGAAACACCTGTAGAGGTTAAAGCTGAAGCTAAGGTGGAAGAAAAGAAAGAAGCCGAAGTCAAAGCGCCTATTGTTGAAGAGAAAAAAGAAGAACCAAAGGTTATTGAAAAGAAGCCGGAAGTTGTTGTACCAAAAGCTGAAATAGAAAAACCCGAAGTAAATAAAACTGAAGTAAAAGCAACTCCGGTTGTAGAGACAAAAACTGAACCTGTGAAGGTAGAAGACAAGAAAAAAGAAGAAACAGCGCCGAAAGCTGTACCAGTAACTCCAATAGTGGAGCCTGTGAAAAAACAAGGAGATGAAATTATTTCTGCTCGTGCAGAGAGATTGACAGGTCCTAAAGTCATTGGTAAGATTGAATTACCATCTGCTAGACCTTCCCACAAACCAGTGGCTTCATCTTCAAATGCTGGAAATAATAATGAGAAACGTAAGCGTAAGCGTACGAATCCAAATGGTCCAGTAAACCCAAATGCGGGGCAAGGTCATAATAACCAACACCGTGGGCCGCGTGATGGCAACAATCCCAACAACCGGGACCAACAGGGTAACCGAGGAGGGAATCATGGTCCTAACAACAACCCGAACAATCGTCAAGGGCAAAACAACAACCAACATCCGGGTAGACCAGGACAAGGAGGTAACAACCAACACCCAGGTAGACCAGGACAAGGTACGAGACCGCAACACGGTAATCGTTTTGACAATAGAGGTAAGGGAAGACCTGTTGAGAATAAGGAAGAACCTACTGAAAAGGAAATCCAAGATCAAATTAAGGCAACACTTGCTCGTTTGAGTGGTGCAGGTAAATCTGGTAAATTTGCGCAACGTGCCAAATTGAGACGTCAGAAACGTGACGATGTTGCTCAACATGCAGAAGAAGCTGCAATGGAGCAAGAAATGATGGCGAAAGTATTGCGTGTTACAGAATTCGTAACAGCAAACGAATTAGCTAATTTGATGGACGTTCAGGTAACCCAAATTATTGCAACTTGTATGAGTTTGGGTATGTTCGTGTCAATTAACCAACGTTTAGATGCGGAAACTTTAACAATTGTAGCGGATGAATTTGGTTATCAGGTAGAGTTTATCAAACCTGAGGATGAGGAGACTGCTGAACTTGAGGAACCGGATAACGAAGCGAATTTGGTTTCAAGAGCCCCTATTGTAACGGTCATGGGACACGTTGACCATGGTAAAACATCTTTATTGGATTATATCCGTAAGGCGAACGTTACTTCTGGTGAGGCTGGTGGTATCACCCAACATATCGGTGCATACGCGGTGAAATTGGAGGATGACCGTAAAATTACATTCTTGGATACTCCTGGTCACGAAGCTTTTACGGCTATGCGTGCCCGCGGTGCTAAAGTGACGGATATTGTTATTATCGTTATTGCAGCGGACGACGCTGTCATGCCGCAAACAAAAGAAGCAATCAACCACGCGCAAGCAGCGGGAGTACCAATCGTATTTGCATTTACTAAAGTAGATAAACCGGGAGCAAATCCTGATAGAATCCGTGAGCAGCTTTCTGCGATGAATATCTTAGTTGAAGACTGGGGCGGTAAGTTCCAAGCGCAAGAGATTTCAGCAAAAACGGGAGAAAATGTTGACCTATTATTAGAAAAAGTTCTATTGGAAGCTGAGATGTTAGATCTAAAAGCTGATCCGAAAAAACGCGCTGTTGGTTCAGTAATTGAAGCAGCTTTGGATAAAGGTCGTGGTATCGTGACAACGGTATTGATACAAAGTGGTACATTACGTGTTGGAGACCCTATTTTAGCGGGATCGCATTCAGGTAAAGTGAAGGCTTTGACTAATGAAAGAGGTGAACGTGTTAAAGAGGCGGGACCGTCTGTTCCAGTACAAATCTTGGGTATGGCAGGCGCGCCAACAGCAGGGGATAAGCTTTATGTTCTTGAAAGCGAGTCTGAAGCTAGAACTGTAGCCAACAAACGTCTTCAGTTACAACGCGAGCAAGGTATGCGTGCAACTAAACATATTACCTTGGATGAAATCGGTCGTCGTTTGGCCATCGGTAACTTTAAAGAACTTAATATTATCGTTAAAGGTGATGTGGACGGTTCTATTGAAGCATTATCAGATTCATTATTGAAATTGTCTACTGACGAGATCCAAGTTAATATCATTCATAAATCAGTGGGTGCGATCTCTGAATCAGATGTATTGTTAGCTTCTGCTTCCGATGCGATCATCATAGGTTTCCAAGTACGTCCGACACAAAACGCACGTAAGTTGGCAGAGAACGAGCAAATTGATGTACGTTTATATTCGATCATCTATGATGCGATTGATGAAATCAAGTCTGCGATGGAGGGTATGTTGGCTCCGAAATTTGAAGAGAAAATTGTTGCTGAGGTTGAAATCAGAGAAACTTTCAAAATTTCTAAAGTTGGTACGATTGCCGGATGTATGGTTAAAGAAGGTAAGATCAATAGAAATAATGATATCCGCATAATCAGAGATGGTGTCGTAATTCATACTGGTAAACTGGCATCTTTGAAACGTTTCAAAGATGATGTGAAAGAAGTTTCAATGGGTTATGAATGTGGTTTAAATATTGACCGTTTCAATGATATTCAAGTAGGAGACATTGTCGAAGCTTACGAACAAGTTGAAGTAAAACGTAAATTGTAATCACTTAGTGATACACTAATAAAACAGAAAGCGGCATTGGTTTTAATCAATGCCGCTTTCTGTTTTAACGTTCGTATAGTTCTATTGGTACCTGATCAGGATCAAAGAAGAATGTAAAGCATTTATTTGTTAACTCGTCTATTCTGATCCCTTCGTGTGATACACCTGCTTTTTCGAGCTTATTTAATTCTAGGTCGAGATTATCGACTTCGAATGCAAGATGTCTTAAACCGGCGGCTTCTGGAAAGCTGAGCCGATTAGGCGGTGATGGAAACGAAAAAAGTTCTATAATATAATGATCATTGAGTTTGAGATCCAGTTTGTAGGAATCACGTTCCACACGATAGTATTCTCTAGCAATCTCTAGGCCCAGTATGTCAGTATAGAATTTCTTTGAACGCTCATAATCACTACAGATAATAGCGATATGATGTATCTTGTTGAGGTTTAATTTCATTTTTAAATCTTATCTCATTGTGTTTGTTATACAAGGTTGTTCCTTAAGGATATGGATCATCTACAGACTATTTTACAATGTTTCATCTTATTTTGCTCTTTCATATTGTTTAGGCCAGGGGATGTCAGCATCTAATTCTTTGGCAAAATGTAATGGAAGATGTGGATCATCAAGAAATCCCCGTGCGATTAAGATTAAATCAGCTTGCTTTTGTGCGATGATCTCAGACGCTTGAATAGCCGTTTTGATTAAACCTACTGTGGCAACGTTATTCTTGGTATGTTCCTTAATCGCGATGGCGAAAGGGAGCTGATATGCTGGTCCGACATCTATTTTTTGATAGGAGACCAAGCCTCCACTCGACACATCAATTAAATCTACCCCCAATGTATACAGTAGTTGCGATAAGGCTATAGACTGCTGTAGATCCCAGCCTGCTTCGGCCCAATCTGTTGCTGAAATACGTACCCATAAACTTTGGCTTGTTATTTCTCGTTTTACTCTTTTCACAATTTCAATAAGAAAACGTATCCTATTTTCAAAGATCCCGCCGAAAGAGTCTGTCCGTAAGTTGCTCAGTGGTGAAAGAAATTGATGGATCAGATATCCATGTGCAGCGTGGAGTTCAATAATTTCATAGCCTGCCTGTATGGCTCTTTTCGTTGCTGTTCCGAATTGTTCAATCAGATTTTCAATGGCGTCTAGATCAAGCTCCTGTGGTTCATAATCTCCAGCATGGAAAGGGATCGGAGATGGGGCGACTGTTTGCCAACCCTGTGGATCCGTTGGTGAAAATTGATTCCGCCCGACCCAAGGTTTATTACTGCTTGCTTTGCGGCCTGCATGAGCAAGTTGTATGCCCGGTATGGAATTATTTTCTTTAATGAACTCGGTTATTTCTTTTAGTTTTTCGATATGCTGGTCCTCCCATAAACCAAGGTCTCCATCACTGATTCGACCGTCAGGGCTAACTGCTGTTGCTTCCTGTATTACTGCTGCAGCTCCGCCGATTGCAAACTGGCCCAAATGAACCAAATGCCAGTTATTTGCAAAACCATCTTTTGCGGAGTATTGGCACATTGGAGATACGACCAAACGATTTTTCAATTGGAGGTTTCCAATATTTACTGATGAAAATAATTGACTCATAATTGCGTGTTTATAGAAGGCAGGAGCAAGGAAAGCTCCCGCCTTGATCAATTCTTTGTTTTGTAAAGAGAGCCCCTCAGAAGCCTTTATTTAAATCTTTGCGAACCGTGGTTCAACTGTTAAGGATTTGTAGACCATAAAGATGCTGATTTTAGCATTGCTCTTCTTGGTAGTTTTAAATTGGCAACTACTAACTCTGCGAAATCTTCAGGCTGGAGAACTTTTTCTGGATCGCCATCGGTAAGTCCAAGTTCTTTGGACATATCGGAAGCGATCGTGCTTGGCATTAACGTACATACACGAATATTGTTTTTCCGTACTTCCCGCATTAAAGAATCGGCGAAGCCGATGACGCCAAACTTTGACGCACTATAAGCGGAAGTGGTGGCCGCGCCATTTAATCCGGCAGTCGA
Source organism: Sphingobacterium sp. HSC-15S19 (assembly GCF_050433745.1). Lineage (NCBI taxonomy): Bacteria > Pseudomonadati > Bacteroidota > Sphingobacteriia > Sphingobacteriales > Sphingobacteriaceae > Sphingobacterium > Sphingobacterium sp. HSC-15S19. Next base: position 27,450 of record NZ_JBNPWQ010000010.1, read on the forward strand.
AGATACCATAATGATATCGCCTTGATTTTTTTCAATCAGTTGTGGAAGGATAGCTTTTGTAACAAAGTATGTACCCAAGAGATTGGTATGAATGATCGATGTCCAATCGGCAACGTCCATGTCGAGCACAGAGGAAAATGATGCCACTCCCGCATTGTTAATTAAGATATCAAAGCTGCCGAAAGTGTTTTTCAGTTGCTCGATCTCCTGTTGTACAGCACTATAATTTGATACGTCAAAAACGGCATAAGTGACCTCAGTGCCTAGCTCGGCAAGTTCCGCAGCCGTATTCTTCAAAGCAGCTTCATTTCTCCCAGTAATCGCGATATGAACACCTTCTTTCGCTAATGCATAGGCAATTGCTTTTCCTAATCCCCGCGCGCCACCTGTAATTAAGGCTCTTTTTCCTGTTATATTTTCCATAACATAAAAATAGGTATGATCTTTTTTATTCGTGTCAGATGAACCTCAAAAAGGCAACTTATTTTGCCTTTTTGAGGATATTTTCGATAATAGGGTAAGTATTGTTCCGTATGTCTTCAAATTGGTCCACATGACGCCATTCCGCTTTTGTAATATCTTCTGCGGTTTGTGGAATCAATTTAGGGACTTTGTTGACTCCCATTTCATACCAGTTTGTTGCTTTTAGGACGAATTCTCCATTTCGCAAAAAATAAGTATGGTATGATGTGGTAATTTTTTTTCCTAAGTAGTTGATTTTAATGCCACATTCCTCTTCAACTTCGCGTACAGCTGCTTCCCGCATTTTTTCATTGTCTTCGACTTTACCTTTAGGGAGGTCCCATTTTCCTAATCGGTAGATAAAAAGATAATCTCCATCACCGTTTTTCACCAATCCACCGGCTGCTTTGATGAGCTTAATTTTATTTTTTAAGTTTTGAAATACAGTTTCAAAATCCTTGTTGATGTAGAGATATGTTTTTGGAACTTTATCAATTTCAGATTGTTTGAAAAGTTTTTGGAGGTCAATCTCTTGAAAACTAATTGTTTGTGGGTTTTTGGTTTTCGATGGAACAAAATCTGCTAAAATTAGCACGGTTTCGTTCATATAAATTTTATAAATTTGCGCCATGAATAATTTAAATGAGGTTGAACAAAAAGTTGCTGAATCCTTATTGCAAATTAAAGCAATAAAATTGCAACCTAAAAGTCCTTTTACATGGGCGTCGGGTTGGAAGTCTCCAATTTACTGTGATAACCGTATCACTTTATCTCATCCTGCGATTCGTACATACATTCGTCAAAAGCTTTCTAAGCTTATTCAAGAAGAGTTTGGATCAGTGGATATGATTTCTGGAGTTGCTACGGCAGGTATTCCACAAGGCGTTTTGGTAGCACAGGATTTGGGACTACCATTTTCTTATGTTAGAAGCTCAGCTAAGGACCATGGTCGTCAGAATTTAATTGAAGGTGAAGTAGTTAGCGGTCAACGTGTAGTTGTAATAGAAGATCTAATTTCGACAGGTAAGAGTAGTTTAGTGGCTGTAAAGGCATTACGTGAGGCTGGCTGCAATGTTGTTGGGTTGGTGTCTATTTTTACTTATGGATTGCAACAAGCTACTGATAATTTTGCCGATGCAAAATGTCCTTATTTCAGTTTATGTAATTATGATGCTTTGATTCAGGTCGCTGCTGAAAATAGTTATGTATTGGAAGAGGATATTGAGATCTTGAAAAAGTGGCGATTGAACCCTGCAACTTGGGGAGATAATTTTCAATAAAAAAGATTAATTTATCGTTATGACTACTATTCAGAACACAACAGAAATCAACAAAAATGTCAGCGCGGTGTATGCATTTTTGGCGGATCTCAACAATCATGAACAGTTGATGCCGGAAAATATCTACAATTGGTCTTCGACTACGGACGAAGCTCGATTTACAATTCAGAATATGGCAAAATTGGCTCTTAAGGTAGAAGAGCGTAGTGAGAATCAATTTATTAAGTTGGTTCCGTCGGAGAAGGCGCCTTTTGAAGTTGCTCTTCGTTGGGAATTGCAAGTTGTTGCTGATACGGTGACAAAGGCAACCTTTATTATAGATGCTGATCTCAACATGATGATGAAGATGATCGCTTCTGGACCACTTCAAAAATTAGTTGATTTTCAGGTCAACAAATTAAAAGAAAAGTTGGGATAGGTTGTTCATAACGGATATAAAAAAAAGCTCGATTAGTAATAATCGAGCTTTTTTTATGCTAGTCTTTCATTGACTTTTTTCCAATTCACAACATTCCACCAATTTTTAATATAATCAGCTCTTTTGTTTTGGTAGTGCAGGTAATAAGCATGCTCCCATACATCAAGGCCTAAAACGGGGATACCTTTTACCTCTGCAACATCCATTAAAGGGTTGTCTTGATTTGGAGTAGAGGTAATTTTTAAGTTACCTGAGTCATCCAAAATCAACCAGGCCCATCCCGAACCGAATCGTGAGGTTGCTGCTGCGGCAAATTGTTCTTTGAATTTGTCTAAAGAACCAAATGTCTTATTGATCATGGTCAATAATTTTTCAGAGGGCTGGCTCGGCTTATCGGACAGACTTTCCCAAAAAAAGTTATGGTTCCAAGCTCCACCAGCGTTATTCCTTGCTTTAGGAGAGTACTTAGATATGTTTGCTAGAAGTTGCTCCTCTGAGGCTTCTTTGATGTTTTCAGCAAGAATGGCTTCGTTAACGGCGTTAATATAGGCCATATGGTGCCTTGTATAATGGATTTCCATTGTCAACGCATCAATATTAGGCTCCAAAGCGGCATAACTGAAAGGTAATTTTACTTGGGAAAACTTTAAGGTAGCGGCATTTAATTCAGTAGCTTTCGCGGAAGCAATATCTTGTAATATTGATCCAGATACAGCGATGCCTAGTGTAGCCTTTGCTGCATTTTGAAGGAAGTTTCTGCGTGTTTGCATATAATCTTATTGTGATTAGTTTTGATATAAATATAACGTGAAATTTTACAAATATTGTGCAAGAATTGTCTGTTAATTGTAATACAACAAAATTGTTATAAATTCATCTTTTAGGGTGGCATATATTGTTTTGAATTTTGGTTTACGATATTTATGTAACATATAATTTGCATGCTTTTAAGAACGCTTCAAGGTAGTCTTAGGGCAGGTATCCAGAGAATTATAATTGTTTATAAAGGCAAATTTAGCTAAGTTTGATTTATGTATACATTAAGGATTTCAAAAATTATCCCCCAACCTAATAATAACATTACTTTTCAGCTTGAGTCTATAGCAGGAGACTATCCTTCCTATAAAGCTGGGCAGTTTATTACACTTTCTTTTGTGTTTGGTGATCGTGAGGTACGTCGTTCTTATTCTTTTAATAGTTCGCCTGATAATAATGAGCCCTTAAGTATCACTGTTAAGCGTGTCGAAAATGGGGAAATATCCCGACTGCTCCACCATACTATTGTGGAGGGGGATATCGTGAATGCAATGGAACCTCAGGGTTTATTTGTATATGAACCTGAAGCAGAAAAGGTTCGGACCTTATTTTTGTTTGCTGCAGGAATTGGCATTACACCCTTGTATGCTATTCTGAAAACAGCGCTTCTTGCTGAAAGTAAGTCCAAAATAGTTTTAATTTACAGTAATAGTACGCTGGAGTTAACACCGTTCCGATCGGAATTGGAGCACTGGGCAGATCGATTCCCTGACCGCTTAACTATTGTGTGGATTTACTCCAATAGTAAATACTTGATGAAAGCCAGGTTAAATAGAGACTATATACATGCTATTGTTAACGATCATTTGTTTGGAAATAAGGAAGATGCTTTGTTTTATACTTGCGGTCCTGTGATTTATATGGACTTATGTCGTTTTACACTTTTGGGGATGGGGTTTGATTCCAATCAGATAAAACGAGAGACATTTCTATTGCCCGAAAATGAAGAGGATGATGATGATGAGACTGAAAAGGAAGTCGATACAACAACCTATGCCATCGAACTATCTTTTCAAGGTAAAACTTATCATCTAGAGGTTCCCTACAATAAATCTATTTTAGATATAGGGCTGGAACATAAAATTAAGTTGCCGTATTCTTGTAAATCCGGTATGTGTAGTACGTGTATTTCGCAGTGTACAAGGGGGAAAGTAAGAATGGACTATAATGAGGTGTTAACAGACCGCGAAGTTGAACAAGGAAGAATACTGTTGTGCACGGGGCATCCGGTAGAAATGAATACAGCTATTGAAGTGCTATAATTGAGCATTCGTATTTAATCCAAAAATATGCTGTGCAGTTATGGGGTGCCAGAAATATTTAAAATTGCATATACAAGTAAATTTATCTAAGTTTGGATATAACCGTTTTATATCTAACTATTATGGGGAAATTACTCTGGAGCCCAACAGAAGAGCAAAAATCTCAATCTGAGATCAATAAGTTTAAACAATATGTCGAGAAGGAGCATGGCGTATTCTTTCCATCCTATCAGGAGCTTTGGGCATGGTCTACGACGGAACTGGCTAGTTTTTGGAAGAGTATAGCCGCCTATTTTAATATAAAGTTTCATTCAGGCTTTACAACTATTGTTGATTCGCCAACAGATCCTACAAGCTTTATCGGAACAAAATGGTTTGCTGGGGCTACCTTGAATTATGCTGAACACGTATTTCGAAACACAACGAAAAAGCGTCCGGCATTAATCTTTCAATCTGAACAGCAAGTTAAAAGAGAGGTGTCATGGACTGAGTTGGAATCCATGGTTCTCAAACTTCAGGTCTATTTGAAAGAACTAGGGGTACAAAGTGGAGATCGCGTTGCTGGTGTATTGATTAATGGCATTGAAGCTGTTGCGTTATTTTTAGCTGCTAATTCCATCGGTGCTATTTGGTCCTGTTGTTCGCCCGATTTTGGGGAGGCGAGTATTCAGGATCGTTTTGAGCAGATTGAACCCAAAGTGCTCTTCGCAAATTCCAGTTATTACTATAATGGCCGTCTTTTTGAAAAAGCGGAGAGTATTAAACAACTTTCTCTGCGGCTACCATCTTTACTGGCTTGTGTTTTGATTGATGACAATATTTGGGAAGAGATTCTGAAAAAGGATCTTACACAGGCTGAGCTCCAATTTACGGCAATGCCTTTTGACGCACCAATATGGATTTTGTATTCTTCCGGAACTACCGGGAAGCCCAAAGCCATTACACATGGAGTTGGTGGTATGCTATTAGAACATATGAAAGCACTTGGACTGCATCAAAATGTGCAAGACGGGGATCGATTCATGTGGTATTCCACTACTGGATGGATGATGTGGAATTACGCACTTTCGGCCCTTTTAATGGGAAATACATTGTGTATATATGATGGGGCTACGAATTATCCCGATAAATTAAGTTTATGGAAGTTTGCACAGGAAAGCAAGGTTGACCATTTTGGTGTTGGCGCTGCTTATCTCATCTCCTGTCAGGATCAAGATTTAAGATCCTTGGCTTATCAGCCGAAAACAATAGGATCGACAGGTTCACCACTTCCACCAGATGTATTTGAATGGCTAAATCTACAGTTTCCAAAGAGTCAAATTGTCTCGCTAAGTGGTGGTACAGACGTTTGCAGTGCCTTTCTTTCGGGGTGTACATTGCTTGATGTTTATGCAGGGGAGATCCAATGTCGCACTCTAGGCTCTAAGATAGAAGCATTTGATGAGCATGGTCATCATCTTTATGGAGAGGTGGGAGAACTTGTTATTTTAGCTCCCATGCCCTGTATGCCCATCTATTTTTGGAATGATTTGGCGAATAAAAAATACTTTGATAGTTATTTTGATAAATATAGCGGTGTTTGGAGTCATGGTGATTGGATTAAGATCACTGCACATGATGGAATAATTATGTACGGTCGTTCAGATGCAACGCTAAACCGCGGTGGCGTACGTATCGGTACTGCAGAGATCTATAATGTTTTAAATAGAACCAAAGGGGTCTTGGATAGTTTGGTTATCTGTGTAGATCATGAAAATGGATCATCTGATATGTTGCTTTTTGTTCAATTGGACAATGGTTTATTGAATGATGCGTTAAAAGGGGAGATTAAACGGGAGCTTCGGCAACAATATAGTCCGCGACATGTGCCTGACGATATTTTTCAGGTATCGGCTATTCCTTACACGTTAAGCGGTAAAAAACTGGAGCTGCCTATTAAGAAGATTTTTTCGGGAATGACTGTAGAAAAAGCGGTGTCAGTAGATATTATGCGGAACAGAGAATCTTTGTTAGACTTTGAAGCGATCAGTAAAATCTGGAGAAGATCTTAAGTATAGTATGATATAAAAATACCTAATTAGAAAACCCCTCGGATGACGAAGTTTATCGTTTGAGGGGTTTTCTAATTTAATTTTACTCCACTCAGACCTGTATAACACCGACATTATACCGTTCTAGAATAGGTTTTTCGTTGGCAGCTTCAATTCCCATGCTGATGACTTTTCGTGTTTCTTCAGGCGCTATAATTCCATCAACCCATAATCTTGCAGCAGCGTAATACGGACTCAGTTGCTCGTTGTACCGATCTTCTATTGATTTAAGGAGACTGTTTTTTTCTTCTTCATTAATTTCTTGACCCTTGGCTTTTAAAGCTGATTCTTGGATTTGAAACAGTGTCTTGCCTGCAGCGGCACCGCTCATGACAGCCATTTGGGCAGTAGGCCAAGCGTAGATTAGTCGTGGGTCATACGCTTTTCCACACATCGCATAGTTTCCTGCGCCATAACTATTTCCAACAATAAAAGTGAATTTTGGAACTACGGAATTGGCCATTGCATTTACCATTTTTGCTCCGTCTTTGATAATCCCCCCTTGCTCTGATCGGCTTCCTACCATAAATCCAGTGACGTCCTGAAAAAACACAAGCGGAATGTTCTGCTGGTTGCAATTCATGATGAAGCGCGCTGCCTTATCTGCTGAATCACTATAGATAACCCCGCCCATCTGCATTTCCATTGCGTTACCGGGTTTCTTGGCTTTGATAATTTCACGTTGATTGGCAACAATCCCGACAGCCCAACCGTCTACACGTGCGAGGGCGCAGACAATGGTTTTTCCATAATCGGGTTTGTATTCCTCTAAAGTATCTGCGTCTACAATTGCATTCAAGATATCCTGCATGCGATAAGGTTTTGTTCTGTCTTCGGGAAGAATCTCTACTATTTTACTCGGATCTGTTTTTGGAGGAAGGCTTTGCTTTCTGTTGAAATTAGCTTTTGGATTTCCACCGATTTTATCGATAACATTTTTTATGGCCTCTAAACAACTTTGGTCGTCGGGAAATTTATTGTCTGTCACGCCGGATATCTCCGAATGGGTAGAAGCTCCGCCGAGTGTTTCAGCGTCTACGGTTTCACCTATCGCAGATTTGACCAGGTATGGGCCTGCTAAAAATACAGAGCCTGTTCCTTCGACGATAAAGGCGTAGTCGGACATGATAGGGAGATAAGCGCCACCTGCCACGCAACTTCCCATGATTGCTGCAATTTGAGGTATTCCCATGGAAGACATTCGGGCATTGTTACGGAATATGCGGCCAAAGTGTTCTTTATCGGGAAATATTTCATCCTGCATCGGTAAAAACACACCTGCAGAATCTACCAAATAAATGATTGGAAGATTGTTTTCCATGGCAATTTCCTGTGCGCGTAGATTTTTCTTGGCAGAAATAGGAAACCAGGCTCCTGCTTTTACGGTTGCATCGTTAGAGACGATGACACATAGTTTGGATTTTACATAGCCCAGTACCGCTGCACAGCCCGCATTTATGCATCCACCATGTTCTTTATACATTCCCTCGCCGGCAAACATGCCTATTTCCAGATATTCTCGGTCTGGGTCCAGTAGATATTCTATTCGTTCCCAGGCTGACATTTTACCCTTTTCTTTCAGTTTTTTTATTTTATCGATGCCACCACCTAGTTTTAAATTTTCTCTTTTTTGGCGAAGTAATGCGAGTAGCTCCTTCATAATTTATAATCTTGGTTTTAAAAAGCTGTTGAATTAAGAATTTCTTATTTTTAGATAAATTTAAAATAAAATTTTAAAATATTTGCAATTTTATTCCTAAATATTTTGATATATTTGAATTGAATTACCGATTGTAAATTTAATATTCATGCTTATGTTTATTGAAAATAAACAACAAATGGATATGATCAGACAAAGTGCACGAGATTTTGCACAGTATCATATCAAACCTTATGTGATGGAATGGGACGAAGCCCAAATATTTCCAATAGAAGTTTTTAAAAAGTTAGGCGAACACGGTTTCATGGGTGTGATCGTTCCTGAAGAATATGGTGGATCGGGACTCGGATACCAGGAGTATATTACCGTTTTGGATGAGATTTCCAAGGTGTGTGGCTCAATTGGACTTTCCGTAGCGGCGCATAATTCGTTATGTACAAATCATATATTAAGCTTTGCCAGTGAAGAACAGAAGAAACGTTATCTTCCAAAGTTGGCGACAGCTGAATGGATCGGTGCCTGGGGACTTACAGAGACCGGTTCTGGTTCGGACGCTGGTGGAATGACGACATTTGCTGAGCGAGATGGTGATCACTACGTGTTGAATGGTTCTAAGAATTTTATTACGCATGCCATCAGTTCTAGTGTTGCTGTCGTTATTGCGCGGACGGGGGCTAAGGGAGATAAAAAAGGGATGTCTGCTTTTATTGTTGAGAAAGGTACACCTGGATTTACCGCAGGAAAGAAAGAAAATAAATTGGGGATGCGTGCCTCAGAAACTGCCTGTCTGTTTTTTGATAATTGTCGGATTCATCGGGATCAACTCATCGGTGAAGAAGGGCAGGGCTTTGTGCAGGCCTTAAAATTATTGGATGGCGGACGTATTTCTATTGCGGCACTTTCTTTGGGTATTGCACGCGGAGCTTACGAGTGCGCGTTGAAATATGCGCACGAGCGTGAGCAGTTTGGGAAAAAGATTTACGAATTTCAGGCGGTTTCTTTTGCGCTAGCAGATATGGCGACACAGGTGGAAGCCAGTGAACTGTTGACGAGGCAGGCAGGCTATTTAAAGGATCATGGAGATCGTGTTTCTAAAATTGGTGCGATGGCTAAACTTTATGCGTCGGAGGCTGCCGTTAGTGTTTCGAATGAATCTGTACAAATCTTTGGTGGTTATGGATTTACAAAGGACTATCCTGCCGAGAAGTTTTTTAGAGATGCCAAGTTATGTACAATAGGTGAAGGGACTTCAAGCATTCAGAAAATGGTGATCGCTAGAGAGATTGAGAAAGATATTTTATAGCATATTATGAGGGATCAAGTTGTGTTGATTGATTGCCCAAGAGACGCTGTTCAAGGGCTTCATAACTTTATTGAGACGGATAAGAAAATTAAACATATCAATACGTTGATCGAAAGTGGGCTGTTTGATGTTATTGATTTTGGATCTTTCGTTTCGCCGAAAGCAGTTCCGCAGTTGGCGGATACAAAAATAGTACTGGAAGGAATCAGAACGAATGAAAAAGTGAAGTTATTGGCGATTGTCGCCAATCTTCGGGGCGCGCAGGAGGCAGCTCTAGAGGAAAAAATCCACTTTTTAGGGTATCCATTTTCAATATCGGAAACATTTCAACTTCGAAATACCAATATGGGCTTGGCGGCTTCTTATCAGCAGGTAAAAGAAATGAAAGCTTTGGCCGACTCGCAGCATAAATCTCTGGTTGTTTATATTAGCATGGCTTTTGGAAACCCATACAGTGACCCTTGGTCCCCGCTTTTGGTAGAAGAGTGGATTGGAAAATTATGCGATCTTGGCATTCGGGAATTTTCTTTGGCAGACACAACTTCAGAAGCCGATGCAAATCAGATCTCAGAATTATTTAGTTTTGTTAAAACTCGTTTTCCAACACTGGAAGTAGGCGCACATTTTCATGCAAGGCGAGAGGAGAGTCTTGCAAAGATTGAAGCAGCTTATCTGGCGGGTTGCCGTAAATTTGAAGGCGCATTGCTCGGTTATGGCGGTTGTCCATTTGCAAAAGATGATTTGGTCGGTAATATACCTTCAGAGCTGTTGTTGCATTATTTTGGACGAGGAACTGATGCTGAAATAATCGGATTGGAGCATAGCTTCAGACAAATGATTTTGTAGATGGAAAAACTGAATTTTATTAAAGTGCACGTTGAGGGGCATGTGTTCAACTTGACCTTAGCCCGTTCGGATAAAAGAAATGCTTTTAGTCCGACAATGGTGAGCGAAATAGCCTATGCATTGAATCTGGCGAATAGCAATCCTGATGTTCGTTTAGTACAAATAGAGGCTGAAGGTCCGGTGTTCTGTGCTGGTATGGATCTTAAAGCTTTTGAGGACCCTACATTAGATATTGGAAATTCGGCAATTCCCAAGGTTGAAAAGTCACTGGCAGAAATATTTGCCTGTTTAGATAAGCCTTCAATCTGTGTTGTTAGGGGAGATGTTATTGCAGGTGGTTTTTTGATAGCATTATCCTGTACGTATTTATTTGCTCTCCCACATGTACGTTTTTCTTTGCCTGAAGTGAAAATTGGGCTCTTTCCATTTCAGGTGTTGGCGTTGCTTACAGAATATATGCCTGAAAGAAAAGCCATGGATCTCTGTATCAGTGGTCGGTCTTTTTCTGCGGAGGAGGCTTTGAAAAGGGAAATCGTTTATGGCATCCTGGATGCTGAAGAAACAGTATTGATTGAATTGAAAAGGACGATCTTGGAAAATGCTCCCTTGGCCATATCACGGGGTTTTGTAGCACTGCGAAAATTAAAAGAGCAAGATTATGATGATAAGTATAACTTTCTATTGGAGAGCTTGGCGGATTTGCGTAAAACCAATGATTTCAAAGAAGGAATGGATGCAATGCGAAATAAGAGAAAAGCCAACTGGCAAAATAGCTAATTAAAATGATCGAAAACTAGGTCTGCTTGTCAGCGGCGAGAATTCCCAGGGAATGGAGCTAAGAACGATCAGGAGAGCTAGTCCAAACCAGATTAATAATATTTTAAAACGTCGATCGTTTGTATCGGCGTTTTTGCTTTTAAGGGCACCTATTGTTAAGCAGATTGCGGCAATAATCATCATGCTACTGTGCTCCATGCCAAAGAAGCGAATTTGCCTGAGGTGAACTGCTTCGTCAAAATGTTGCAGAAAGTACTGTGTGATGGGGCTCAGTACATAGAGACTAAAACCTAAAAATAGCTGAATATAAAAAGAAATAACCGTAATTTTTACAAGAAATTGATCGGTAGGGGAGAATGGAAGTTCCTTTTTTCTTTTGTAAAAAAAGTTCACGAGACTAATCGTTACTACAATCAATACCTCCCATCTCCATAAAGAATGCATCGCTAGAATGAAAGGATAAATGTAATTCATCATACAGACAAAGATGGTAATAAAATAGATTTAAAGCTATTTTAAGCAATATCATCACATAAAATAAACGAAGGTTTTTCATCAGTTGACTAATCTGTTGTTCAAAGTATGTCATATTTATGTGTATTTCTTGTTTATATAAGTTTTTTATCGTTTTGATTATTAGTTTGTTTTGTATTTTGTTTAACTCTTGGTTAATACTACTATTGCGTGTAATTTGGTATTCATCGGTAAGGTGGAGAATAACGATTAACTAGCCCAAACACACAGTTCAAATGATTGCAAGAACAAAGGTATTTCCTATTGAGTAATCAATACTACTCTTGTATGTTTTGGTTTTGGCTGTTTTTAGCCTCTCTGAGGTGCTGTTTGTTTTTCTCAAGGGGTTTGTGTGGTTTTAATTTATTTAGGCTTAGAATGGGGTTATTTTAGTTTTGGCGGATAGTTGTAATTTGTTCAGTTTTTTAACACGGATAACGCATCTCGTTAAAGTTGCCTTTTGTTTATTATGAATTTCACAATGTATTTAAATAACTATTTGTTTGTCATTGCATTATGTTTATTACATAAATTGAGTGTTTATGTTGTCCTATGCCCGATTGGCGCTATTAAAATAAAGTAATGCCTGAGCGTAAGCAAAGCCCTGCCTGTATTTTTTTTAAAATATTTTTGGAATTATATAAAATTCGTTTCTATATTAGTGTATTAATTAAATAATACAGTAGTATGATTACTATCCAAAATCTAAATTTCAGCTATAGTAAATCAAGGCCACTCTTTCTTCATATGGATCTTGAATTGAAGCAGGGGCATATCTATGGCTTGTTGGGGAAGAATGGTGCTGGTAAATCAACTTTGCTTAAGAATATTGCCGGTTTGGTATATCCTGTTTCGGGGCGAGTTGATGTGCTGGGGCATAACCCTAATCGAAGGGAACCTTCCTTGTTAAGAGAGATTAGTTTTATTCCGGAAGAGTTTTATCTCCCTGCCGTAAAATCGGAACAGTTTCTGAAGGCTAATGCAGGGTTCTACCCCAACTTCGATCAGGTATATTTCGATCAGCTTATTCGTGAGTTCGATATTCCTATTGAGCAAAAATTAGCAAACATGAGTTATGGACAGAAAAAGAAATATATTATTTCTTTCGGTTTAGCGTCTAACACGAAAGTGATCATCATGGATGAGCCAACGAATGGTTTGGATATTCCTTCTAAGGTTCAGTTTCGAAAGATCATGGCTTCTGCCATTACTGACGATCGATGTGTGATTATCTCCACACATCAGGTGCGTGATCTGGATAATCTTATTGATGCTGTTATTTTGCTTGATGATCATAAGGTTGCACTCAATGCTCCGATGCATGTGATTACTGATCGTTTATGCTTTAAAAAAGTAAGAGAATTGCCTTTGGATACACTCTATTCCGAAGAAGGAGTAGGCGGTTTTAATGTTATTCTCCCAAACTCGGCGGTAGAAGATTCGAAACTGGATTTGGAGTTGTTATTTAATGCTGTGTTACAGTGCAAGGAAAAAATTACGGACCTTATTAAACTTGATGAATATGTCAAATCTATTTAATGCTACGCGTTTTTTTGGACTGATTCGAAGACAATGGATTGGTTTTGGGCGAATTTATCTGATGTCAATAGGGATTATTGCCGGGGTAATTTTTGGTTTTTATGCGGTTAATTTGGGGTCAAATTATGATGACATCAAAAAGAATACTGTTTATTCGTTGCTAAATTTCAGAGCACCGTTGTTTTGTATCTTGGGACTCTTTTTTGTAACGGTTATCTCAAGTAGTTATTTTGCCGATTTAGGGAAGAAGACCCGGGCGATTTTTGAGCTGATGATTCCGGCGTCACAATTGGAAAAGTTTCTGGTCAGCTTATTCTATACGGTTGTCGTGAGTATTGGTTCATACTTATTGGTCTTTTATTTGATCGATCTGGCATTTGTTTCTTATTTGAGGAGCGTTGGTTCTGTGGTTGTAAATGAAGTGCAGCCATCAGGGGGGACGGTCAGTGTGGATCTATGGCAGTACTTTTTCAAGATTCAATACCCTGAACCGGCTTATTATTTTTGTTTTGTACCAATTCTTCTAAATGCAATTTTTTTACTTGGTGGGATCGTCTACCAAAACTATCAATATGTAAAGACGGCTATTTTTCTTGTGCTTTACTGTGTTGTTTGGATGTGTCTTTTTGTTTACTTAATGAAGACTCAGACCCAGGATACCGTAGGTACAATGGATAATAACTATTGGTCTGATTCAAATCATATTTTTGCATTGATCGGCGCTGTAGGAGTGTTGCTTACCATAATGATTTGGGCGGTTGCTTTTTTAAGGTTAAAAGAAAAGGAGATTTAGTATGGAGTTCAATGCAAATAAAGCCATTTACCTTCAGATTGCTGAGTATGTATGTGATCATATTTTGCTAGCGACCTGGAAAGTGGATGAAAAACTCCCCTCAGTAAGGGAATTGGCAGTTCAGATGGAGGTTAACCCCAATACTGTTATGCGGACCTACGATATGTTGCAGCAGAAAGAAATTATAGCCAATAAGCGCGGGATCGGTTTTTTTCTGACACAAGAATCGGTGAAGAATGTGAAGTTATATAGAAAGGCAATTTTTCTAGAAGAAGATCTTCCCTTGTTTTTTCGTAATATTTATTTATTGGAAATCGGTCTGGATGAGTTAGAGCAACGTTATAGACGGTTTGTAAGTCAGAATTTTAATCAAAATGAGTCATGAAATTAAGTACAAAAATAATAATGGGATTAGCAATAGGCTTATTCGCGGTTCCGATGCTTGTCGCGTCCTACCTTGTTCGTATAAATCGAGTGGATGCGAAAAAATATAATGCTGATGTTGAGCAGGAGGTATCTAAGCCAGGTGCAAAGGATGTTTATTACCGGTCGTTTCCCTTGGCAGCTTTCGATAAGCTTTATATTGTAGGTACCAATGCAAGCGGTGTAGGGTTGTATTGGGTGAAAAGCGATAAGTTTATGGTTAAAGTTAATAAAAGTCAAGCCGACTTTGTGAAAGCGAATGTTGATCAATCTGGCAATCTTACCTTAGATCTTTTATCAGGAGGAGAGGGGTTTTATAAGTCAATCTATATTTTTTCACCTGATTTTAAGGTTTTAAAATTAAAAAATGCGGGTATTAACGAGTTGTCCGCTAAGTTGAACGAGTTGACTGTTGTAGGTGATAGCGTTGAGGTATTTTCCCTTGCAGAAAAATCCGTTATAAATACGTTGAACCTGAACCTGACAAATTCCACTATTGATGATCTTGGCGGGACGGACAGTAAGGGGAATTCTCTTGTTGGTCGTTTATTTGTTAACACGACGAATAGTGTTTTGGGACTTCCGCGTACGAATTATCAAAGTGCAGATATTGTGGCAAACAATTCAGAAGTTTATTTCAATAGGAAAGGACCTGAAGCCAAAGTTGGTCTTCTGAATATCAAAACTGAAGGAAAATCATCTGTCCGTTTAGATAGTTTGCAATGGGGAACATTGAACGGGAATCTATCCAATGATACTAAAATAGATTTGCCTGTCCATGCATTGCGATCATTGCTTAAGTAAGGTTTAATTGGTGGATGTTGCGGTCGATCGTTAATAGTGGAGATCGATATTTTCTGAAAAGGTCAAAATTCCATAGTGGGATTTTGACCTTTTCTTTAAAGGGATGATGTAGATTTTCGGTGTTCGATACTGCAGTCCAAAAAAAACGTCTCGAATTCGAAATAATTCTTTTTGTTTTTTTTCTTTAACATCTGCAAGAGGAGTTCTACCGATTTTTCTGCCATCAGCTGTGTTGGTTGGGTAATTGTTGTTAGAGATGGATTGAGACTGTTGGCAAAAGGGGTGTTGCTAAAGCCAATTAAGTTCATGTCATCAGGAATTTTCACCTTCAATTTATTTAATATGTGCAAAACTTTTAACGACAAGGTGTCTGTCGTTGAGAGGAGTGCATTTGGAGCGGAGGGCTTATTTAATAACGTGTTTATTTTGCTTTCCAGTTCGTCATCGATATTGTCCTTGGGGCTGGAATAGGATATTTCTATAATATTTTCTTCTTTGAAGGGTACGCCGGCGTTGAAGAGTGCATCTTTATATCCTTTTATGCGGCTTACATTTCCGCCAATATCTTTACATAGTAAAAGAATGATATTTTCTCTTCTGTTTTTGATCATTTCTTCTGTTGCCTGGTAGATGACCTTGTTGTTTTGGATTCCGATTTTGAATGTATCGAGCTGATGGTTTATTCGGTCGAAAATAATGACGGGACAAACCTGCTCCATCATATAAAACAAAAGCGATAAGCTTGAATCATTTTTCACAGGGGAAATGATCACTCCTTCGATATTGCTTTGTATGCAAAGTTCCAGCGCTTCTTTTTCTTTTTTCTCGTCGTTAAAAGTCTGCAATAGGATCAGTTTATAATTCGTCTGCGATAGAATGTGCGAGATCTCTTCGTAGAAATCAAAGAAAAAAAAGCTTGAAATAAATGGAACAATGATTGCTAAGGTGTTTGAACGCCCCGTTTTTAAGCTTTTTGCGGAGAAATTTGGTATATAATTGATTTTCTGCGTAAAATCTAAGATTAGCTTTTTTGTTTCTGCACTTATTTCATGGCTATCGTTTAGTGCTTTGGAAATGGTTCCTGGAGATAGGTTTAACTGTTGGCCAATCTCTTTTAACGTAAATCTCTTCATGTGCTCGATCCTCTTTCATTGATTACAAATGTTCTAGCGTCAATACGATGGTAAGATAGCGCTAGAATTATTCTTGAATTATCGGTTACTATTTTTAATGTATTGAGCCCGTAAATTCTTGAAATTATAAAGATAAGATAAAAAACATGTTTTCAAATGGAGATCAAGAAAAGCGTTGTTAATGAGAATTGATGAGATGTTGTTGGTATTCGGGCGAAAGGTGTCGAAAAGTTTGTTAAAAGAGGAGGCTGTTATTTGGTGCCACCGAAAAGTTTACTGATGATCCAAAGGACAAGGGCGACTATAACAACTACGATGAGGATGCCTGTCCAAACACCAGCCTTAAATATCCCTTCTATTACGGAGCAGCTTGTAATAAGGAAAAAAGAGGATGACATTATTATGTATGTTAATTGCCTTTTCATCATTAAAATTTTTGTCTGTATAAATAGAGACAACTGATAATGAAAATAGTTTTGTGAGAACAGTCCAATATTAGATTATCGGTAAACTATAGGCTGAATGGGGTTGCGCATTGGTTTTGTTGTAGCTTTTCGGTTTTACCGGTAATTTTTGCGGGACAAAAAGAAGTTCCCGTGAGTGTTAAATAAGAAAAGCTAATCTTGCGATTAGCTTTTCTTTAGTGATCCCGCTGGGATTGGCTCAGCCCCTCATTTCCCAAGCACACCCCTGAGCCTCCATTGGATCGAACCCGGCCGACCCTTCTTTCGAATCCTAATATCTTTAAAACAAGAAAAGCTAATCTTGCGATTAGCTTTTCTTTAGTGATCCCGCTGGGATTCGAACCCAGGACCCATACATTAAAAGTGTATTGCTCTACCAGCTGAGCTACGGAATCCTTTCTGTTTTTGAAAGTGATGCAAAGGTAGAATTTCTTTTGATATATGCCAAATTATTGCGTGCAAATTTTGATAAAAAGGCCTTAACTGCTTAATAAATAAACGGATTATTTTTTATCGCGCTTTTTTTGCATGGATTATTCGGTCTGCTCCATTGATATCTTTTATGAGTCTGACCTGTTCAAATCCTTTTTTGACCATAAGTTCTTTCATTTCTGCACCGAGATATTGATTGATTTCAAAATATAGATCTCCATTTGGGGCTAAATGTTTCAGTGCAAAGGATGAAATAACATCATAAAAAATCAACGGAGCGCTTTCTTCAATGAATAATGCGAGCTCAGGTTCGTAAGCCAATACGTTTTGATTCATATGCTGCTTTTCTCCCGGGGTTATATAGGGCGGATTGGATACAATGATATTGTATTGTTGGTCGGAGAAAATGTATTCCCATTCAAATATATCCGCATTGATAAATTGAACCTGAGTTTTTAAATTATTAGCATTTTCCTGTGCTGTTTTTATCGCCTCTTTTGAGATGTCTATCGTGGTTACCAGGGCATTATTGAGATGCTTTGATAAGGTGATAGGGATGCAGCCAGAGCCAGTTCCGATATCTATAATTTTTAGGTTTTGAGAAGATTTATGGTTTTTGATGATCAGATCGACAAGTTCTTCAGTTTCCTGGCGTGGAATGAGGACCGATTCATTGACCTGGAAAACTTCACCATAAAAATCTGCCCTATTGAGTATGTACTGTATAGGTCTGTGCTTTTCTAGATCCTGAAGGATGCTAAGTACTTCAGCCTTATTCGCCTCGTTGACAATATCTGTTTTTCTCAAATGATAATTGGTTCTATTTAACCCAAACTTTTCGGCAACAACCATTAAGAATATTGCTTTTATTTCATCCTCATCATATAACTCCTGAAGCTCGTGTTGAAATAATAATTCGAAATCTTGAAGTATTTTCATGTGTCAAAGGTACGATTTTCATAGATTTGTATCTATGGATATGCACAGGCAATATATGCATCGTTGTTTGGAACTGGCCCAAATGGGTGCGGGTTCAGTGAGTCCCAATCCAATGGTTGGGGCTGTCATTGTTTTGGACGGTAAAATTATCGGTGAAGGGTATACTTCTCCGTATGGTGGACCACATGCTGAGGTCAATGCTGTACAACAGGTTATGCAAAAGTATGGGGAAAAGGCAAAGCGGCTTATCGCGGAAAGTACTTTTTATGTCAGCCTTGAACCTTGCGCGCATTATGGAAAGACGCCACCCTGTGCTAATATGATTGCGGAGCTGAAACCTTTGAAAGTTTTTATAGCCTGTTTGGATCCTTTCGCAAAGGTCAATGGCAAAGGAGTAGAAATACTACGGGAAGCTGGTATTGAGGTTGAAATTGGTTTACTGGAAAAAGAGGCCGTATGGCTCAATCGTAGGTTTTTTACACGTATCGGTCAATTTCGTCCCTATGTTATTTTAAAATGGGCACAAACCAAGGATGGTTTTATAGGACAAGAGGGTAAGCAGGTTTGGATAAGTAATGCCGCAAGCCAACAGTTGGTTCACCGTTGGAGAGCGGAGGAAGATGCTATTTTGGTTGGTACAAATACTGCAGTCGTAGATAATCCCAGTCTGACCGTAAGAGAATGGCAGGGTAAAAACCCATTGCGTATTCTTTTAGATAGAGATCTTGCTATCCCGCTAGATGCTAATATCCTCAATGATCAAGCTGATACAATTGTGTTCAATGCTAAAAAGACAGAATGGACAGCAAATGTGAAGTATATTGAGCTCGAAAATTATGGGTTGTATTTACCGCAGAATATTCTTTATCAACTTTATTTAATGGATGTTCAGTCAATAATCATAGAAGGAGGGCGTGCTACTCTGCAAATGTTTATAGATGCGGATCTCTGGGATGAGGCAAGGGTATTTGAGTCTGAAACAAGATTATTGAATGGGATTGAGGCTCCTCAATTTAAAGGACAATTGCTAGAAAGCAAATTGGTTTCCAATGATCTTTTAAAGATCTATAAGAAACAGTAATTATTAAATTGTATATTTAAGGAATTATAAGCAATAGCCGGTTGATTTAATTCTAAAATTACAATTATGTTAGTTACAGAAAACTTAATGCAGTTTATCTGGAAACTTCGGCTATTCCGTGCAAATGGGTTGAATTCTACTGATGGAGAACCCTTGGTCGTTGTTCATGTGGGGCAATATAATACAGATTCCGGCCCCGATTTTCTCATGTCACATATTAGGTGTAAAGATAATGATTGGTTTGGTCATGTCGAGATGCATATCCAATCTTCGGATTGGGATCGACATTGTCATCAAGAAGATGTCGTTTATAATAACGTTATCTTACATGTGGTGTGGAAAAATGATAAAGTTATCTACCGAAATGATGGGACATCTATACCGACATTGGTGCTTTCGGAATATGTGGAACAGCATCTCTTGGAGCGGTATTCAGTGATGATGAATACTAAAAGTTCGATACCTTGTGAATTTCAGATTAGTTCTGTCGATCTTTTTAAAAAATCCATATGGCTGAGTAGTTTAGCTATTGAACGCCTAGAAATGAAGTTTCAACAAATGTCGGTGATCTTAAAACAATGTAATACGGATTGGGAAAAAACTTTATGGGTATGGATCTGCAGATGTATGGGATTAAAAGTTAATGCAGATACATTTCAGGAGCTTGGGGAAAAATTACCTTGGAACATTTTACAAAAATATCGTTCCAACCTATTTAAAATAGAGGCTCTTTTCTTTGGGATCAGCAGGCTGTTTATTCAAGGACAAGAAAGCGAGTATATGAAGCGGCTAGCTGGTGAATTTGAGTATCAAAAACGTATTCATGGTATAGAGGCTATTTATGGGGTTTGGAAAAGGATGAGAATGAGACCTTATAATTTTCCTGAACGGCGAATCACGCAATTAGCTCTTTTGTTTAGTAAGAACGAGTTGGGCGTTGCTAAGATTTTGGCTGTGGATGATTTGGAGGCTGCTCGAAAATTATTTAAGATAGAGTCGCCGGGTGATTATTTTGGGGGATATTTTTCTTTCGGTACAAAAACGAAGGTAAAAACATCGGTTCGGCTGGGTAAAGAAACTATTGACACGCTTGTTATTAACGTGATTATCGTATTTCTTTTTTCATACGGTAAATATTTTAGTATTCAGTCATATATTGATAAAGCGCTAGATCTTTTGGAGCAGCTTCCTGCAGAAAAAAATGTTGTTGTGAGACAATTTACTCAATATGATTGGCCTGTTCAAAGCGCATTGCAAAGTCAAGGGATTTTGCAATTAAAGAGATTTTACTGTGATAGGAAGCGCTGCCTTCATTGCAGTATAGGATCAGAAATTTTAAAAAGAAATTAATTCTTTAAAATCTCTGCAATCTCCTTATGGCCTTTTTCATATGCCATATCCATTGGAGCTAATCCTGAAATATTGATGACTCTGGTGTCGGCTCCATTTTCGAGTAAGGCAACAATAAAGTCGATATTACCAAATTGAGCCGCGAAATGAAGTGGAGTTTCACCAGTAGCTTGAATGGCATTGACATTTGCATTAGCATCGATAAGCAACTTGCCGATCTCTTCATTGTTGTTTGCCGCAGCAATATGTAGCGCAGTGGTGAGTTGTTCATTTTTGGTTACGACATTGGGATTGACTTTTTTGGATAGTAAAAGACGGACAATGTCTGCTTTGTTGAAATATGTTGCTAAGGTCAATGGCGTAAAACCCTGTGATGACCATTCGTTGACAATAGATGGAGCTTGCAAAATAATAGCCTCCAGGTATGAGGTTAACCCGGCCGCACAGGCCTCATGGATAGTCATGGATTTGGTGTGTTGTAAAAGTGTCCGAATGATCTGGGGTTTGTTATAATAGCAAGCCAATAGGAGGGGAGAAATTCCATGACTCGTTGTTTCTTGTAAAAGTTCGGGATTTCCAATCAATAATAAGTCGATATCATGGCTTCTGCCTTCTTCAATATATTGTTCTAAAACGGAAAGGTTCATGTCTTAACAAATTGTCTAACGTTGTCACTAAAATAGACTTTATTGATGAGAATAAATGTTTGATTTGCGAAAATATTTGTATTTAATTTTGCTTGGGATTGAACTGAAATTTAGAAGAAGGGTGTTTTTACGGGGTGAATTGGATCTTAAAATCCGGGAAAAAGTTATTTTTGGGGTATTTTATATACACAAATGTGTAGTAATGCGCATAATGTTTTTGTAAATTAAAAAGTAGATGTACTTTTGTTAAGCCCCTCCCAAGGGCATGTTTTTCATAGGTAGATGTAGGGTCGGGTGTTTCTCACTACGACCCTTTTTTTATAGCTTTGTTTTTATTATTTTAAAAGAGATGTCTAAGAGAAAAATTGTTATTGCCATTACTGGAGCTAGCGGCTCAATCTATGCTAAAGTTTTACTTAAAAAACTATTGGTATTAAAAACACAGATCGCAGAAGTTGGGATTGTAATGTCGAACAATGCGAAGGATGTATGGCGTGCGGAGTTAGGCGATGAGAGTTATCAGGATGTACCGTTCAAATTTTATGATAAGGGTGATTTCTTTGCTCCTTTTGCGTCAGGGTCGGCTCGCTATGATACGATGATTGTCTGTCCGTGTTCAATGGGGACATTATCAAGGATCGCCCACGGAATTTCTTCTGATCTGACAACTCGCGCGGCAGATGTAATGCTAAAAGAACGACGAAGATTGATTTTGGTTACCCGTGAGACACCGCTAAGTATTATACATATTCAAAACATGAAATTGGTGACAGAGGCCGGAGGTATCATTTGCCCTGCATCACCTTCATTCTATAGTTTGCCAAAGACTTTGGAGGATGTTGCAGAAACTGTGGTTGATCGGATTTTGAGTCTTGCAGGGTTTGAATTTAAACATTATCAGTGGGGAGAAAATGCCTAGTTATTCCTCGTTGAAATCTATTTTTAATGTTCTTTAATAAATTTGTATTTTGTAACTTTGTTTCTCGAAATGAAGCAATCACAGGCATCACGCGAAAAAGTTATTTGCAGCTATATAATTTATAGTGATAAAGCCACCGTTTGTCTGTTAACACTGCGCACGCTATATGCTTCGATAAATAAGTTGTATCCTTTTAATTTCAATCACATTCATATATGAAAAGCTTATTGATTACTTCTGTTAAAGTAATTTTACCTGGTAATGAATTTCATCAGCAGCAAGTTGATGTATTTATCGAAAAGGGAAAGATTGCGCAGATTGGGAAATCTGTCAAAGTAGCTGATAAAAACATAGAGACCATCGATGGCGCAGGAAAAATTTTAGCGCCAGGTTTTTTTGACTTACATGCCAATTTTGGAGAACCTGGATTAGAAACCAAGGAAGACATTGTAAGTGGAACCGCAGCAGCAGCAGCGGGAGGATTTACTGGAGTTGCTGTAATGCCAAATACCGAACCGGCGATTCAAAGCCGTTCTGAAGTTGCACTTATTGTCAATACAGCGAAAGGGAATCTTGTTGATGTACATCCAATTGGAGCTATCAGTAAAAAGCGAGAAGGAAAGGAACTAGCCGAGCTATTTGATATGAAGCAAACGGGTGCTGTCGCTTTCAGTGATGGAAATAGGAGTGTACAGCAGGCAGGATTAATGAGCAGAGCGTTGTTATATGCGAAGGGATTCGATGGGTTGATTTTTTCACATGCTGAAGATGAATCTATGGCAGGTGGAAACAAAATGAATGAAGGTGCGATGAGTACTTATTTGGGGATGAAGGGTATTCCCAATCTTGCCGAATCGTTAATGGTTTCTCGTGATCTGTATTTGGCGGAATATACCGGAGCTCCAATTCATTTTGCATCCATTAGCACACCGGAAGCCGTTGACCTGATAAAAAAAGCTAAAGCAAAAGGTCTTCCAGTGACATGTGATGTTGCTGCACATCAATTGGTCTTTACTGACGAAGATATTGTCGGTTTTGATAGTAATTATAAGGTGAGTCCGCCGTTACGCACAAAGGCAGATCTTAAGGTATTACTCAAAGGAATTAAGGACGGTACTATTGACGCTGTTGTTTCGCAACATACACCGCATGAAATAGAATTTAAGAATGTAGAATTTCATATTGCAAAAAATGGAATTATTGGACTACAGACCGTATTGCCACTCATGGTTCGTGCTGGATTAAACGAAGAACAAATTGTCAATAGTCTTTCAGTTAGACCCCGACAGATTCTAGGACTTGACGTTCCTCTTATTGAAGAAGGGGCAGTAGCCAATCTTGTCGTATTTGACTCAGCGAAGACTTGGAGCTTCGATGAGAAAACCAATAAATCCAAATCAAAAAATTCTCCATTGTTCGGACAGATCTTAAAAGGCGCTGTCGAATTGGTCATCAATAATAGTCAAATCATTAAAAACGATTAAAAACCATGGAAGCAAATGTTAAAGCAGCCGTTGAGGCAGGTATATTAAATTATGGCAAGGTTGATGGAATCTCGACAGCCCCGGAGTTTCTTGAAAAGATCATTGGCGTATTCAATACGGAGGCCAGTTATCTAGAGAAATTAGAACTGTTGGATCAGTCTTTTGATGACTATCCGTTGTTTGACGAACTTCGTGAAGTATATGTCGATCTTTTATTGATGAACTTTTTCTCCAATGACGTATTAAAATTGGAAGATGATTATTTGGATTCTGAAGAATGGGAAGCGATCGAAGATGAAACAATAGATCGTGGAACAGAATTGTTGAATATTTTTCTTTATTTAGGGGAATGTAAGGATGATGAGATTGAACCTGAATTGGATGATTTCCTAAAAGAATTTTTACTGGTTGACGAAGATGAATTCCAAGACGAGCATGAAATTTATGAAGATATCATTGCTAATCAGATTGTAGTAGATAGCCCGTATGCCGAAATTGCAAAAGTAGGAAAGGGAATAAATCCGAGAAGCGAAGTTTATGAACTTTTCTATCCTATTATGAGTTTCTTTAGCGAGTTGAAACCATCTGAAAAACAATTTGAAGAGTATGCTGACGCTTCTTCCAATAAGGCTTTTGATATCGCCCTTTACCAAATAATTAGTACTTACTATAACAAATAATTTTATGGCAGAATCATTCAACCAAAGTAATGTAGGATTTGATGCGGTAATCGACAAAAAGAAAAGTATTATCTATGGTGTTATTTTAGGAATAATTTCTTTTATTCTAGGATTAGTTGTTTTGTTTGTTGTCAAAGACTTAAATTCCTTTTGGGGGGTAATGTCGATGTCATTTATTGTTAATACGGGGATTTTTGTTGTTATCTCTGCGCTGTTCGCCTTCTCTCTTAGGAAAGCAAATGGTGGATACTGGAACTTTTCTATAGCATTGAAATCGATCTTTATGATGCTTGCTATTTCTACGATTATTTCCACTATTGGTACGCAACTCTATGTTAATTTCATTAATCCAACTTTACAAGAAAAGGTGGTGACGCATACAATTAATGTTACCATTGAGTATATGGAGAAAAACAACGTGCCAGATGAAGTTATAGATTCAAAAATCGCAGAACTTGAAAAGCAAGTTGATGCTATAGGAAAGATAACCTTAGGACAGGTGTTCAAAGGATTGGCAATCACATTGATGTTTCAATTTGTTTTTGCATTACTATTATCAGCCTTGACAAAACGAGAAAAATTGGTGATTAAGCAAGAGACCAATTAGTGTTTAATAAAATAAAATTGACCCTATAAGGTATTACTGAAAAAGTAATACCTTTGTTGGTATTATAATACTACATTTTTAGCATGATTAACATTCACATGGATATTTCTGTTGTTGTTCCTTTATTTAATGAAGAAGAATCCTTACCCGAATTGACAGCTTGGATCGACCGTGTTATGGCGGCCAATCATTTTTCCTATGAAATTATTTTAGTTGATGATGGGAGTAAAGATAATTCTTGGAAAGTTATTGAAGAGTTGAAGTTAAAGAACACGAATATTTCTGCGATAAAGTTCCGACGCAACTATGGAAAATCTGCGGCTTTAAATGTAGGCTTTGCTGCTGCACAGGGCGATGTTGTTATTACAATGGATGCTGATCTACAGGATAGTCCAGATGAGATTCCTGAACTGTATGATCGGATCGTGAACAAGGGAGCGGATTTAGTATCGGGTTGGAAGCAAAAGCGCTATGATCCATTGACCAAAACAATCCCAACCAAATTGTTTAATGGGGTAACAAGATCTATGTCTGGAATTCATAACCTGCATGATTTTAACTGTGGTCTTAAAGCTTATAAAAAAGATGTTGTTAAAAACATTGAGGTTTATGGCGAGATGCATCGTTATATACCCGTTATTGCGAAATGGGCTGGATTTACCAATATACAGGAACAGGTTGTACAGCATTACCCACGTAAATACGGTACAACTAAATTTGGGCCGGGCCGTTTTGTGAAAGGCTTCTTGGATTTATTATCCATATTTTTTGTCGGCAAATTTGCGAAAAGACCGATGCACTTTTTTGGTGTTATGGGGGTGATTAGTTTTCTTGCAGGTTTATTTATCTCCATTTATCTGATTTGCCACAAACTCATGAGTATAGCTAGCGGTACACCATTTAGAGATATAACAGATCAACCATTATTTTTCTTTGCGCTGACAGCGATTATTTTGGGAACACAATTATTTCTGACAGGTTTCTTGGCAGAATTAGTCTCTAGAAGCAGCTCCGATCGGAATGATTATCAAATTGAGAAAGTCATCTAAATAATTATGCGAATTGTGATTTTAGGATCCGCCTATCCATTGAGGGGAGGGGGGATAGCGTCTTTTAATGAACGATTGGCATTCCATTTTCAGGAGTTAGGTCATGAAGTGGATATCTATTCCTTTAGTCTACAGTATCCCAATTTTCTTTTCCCTGGGAAGTCCCAATATTCAGATGAGCCTGCACCAACCGGTCTTCATATTAAAACAATAGTGAATTCTATTAATCCACTTAATTGGATAAAGGTTGGTAGGGAGCTTAGGAAGGCGAACTACGATTTGCTTATCGTGCGATTTTGGATGCCATTTTTTGGGCCTTGTTTGGGAACAATCCAGCGACAGGTTCGAAAAAATAAACATACTAAAATTGTATGTATCGCTGATAATATAATCCCTCATGAACAGCGCATAGGGGATAAGATGTTGATCCGCTACTTTTTGAAATCTGTTGATGCTTGTCTCACTATGAGTAAAAGTGTGCTGGCAGATCTGAAAATGTTAAGCCCCAAAATGCCAGCGGTATATACGCCGCATCCCCTCTACGATAACTATGGTGCGCATCAAAGTAAAAAGGAAGCACGTCGATTACTTAAGATTGCCGAAGAGGATAAAGTCGTATTGTTTTTTGGTTTTATTCGTCAATACAAGGGCTTAGATATCTTGCTGGAAGCATTAGCTAATTCCAAGGTTCGCGATCTCGGTGTTAAATTATTGCTTGCCGGAGAATTTTATGGTGATCCTGCTCCCTATCTGGAGCTTATAAAAAAGTATAAACTCGAAGAGTTTATTTTTATGCATACCGATTTTATTCCAAATCAGGAGGTGGGACGTTATTTTTCAGCTGCGGATTGCGTTGTATTGCCTTATCGTAGCGCTACGCAGAGTGGAATCACCCAAGTTGCTTATCATTTTGATCTTCCCATGATTGTGAGTAATGTTGGGGGATTGCCGGAATTGGTTCAAGATGGCTACGTTGGTTATGTTGTGGAACCTGATGCCTGTCAAATAGCCGACGGTATTTTTTCATTTTACCATTACAACAAAGAAGAGCAATTTAGAACGAATATTATCGATGAAAAAAGGAAATACAGCTGGGATACTTTTGGCAATGAACTTCTTAAGTTGGCGCGTTGATGAGTAGCAGTGATTTTATTTGTATATAAAATCAAATTTATCTAAGTTTGGAAGACTGAGGTAGAAATTTAAAAGGAAGGAGAGATTTTGTTGCCGTTTACACAAAGCAGTTTAACTAAGTTAGAAGAGTTTTTTAAGGAGCAAGGGTATAAAGTTAGATACGAGAAAGGTTCATTCCGCACAGGCGCTTGTATGTTGCAGACGACAAAAGTTGTAGTAGTCAATAAGTTTTCGAATCTTGAAATAAAAATCCAGTCATTGTGGAACATATTATTGGATATTGAAATTGATTCGGAGGCCATTTCTGAAAAACTTCTTCCGATTTATGAAGAAATATTGAAATCAAAAATTGTAGCTTGAGAATAACATTTTTAGGAACCGGAACATCACAAGGGGTACCTGTAATAGCATGCCAATGTCAGGTCTGTCAATCTGAAGACAGACGTGATAAGAGGTTACGTTCTTCTATTCTTATTGAATACAATCAACATACATTGGTTGTGGATACTGGCCCAGACTTTAGGTATCAGATGTTGCGCGAGAAAGTTATGCATTTGGATGCGGTGTTAATGACACACTCACATAAAGACCATATTGCTGGTTTAGATGACGTAAGGGCATTTAATTATCAGCAGCATAGCTCAATTTCTATTTACGGTACAGCAGCTCTCCATGAAGCGCTCAGACGAGAATTTTATTATGCGTTTACAGAAGTTAAATATCCCGGAGCTCCGCGGTTGGATTTGGAAGAGATAAAGGCCGGTGTACCCTTGTCTTTATTTGGAAAAGAAATTATGCCTATTGAGGTTCTCCATTATAAAATGCCAGTCTTGGGTTTTAGGATCGGAGATTTCGCCTACATTACTGATGCGAAATTTATCAGCGCAGAATCACGGAAATTATTGGAAGGAGTAAAGATTCTTGTGGTAAATGCTTTGCAAAAGGAATCTCATATTTCACATTTAACATTGGATGAGGCGATTGAATTTGCCTATGATATTCATGCCGATAAAACCTATTTTACACATATAGGGCATCGAATGGGACTGCATGAAGCTGTTTCCAGAGAATTGCCCGAAAACATGTTTTTAGCCTACGATAGATTACAGCTTGAAATTAGCTAATCCATTTAAAATAAAACTATAGTTCTTTTTTCGTTGTTATACCTATAAAAAATAGATTTAGGTATTAAATTATAAAGAAATGGGAAATTTACTGTATATCATCGCCGTTATCTTAGTTATCATTTGGGCGATAAGTTTTTTTGGAGGTTATGCGGCTGGCAATAACATTATCCACATCCTTTTGGTCATTGCTATTATTGTGGTTTTATTGCGCGTTATTCGTGGCAATGCTTAATCCATTAAATCAAATTCAGATAGAACTGGGCAATTTGTAAGTCTTGAGGGTAGGTGATTTTTATATTTCTGGAGTCACCTTCAATGATAGCGATACGCTTGCCCATTTTCTCTACCACCGACGCATCATCTGTAAAAAGGGGATCTTCGGCTTGCTGATAGGACTTTAGAAGCAATTCTCCATGAAAAACCTGTGGAGTTTGTACTAACCAGGTATGATTTCTATCAACAGCAGAGTTGGATGTGGTGTCTCCCATCCGAACTGATTCAATGCTCTTTTGTGCTAAGACAATTGCCTGATGATCATACGCCCCCTGGAAGGCTTTTTTAATAAGAGCTTCAGTGATGATAGGCCGAGCTCCGTCGTGCACCGCAATATAGTCTTTTGGACCGATATCAAAATTTTGCTGAATGTAATCTATTCCGTTCCTTACACTTTCGAAGCGGGTTTGTCCGCCAAAAGCGATATGTATAGGGCGATCAAACTGATGCTTCAAACACAGTTCGGTCCAAAAACTTTCCATTGGCTCGCTGATGACCAAAATAACTTCCGAAATGGTTTCTGATTGGCAAAATCGATTAATTGTATGCATAACAATCGGCAGTCCATTTAAGTCAAGAAACTGCTTTGGAAGATCGCTATTCATTCTGTTTCCGGTTCCGGCAGCAACGATAATTACAAAGTTCATGTTGTTATTGAAAGGTTACTATTTAAAAAAACGTGGATAGTTTAAGGCTATCCACGTTTTTTTATTTTATCTTTTAAGCCACATCGTTAAACGATTAACATAGCGTCGCCATAGCTGTAGAATCTATACTTTTCTTTTACAGCAACTTCATAGGCATTCATCACATTTTCGTAGCCTGCAAACGCAGCAATCATTACTAAAAGTGTGGATTCTGGTGTATGGAAGTTTGTAATCATTGAGTTTGCAATACTGAAATCGTAAGGAGGATAGATGAACTTACTCGTCCAGTCAGACGCCGCTTTTAAGTGGTGATCTGCAGAAACAGAAGATTCTATTGCACGCATAGAAGTCGTTCCTACAGCACACACGCGACGTTTGTTGTCGATTGCTCTATTGACAACGCGTGCAGCTTCATCAGTGATGATGAACTGTTCCGAATCCATTTTATGTTTGGTTAAATCTTCGACTTCAACGGTACGGAAAGTTCCAAGACCAACGTGAAGAGTAACCTCTGCAAAATCAACACCTTTTAGTTCCAGACGTTTCATTAACTCTCTTGAGAAGTGAAGTCCAGCTGTAGGAGCAGCAACAGCACCTTCATTTTTTGCGTAGATCGTTTGGTAACGGAATTTATCTTCCGGCGTGGCTTTACGTTTGATGTATTTAGGAAGCGGAGTTTCACCTAAGATTTCAATATTACGGCGGAACTCTTCATCGGTACCATCAAATAAAAATCTAATTGTACGGCCACGAGAAGTTGTATTGTCAACCACTTCGGCAACCAATAAGTCATCATCACCGAAATATAATTTGTTGCCTACACGAATTTTACGCGCAGGATCTACCAACACATCCCAAAGACGAAGCTCATTGTTCAATTCACGCAACAAGAAAACTTCAATCGTAGCTCCAGTTTTTTCTTTATTACCGTAAAGGCGGGCTGGAAAAACTTTAGTATTGTTTAAGATCATGACATCTTTGTCATCGAAATAATCCAATACATCTTTGAAAATTTTGTGTTCAATTTTACCAGTATCTCTATGTAGGACCATCAAGCGTGATTCGTCACGATTTTCAGAAGGTTCAGAAGCAAGTAATGATTCTGGTAAGTTGAATTTAAATTGAGATAACTTCATCTTTAATGATATATATTTTAATGTCTGCCTTTCAGTGCATTACAGTGCACCAAATACTAGGTTGCAAAAAGCATACAAAGTTATAACTTTTTCGGGTATAGAAAGGGCTTATTTCTAATTTATGTATATATTTTTAACGATTTTGACATTAAATCAAAACTATATTGTATTTTAGAATACAATTATGCTATTTTTTAGATTGATATTGGAGAGTTGTCAGTTTGCTTTTTCGGCATTAAAAGACAATCGTACTCGCACCTTACTATCGCTGTTGGGTGTGACCATCGGTATTTTTACGATTATTGGTGTATTTTCTGCGGTAGATACCCTACGGAATAATATAGAGGAATCAGTAAAGAAGATCGGTAGCAAAACACTTTATATTGAGAAATGGCCCTGGGATGGAGGTCCAAATTTCCCTTGGTGGAAATACTTGAATAGACCTGAACCTACATACAATAATTACCTGGATTTGAAGAGTCGGATGACGACAGCCGAGTATATGGCGTATATGATCAATATTGGTAATACGACTATAAAATATAAGAATAATTCGGCCCAAGGCTCATCGGTCAATGCAGCGACCTATGAGAACCTGTACATTCAAAATTTGAATATTGTGGATGGTCGTTACTTTGCTGAAAGCGAGTCGAGGGGTGGAGCTCTTGTAACTGTGTTGGGAGCAAATATTGCGGAAGGGCTTTTTCCTAATGAGGAACCTGTTGGCAAATATATTAATATGTTAGGCCGAAAAATTCAGGTTATCGGTGTATTAAAGAAAGAAGGAAATGGTGTATTGATCAATACCTCCCCCGATGATACCGCCTTTATTCCATTTGAGCTTGCGAGAAATTTGGTCAACTATGATAATTTCTCACCGAGCATAGCGATGGTTATTAAATCGAACTATACGCTTGGCGAGGCGGAGAGCGAAGCGAAGACACTCATGCGTTCGATTCGTCGTATATCGCCACAACGGGAGGAAAACTTTTCCATTAACCAGACAACAATGATTACAGGTGCGCTGGATCAGCTTTTTGGGATAATTAATCTTGCGGGTTTTTCAATCGGTATTTTTTCGATTTTGGTTGGTGGCTTCGGTATTGCCAATATCATGTTTGTCAGTGTCAAAGAGCGTACACATATCATCGGAATCCAGAAAGCGCTGGGGGCTAAAAATTTCTTTATTCTTTCACAATTTTTAGTTGAGTCTATCGTACTATGTTTGTTGGGGGGAGGGATAGGCCTCGTTGTTGTTTATTTTTTGGCGTTTCTAGTGCAAGCTGCAACTGGCGTTGCTATTGTCGTAAGTTTAAAAATGGTTATGCTTACCGTTTCGCTTTCGACGTTTATTGGTCTCATATCAGGTATTGTTCCGGCCCTAATGGCTTCTCGATTGGATCCGGTAGAAGCGATCCGGAGTAAATAGAAAGCGATATGTTTAAAAAAGCTCAATTTTCGATATTGCAAGGATTTTGGCTTTTAATTTTTGCCTATAGCTGTATGCTGATGGCTGAAATCACACTTCGCTATCGTGGGTTCTCACTCGATGCGAATTTCCTGATGATTAAACAAACGGAAATTGAAGAACTTTGGTGGTATCGCTACGTATTTTATGTCCATGTCTGCACAGCTATCTTTGCCTTGCCTGCCGGCTTTACGCAGTTTAATACTTATCTATTGAATAAATATCCGCGAGTCCATCGAAGTATCGGGTATTTGTATGTATTCGCCATTTTGGTTTTTGCCGCTCCTTCAGGTTTGCTTATTGGATCCGTGGCAAATGGCGGGTTAACCTCTATTATTGCATTTGAATTATTGGGGCTTGGATGGTTTTATTTCACCTGGCGGGCAGTTCGTTTGGCGAGTCAGCGAAAATTTGATAAACACCGTGATTTTATGATCCGTAGTTTTGCCTTAACCTGTTCTGCACTTACCCTACGTTTTTGGAAGCTTGCTTTAGTATACCTGTTTCAGCCTAATCCGATGGATCTCTATCAAATTATTGCCTGGTTGGGGTGGGGCCCTAATTTGTTGTTGGCGGAATTTATTATTTATCAAAAAAATCATAAATTATGAGGAAGAACCTTTGTTTAATGTTAATGCTTGGAGCAATCCTTGGTTGTAAGGACGGGAAAAGCAAAAAGAATGAAGCCACCGAAACAAAAGATACTGTTGTGGCCGAAGCTGAGGCACATCAGGAACTTTATGGCAATTGGGTGGGCGAATTTGTTGTGGATGAAAGTACTCTTGAGGAAGGAGAAGGGCTGCCCACAACAGATTATTCTCCGAAGATAAATTTGACCATAAAAAAAATTACGGATAAGGGTAATATCTTCGGACAGAATGTTGTCAAAGGAAATCTGCGCTCTTTTGTGGGGAAATTGGAGGAAAATGGTGCCGATATTCGGTTATTATTGGATGAACCCGGCGACAAAAAGTCCGACGGGCGATTTGAAATTAAGCTTAATCACGATACCTTAATAGGCAATTGGACCGCATATGACCAAGGGGTAAAGATTAAAAAGCGAAGCTTTAAATTGTTGAAAAAGCAGTTCGCCTATAATCCAAATCTGATGCTAAAAAATCAGGATGGAGAAGACGGAACTTTGGTCGACTGGATTAACGAAAAAAGAAAGGAGGAAACTGATGTGGATGGAGATTCAACTTATACTTACATTATTCAATACTATCGATCGGCATCCCCTGCGGTCTTTACTGTAAATGCATCTAAACAAAAGTTGACGGAGAAAGACCTTAAAAACCTCAAGAAATTAGATCTGGAGATTATTCGGAATACGATTTTTGCCCGACATGGCTATGCGTTTACCAAACCTAGCATTCGCCAGTTTTTTGAACCTGTAGATTGGTATGTGCCTATTTCAAAAGATGTGTCTGCAGACTTAAGCCCCTTAGAAAAAGATAATATAGCTTTGCTGACTAGATTTGAAAAATATGCAACGGATAATTATGACACCTTCGGAAGGTAATGCAGTCAACATTAGTCATGAATATTCGAAAGATCAGTATCACACAAAAGGCTTTACATCGTAAAGCCTTTTGTGTGATATCAAGAGTTTATGTTTTATTATTTCTTCCGAATAGAAATCGCATTTTTATGCGCTTGCAGGCCTTCGAGTTCAGCGAGTATTTCAACTACCGACCCGATTTGTTGAAGTCCAGTTTCGCTTATATGCTGAAAAGTAACTTTTTTCACAAAAGAATCTACTGATACGCCGGAGTAGGAGCGTGCATAGCCTGATGTAGGCAGCGTGTGATTTGTACCTGAGGCATAATCTCCTGCGCTTTCAGGGGTTAAGTGACCTAAGAAAACCGAACCAGCGTTACTGATATAGCGTGTTAAGGACTCCCATTGGTCCGTCTCCAAAATAAGGTGTTCTGGCGCATAGTCATTTGAAAACTGTATGGCCTCCTGAAGATTCTCGACAGTTATTGCATAGGAATTTTCAATCGCTTTTGCAGCAAGTTCCTTGCGAGGCAAAACCGCTAATTGGGCTACTAATGCTGTGTTGACGGCATCAACTATAGTCGCGGAAGTTGCAACCAGCACAGCTTGACTGTCGGCTCCGTGTTCGGCCTGTGCCAAAAGATCTGCGGCGACAAATGCTGGATTAGCCGACTCGTCAGCGATGACCAGTACTTCGGATGGCCCCGCAGGCATGTCAATGCTAACATTTGCAAGGCCCTGTATGATGGATTTTGCTTTTGTGACAAACTGATTTCCTGGGCCAAATATCTTATCGACTTTTGGTATAGTCTCTGTTCCAAACCCCATAGCAGCAACAGCTTGAGCGCCTCCAACGAGGTATATTCTATTTATCTTAAGTAATTTTAAACAAAAAGCAACAAAGCCATTTATTTTTCCATTGGATTGTGGAGGAGAACAAACGACAATCTCTTTACATCCAGCTATTCTCGCAGGAATACCGAGCATTAAAAGTGTGCTAGGTAAAACTGCTGATCCCCCTGGGATATAAAGGCCAACTTTTTCAATGGGACGAACCTCGCGCCAGCATTTTACGCCGGGCATCGTTTCAACAGTGCGCTCCCTTTTTAATTGTGTACTATGGAATTTATGTATATTTTGAAACGCGATTTCCAATGCTCTTTGTTGATCGCGGTCAATGGTAGATGCCAGTGCGTCGATATCTTCCTCGTCTAAATATAATCTGTCAAGTTCAACTTTATCAAATTTGGCCGCATATTCGCGTAATACGATATCACCTTGGTGGCGTACTTGTTGAATAATTTCCTGGACAACCTCTTGTATTGCATTGTTTGGATCCGTATTCCTAGCGACCAGTTGCTGGATTTCGGTTTTTCCTAACGTTTTGTAATCATATTTTTTTAACATGGTTGTATAAGTGCATCAAGTTTAAAGAATGATTTTTTCAATGGGCATCACAACGATACCTTGGGCACCTTCAGCTTTTAACTTATTGATCTTATCCCAAAAGTCATCTTCAGTGATAACGGTGTGTACGGCTACCCAACCTTCTTCTGCCAGTGGAACAACCGTAGGGCTCTTAACACCATGCAATAAAGAAGTGATGGCTGGCAAATTTTTCTTTTCGACATTCAATACCACATATTTAGTTTCTTTTGCTAAAAGAACAGATTCGATACGTTGTACTAATTCGGTCAAAACTTCATTGCCTTCTAATCCCTTTCTTCCAACCAAAATGGCTTCTGAATTTTTGACATCAGCAAAAGGTTTCAAACCGTTGCTTTTTAGTGTTCCTCCGGTAGATACGATATCGCAGATCGCGTCACTAAGACCCAAGCCCGGTGAAATCTCAACTGAGCCGGATATCAAACGGATGTCTGCATTAATCTTATAATCGTCTAGAAAATTCTTTAGGATATTTGGATAAGAGGTTGCGATTGCT
Organism: Sphingobacterium sp. HSC-15S19; assembly: GCF_050433745.1. Taxonomy (NCBI): domain Bacteria; kingdom Pseudomonadati; phylum Bacteroidota; class Sphingobacteriia; order Sphingobacteriales; family Sphingobacteriaceae; genus Sphingobacterium; species Sphingobacterium sp. HSC-15S19. The sequence continues at coordinate 62,448 of NZ_JBNPWQ010000010.1, forward strand.
TTGCCGTTAAGGTCTTTAATATCTTGGATGGTGCTATCTTTGGGAATAGCCAGTTTCAATGTACATTTTCCAAAACCAAGCCGTTTGATGTATTCTACTTTGGATTCGGTCTCATCGATGATGTTTTCACCGACGATGCCCAGGTCGGCTATGCCTTGTTCCACATATCCCGGAATATCATCATCTCTCAGAAATAATATTTCCAGTGGGAAATTCCCAACAGTTGTGATTAAAGAACTTTTGTAGTTCTCGAAGTCTAAACCACAATTTTTCAGTAATTGAACAGATTTTTCGTTTAACCTACCCGATTTTTGGATAGCAATTTTAAGATTTTTCAACGCTTTATAAATGTTAGCAGTAAATTATTAATAATAAGAAATCAAACAAGAGGGAAGGTATTCTACGTAAGAACACATTAAATTAACATATCGCCACAATGGCGATGATGCAAATGAAAATGATGTACGTAAGTATAAACCATGTTTGTATTAATAACTGCAAGCAAATGTATAGTAAATTAATGGGAAATGCAAGACTATCATTTTAAAATTCTTATCCCAATGGACTTGTTGTTGAAATGAATTCAATTTTCTTGAAAAAAATGTGAAAACAATGCTGTTGATTGGGGGAATATACCATAATTTAGACAAAAGGTAATGCTGATTTCCTATCCTTATAGTAGGCTGTTTGAATTACTTTAAATAGCAAGTTGTGAAATCTTGTTCAATCGAAACGCTTTTTATAGGCTGACAACTCACATAAATTTTCTTATTTTTAGGAATTGGGGGTGACATACTAAGTTAGTAGCGAATAAGAGTTGCAGTAGTAGGGAGTATAAGTTGTTGTTTAATAAATAGGAGGAATGTGTTTAGTGGTACATGTTTCAAAGGGATTATAAATTAGATAGATTATTTGTTTGATGAAAAGATTAGCTTTTATTTTTATTTGTTGGATTAACTGTCTATGTGGTCCTGTCCTTGGACAGGAAAAGCCAGCGTCTACGTTAGATATCCGTATATTGGAGTCCATAGCCGAGACTCGGACAGCGCCACAAACACAAACATTTAAAGTGCTTTCTGATATCAATAACTATGTTCAGATAGCCGTTCCTGTAGGTTTACTGGTTGCAGGTGCGGTCAACGATGATAAGGCAATGCGTCAGAATGCCTTGTATGTTGCTAGTAGTACAGCTGTAACAGCGCTCGTGAATGTTGGGTTAAAACATATTTTTAAGCGAAGCAGGCCATTTAAAAAATATCCTAATTTCATATCGGTTCGTACGGCCGGTGGGTATTCCTTTCCGTCTGGTCATACCTCATCTGCTTTTGCTACTGCTTCTGCTTTGTCTCGGGCTTACTCAAAGTGGTACGTCGTCGCACCATCGCTTTTATGGGCGAGTAGCGTGGGGTATTCAAGGATGTATCTGGGCGTACATTTTCCCTCCGATGTGTTAGCAGGTGCTGTACTGGGAACAGGAGCAGCCTTTGCTTTAGATGGATTAAAGAAATAATATAGAAATAGAAAAAATGATGCAACAGGTTATTAAAATATTGGTTGTTGGATGTGGAAATATGGGCGCATCTCATGCGAAGGCATATCACGATTTAGATGGCTTTCAAATTGTGGGGCTAGTAGCTCGTGGGGAGAGCAAAAGTAAACTGAATGAACAATTGGGCGGCAACTATAAATTGTTTGAATCTTATGAGGATGCACTTCAGGAAACGAGGCCGGATGCCGTTTGTATAGCGACCTATCCGGATACACACAAAGCGTATGCTATAAAAGCCTTTCAGGCTGGTGCTCATGTTTTTATTGAAAAGCCTTTAGCTGAAGATGTGATTTCCGCGCAGGAGGTCGTCGATGCAGCAGTGAAATATGATAAAAAATTGGTTGTTGGATATATTTTGAGATATCATCCCTCATGGGTCAAATTTATTGAAATAGCTAAAACGATGGGAAAACCACTTGTTATGCGTATGAATCTCAATCAACAGAGCCATGGGTATATGTGGGATGTGCATAAAAATCTAATGGCTAGTTTAAGTCCCATTGTTGACTGTGGAGTTCATTATATTGATGTCATGTGTCAAATGGTGGGTGCGAAACCATTGTATGTATCTGCAATCGGAGCGCGGTTAACCGATGAGATTCCTGCTTGGAACTACAACTACGGACAATTGCAGCTGCATTTTGAAGATGGGTCCGTAGGATGGTATGAAGCTGGATGGGGACCAATGGTTAGTCAGAACGCTTTTTTTGTAAAGGATGTTTTTGGACCTAAGGGGGCAGTTTCCATTGTCGCAAATAAAGCAAGCGATGAAGGTAAATCGGATTCGGTAGCATCCCATACACAAACAGAAAGCCTTCGCGTACATTATGCCGATTTAAATGCGGCAAATGAATTTACGAAGGTCGATGAGTGGGTCAATTTATCTGATGAGCCCGACCATCAGGAATTATGTAACCGGGAGCAGTTATTCTTTCAGCAGGCGATTGTAGATAATTTGGACCTTTCAGATTCGATGGAAGATGCTGTTAATAGTCTACGAATTGCTTTGGCATGTGACGAAGCGGTGAAAACTAGGCAGATGATTAAATTGTAGTATATTTTGCTTAGTGGTCTTTTTTTTGCTTTTTATGGAAATATGAAGCGAAAAAAGTAAATAAATAAAAAAATAGCGTAAAAGATAGGCTTTTTGGTCTGTCTTTTGTTATTTAGCTACATATTTATCATTCTTATGAATAATTTACTCAACGTTGCACTATTATTTGGATTATCAATTTCGACAACCTATGCACAAGATAAGCAATGGCAGATGGAGTTGGTGTTTAAAGGTGAAGTTTCCCCTGAAAAATTTGAAAATGAAGTTCCGGAATTTGCAAAAGAGTTTTATGAGCCATTTTTGAAAGGAAAAATGGCTTATCGGAATGTGGAGATTTTGGCTGATGCCGATTATTCTTCCACTGTAGTGAATCAAAAAGCACATGCTATTTTAAATCGAAAATTAGCAAAAACATATTCGTATTCGGTTGGAGATGATGTTGTTACTGCCGAAGCATACAGTCCATCCTATAAGATTGTCAGTACGAAGTTAGGGGAGTCGGAAGGGCCTTATGTGCAGCTGCAAGATATGGGCGAGATCGAATCGATAGCGGGAATTACCTGTAAGAAAGCAAAGTTATTTATAAAAAACCATGCCGATTCCGCGGTAGCAACGGTATGGTATTCGGAAGCAGTGCCCACTTATTATCTGACAGCATTTTCATTTATCAATGATTTGCCTGGAGGTGTGCTCAAATTGTCTTTGGGTGAAAATAATGACCTTGGTTTTGAAACAACAAAAGTGATCAATGTATCGTCTGTGACAGATTTTGCACTCCCTAAAAACGCAAAGGTGATTGATATCTCAGGGGGAGGGAATATGAGTGAAGGGGAAGATGTGAGTTTGTTTGAAGATACTTTTCCATTGGAAAAATCACTTAAATGGACGATGGTCAAGGATAAAGATACCAATGATGAATATTATGGTATAAAAAGCATAGCGGGAGAAGACGTGTTGCCTTGCTCTCTTTTCTCTTTAGCCTATTTTAATGAGCAGACTGCTATTGTTTCAGATAAAGATAATTATTTCTGGTTGTTGGATAAGAAAGGAGGAAAGGTGAATAAAGAAGGGTTTGACTGGCTTACGCCTGCAAATCAAAAACTGGCTATTTTTCAGAAAGATGGTAATTTTGGATTGATCACACAGGAAGGGAAAGTTCTGCTTGACAAAAAGGAAAATATCAGTAAATTTTTAGACAATTATTTGATGTTCTCTGAAAATGGAAAAGTTGGATTGTTGGATGAAAATGGGAAGATTTTATTAAAGGCGAACTTATTATTTTTAGATGCTGATAATGCTGGAAATGTTCTGGTCCGGGAGAAGGAGGGTGAAGAAACGAAAACGTTAGACCTGGAAGCTTTTTTAAAGACCTATGTGAAGTGATTTTAAAGTACATGCATTAATATAGATTTATTATTTATAAAAAAGGCCTTCGAAACTATCGAAGGCCTTTTTTATGTGTCTATTTAATCGTGCATTTGCACGATTAAGGAATGTTCAAGAACTTATGTGTTTGTAGTGAAATATCCCATTTAGGGTTTTCTTTTACGTAGTCAATAATAGAAGGTGTCATCTCTTTAGATTTCGACCATTCAGGTTGAAGGTATAATCTACAGTTTTGTCCTACAAGTTGTGCGTATTCTTCTCCCCATGCAAAATCGCTTTTATTGAAAACGATAACTTTAAGTTCACCAGCAGCTTCTAACACATCTTTACGTGGAGCTTTGAATTTTTTTGGAGATAAACATATCCAGTCCCATTCGCCACTCAAAGGATATGCACCTGAGGTTTCAATAAACGTTTTAATGCCCGCCTCATGAAGTCCTTTTGTTAGGTAATCCAAATTATAAATAAGTGGTTCGCCACCCGTAATGACAACTGTTTTTGCCGGATATTTCTTTGCATTTTCGATAATCGAATCTGCGGTTGTAAGGGGGTGGATAGATGCATCCCAACTTTCCTTTACATCGCACCAGTGGCAGCCCACATCGCAACCACCCAATCGTATGAAATAAGCAGCAGTCCCGGTGTGGTAGCCTTCTCCCTGAATAGTGTAAAATTCTTCCATTAAGGGCAATAGTGTTCCGTCTTCTGGTACTTGATTTGACATAGTTTAAATTTCAGTCTGCAAAGGTAGCAAATATTAATGAGATGCTCAATTTGTCCTGTGGCTTTTAAGTAGCTGTCCTGTCATTTTTTTATATATAGTTGCTGGTAATAATCTGTTTTATCCCTTTTATTTTTAGGTTGATGTTTAAGCAAAGCACATTGTTTACCGACACTATGGTATCAGGTTTATACGATGTTTTCTATTAACAGCGAAACAATACTCTTTTTACAGGGGGGTAACAAGGGGTTAATAGGGATTTACCCCTGCTAATCCCCTGTTATACCCCTGTTAACCCCCTGCTATACCCCTGTTAGTATATAACCTGATTTTCATTCATTGTTGGGATGTACATCGGGACAATAGAGAGGAGCTGTTGATCAATAAGATCAGATTATCAATTCGTTTTAAACTGCAATGATGAGAATGTAAAAGCTGATGAAATCGGTGTGTTTGAACAGAGGTCAGGAGCGGGGCTAGTAGTTATACCCGTATAATGCGTTGAATAGCGCTAAACTCCTGTTATTTTATCAGAATTTTTACTAAATTTGTGTCACAATTTATTTATTGAAAACGTAAGTGTAATAACATAATTGTACATGTTGTTTTATGTTTTCTATTTTTTAACAATTTAAAGATCATAGTTGTAAATGATTAAAATTACACTACCGGATGGTTCCGTAAGAGAGTATCAACAAGGGATCACTGCTGCAGAGATTGCGTTATCAATCTCGGAGGGGCTTGCAAGAAACGTCCTTGCTGCCGAAGTTAATGGTGAAGTGTGGGATTCTGCCCGTGCTATTGAAAATGACGCTACTGTCAAGTTATTGACCTGGAATGATACCAAAGGCAAATCCACTTTTTGGCATTCTTCAGCCCACTTATTGGCTGAGGCATTGGAGGCATTGTATCCTGGGATTAAATTTGGTATTGGTCCCGCGATTGAAACCGGATTTTACTACGATGTTGATTTTGGTGATCGTGAATTCTCGTCTGATGACTTTAAAGCGATCGAAGACAAGATGCTGGAGCTGGCTAAACGGAAAGAAACATTTGAACGTAAAGCTGTTTCGAAATCGGATGCATTGGCTTACTTTACTGAAAAAGGAGATGAGTATAAGCTAGATTTAATCAAAGACTTGGAAGATGGAAAGATTACTTTCTATACTCAAGGGGAATTTACAGATTTATGTCGTGGGCCTCATATTCCAAATACTGGGTTTATCAAAGCGATTAAATTGACTAATGTTGCCGGTGCTTACTGGAGAGGTGATGAGTCTCGCAAACAGTTGACACGTATTTATGGTGTTACTTTCCCTAAAGCATCGGAGCTTACAGAATATTTGAAATTTATAGAAGAGGCGAAAAAACGCGATCACCGTAAACTGGGGAAAGAGTTGGAACTTTTTGCTTTTTCTGAAAAAGTTGGTGCAGGTTTGCCTCTTTGGTTGCCTAAAGGTGCTGCATTACGTCAAAAGCTGATAGACTTCTTACAGAAAGCACAGTTAAACTCAGGGTATGAGCCTGTTGTTACTCCGCATATCGGACATAAGCAGTTATATGTGACTTCTGGACACTATGAGAAATATGGCGCGGATTCATTTCAGCCGATAAAGACTCCGATCGAAGGAGAAGAGTTTTTGTTAAAACCAATGAACTGTCCGCATCACTGTGAAATTTATAAAGTAAAACCACGTTCGTATAAGGACTTACCGGTTCGATTTGCAGAGTTTGGTACTGTATATCGTTACGAACAGTCTGGTGAGCTTCACGGATTGACAAGGGTGCGTGGATTTACTCAGGATGATGCCCATTTATTTTGTCGTCCCGATCAGGTTAAAGATGAATTCAAAAAGGTAATCGATTTAGTACTTTATGTTTTTGGAGCCTTAGGCTTTAATGATTATACAGCACAAGTGTCGTTACGTGATCCTGAGAATCGTACGAAGTATATTGGTACTGACGAAAACTGGGCTTTGGCTGAATCTGCAATTATTGAAGCTGCAGAGGAAAAAGGCTTGCCGACAGTCGTAGAATATGGTGAAGCGGCTTTCTATGGTCCAAAATTGGATTTTATGGTGAAGGATGCTTTAGGTCGTAAATGGCAGTTGGGTACTATACAGGTGGATTACAATTTGCCTGAGCGCTTTGAGTTGGAATATACAGGAAGTGATAACATGAAACATCGCCCTGTGATGATTCACCGTGCGCCCTTCGGATCTTTAGAACGTTTTGTGGCTGTATTGATCGAACATTGTGCTGGACAATTCCCATTATGGCTTGCTCCTGAGCAATTTATCGTCTTGCCAGTGTCAGAAAAATATGAAGAATATGCTCAAAATGTTTTGAATTCGCTAAATAATTCCGATATTCGCGGACTGATAGACTTACGTGACGAGAAAGTGGGCAGAAAAATCAGAGACGCCGAAGTGAAAAAGCTTCCTTATATGTTGATTGTAGGGGAAAAAGAGGTGGAAAATGGCACAGTTTCTGTACGTAAACATGGCTCAGTGGAATTAGGAACTATGACTGCTGAGGCATTTAGAGATATATTAATTAAGGAAATAACCGTTTAATTTTTAAACATTTGGCATTAAAAAGACCCGGTGGTCCAAGACCACCAATGAGAAAGAAAGAACCAGATCACCGCATTAATGAGTTAATCAAAGTACCTGAGGTACGTTTGGTAGGAGATAATGTGGAGCAAGGAGTTTTCCCTACGCGCAAAGCGTTAGAGTTGGCTGATGAGTTGGAACTTGATTTAGTGGAGATTTCGCCAAATGCTGTACCGCCGGTTTGTAAGATTATCGACTACAGTAAGTTTGTTTACGAACAGAAGAAGAAACAAAAGGAAATCAAAGCTAATGCAAAACAGACTGTTATTAAAGAAATTCGTTTCGGACCTAACTCTGGTGAGCATGATTTTGAGTTCAAATTGAAGCATGCGATTAAGTTTCTTGAAAGTGGAGAGAAAGTTCGTGCTTATGTACACTTCAAAGGTCGTGCTATTGTACACAAGGATCAAGGTGAAATCTTGTTGTTACGCTTTGCTCAGGCTTTAGAGGATTACGGTAAAGTAGAGCTTTTACCGAAATTAGAAGGTAAACGCATGTTTTTAACAGTAGCTCCAAAGGCTCCTAAAAAATAATAAGAATTCTAACAGATTGATATAAAATTTATAAGTATTATGCCAAAAGTTAAAACCAATTCCAGCGCAAAGAAACGTTTCAAATTGACTGGAACAGGTAAAATTGCAAGAAAAAACGCTTTCAAAAGCCACATCTTGACAAAAAAGAGCACAAAACGTAAACGTAACTTAACACAAACAAGTTATGTATCTGATGGCGATATGGGCAACGTAAAACGTATGCTTGCTATCGGTAAATAAGTTTTATTCGATTTTATTAATAATAATTTTTTAACCGGGTATAAGGTTGTAAGTTCATTGAAATACATGACACCTTCTACCAAACTAATTTTAAAAATATGCCACGTTCGGTTAACGCAGTAGCTTCTAGAAGAAGACGCAAAAAAATCCTAGGCCTTGCAAAAGGTTACTTTGGATCACGTAGCAAAGTTTATACTATTGCTAAAAATACAGTAGAAAAAGGTTTACAATACGCTTACCGCGATCGTAAAACCAAAAAACGCGAGTTTAGAGCTTTATGGATTCAACGTATCAACGCTGGAGCTCGTCAACACGGAATTTCTTATTCCCAATTGATCGGTAAATTAAACGCTAAAAACATTGGTTTGAACCGTAAGGTTTTAGCTGACTTAGCTTTAAATAACCCAGAAGCTTTCAAAGCAGTTGTAGACGCAGTAAAATAGAGTTTTTAATCCGCTGTCAATTTGTTAGAGATATTAAAGGAGCCTAAAAGGCTCCTTTTTTTGTTATGACGGTTACTGTATCTTTTTTGGGACGTTATGTGCCAGGTAAACCCAATTCAATGCTATGTTTCATTTTAGTTCTTACTCCCCAATTATACTCTTGATGCAAGTGACGCTGTATATTACAACTTATAGCTCTTTTAGATTTGAAATTAGGTTTGATTTTTGTTGATCTGTAGAAAACATAACATTATGAAACTAAGAACAATTACATTTGGATTTTCACTTCTTTTGATCGGAAGTTTGGTGATGGCGGCCAAAGAGCCAGTTTCGAAGGCTCTAACGAACGATGTGGTTAATCAGCAGGGAAAAGTTATCTCAATTGAAGGGGTGAACAATAATCGTACGATAGAGGCCAAAGGGGGGGAGATTGTACAAATAGAAGGTGCTGACAATAAAGTTGTAATCCGTGGCAATGTAAGTAAATTGATTATTGAGGGGAAGGGGAATACTGTAACAGGGAATGACATTACAACGGTGACGATAGAGGGGGCAGACAATATGGTTAATATTGGTTCAGTAGAGACTGTTCAAATTGAGGGAGTCAAAAACCATGTCCATTATAAGTCTACGAAGAACAAGTCTGGTCAGGTAAAAGTGTCTACTGAAGGCGCGGATAATATGGTGATGAAAATGAAATAATGTAAATCAGATTTCCATAAAAAAGGGTTGTGTATATTATTTACAGAACCCTTTTTTATGAAAATGGTAGCTACGGTTTGTCTTGATCGTCCTCGGGATGACTGCGAGCAACTGTATCCCCCTGGGATTGAAATTCCGCCCCAGCTTCGTTTTCTCCTTGTTTCATCGTTGAATAAGGCTTTAGAAAGTCTTGATCAAAAGGATGCTCTGTCGCAGCCTTGGGAATAATCTGATCGTTCTGATATGGGCGAACACAGGTACCCTTTACACGTTCCGATTTATAGACATAAGTTCCCCAAATACAGAAAAAGATAATAGTTCTTATCGTATCTTCATATTTGGTAAATATGTCATCGGTTTTATTCAAGTATTGTTTGAACATAAAATAGCCTGCAATTGCATCTAGTGTACAAAATATGGCCATAAATAGTGCAACCATAAAGAAGGTCTGAGCGAAAATATCCCTTCTCTTAATTAGAAGGATACAGCTATAAATCAATCCAGACAGTATCAATATATTACCGATTATTTCCAATAATAGTAAAGTTCTGTATAGAACGGGGGAAACACCTTCCAGTTGATCTACCGCTTGCCAAGTATTTAAACTAAAGAAAGACTGTTGGAAGATAAATATACCGGATAAGGTCAATATATTTATAAATAGTACAATAAGCAGTATGATCATCCATCCGCCGATCTGATCGTGATAAATCTCGTCATAAGGTTTGATGATAAAAGCTTTGGTCTTATTATACTTTTTAACAATATACCAGATGACAGCTGGCACCAGAAGAACGAATAGGATCAGGACAAACCAATTAAAGTCTTCCGCCGATGCCGGCGTACTCAGATCAGTTATCCCATCTGTTACATATCCGTCATTGTCAAGATAGAAGCCATTATAAAAGATATGATCACGATCTGCAAAATCTGCATAATACTGTTTCAGGTCTTTTTGTTCGACAAAGGGTTCGTGGAAACTTAACGTGTATGCAACCTTAATACTATCCTGTTCTACTTCCAGTGTTTTGCCGAAAACATACGCAGTGCGGTCGAAATAACTATTGTCTCTATAATTACCGAATTCTTTTTTCCCTTTGTTGACAATATACATTTCGTAGGTTAGATCTGTTGGAAAAGAAAGGCTTAGGGGAGCAATACGATCCTCCATAATCTCTGGAAGCTTGTCATTTATATTTGTTCCCAACAAAGGAATATATTTTTTAGTAGATCCGCTTTCTGTCTTTCCAATGTTTTTTATTTTATACTTTTCGATGATCTCCACAATATTGTTCTCCACATCATCTTTGTATTGTATATGACTAATTTTATTGATCTTCGGATAGATCTTGGCATAATACTCCAAGTATTGCTTCTGTATGTCATTTTTTGCACTACTTTGAATATAAGTACGCATATCGTCCGCTTCATTTCCAACATAAGTTGTGTGGACATCAAGGGTAGCCTCAAATTTGCCTTCCATCGTCAAGGTTTCCTTGACTTTAATATTGCCGACAATATGCTGCGGTACGTCTGTAAGCTTTCCACTACCCATAGTCGAGAGTACTTTTCCATAAGCTGGGAAATACCTGTTTTTGATATCTCCACCCTGATTAGTTATGGTTGGGTCAATATATTGGGACCGTCCACTAATATTAACTTCAATAACCATATGGTTGAAAGCATAAGGCGAGGGAAGTTCTTCCTGCAGGCCTCTATTCTTATAGGTATTGGCTAATACGAGTCCTGCATCAATATTCTTGTTTTTGAGCATTGTGGCCAGCAGCATTGATTTATCTTTACAATCGCCGTAGCGCTGGGAAAATACTTTTTCTGGAACATTTGCCCGGTGCGAATATTCTCCCATCTCAATACCCATATAGCGTATCTCATTTTGTACAAAGTCGCAGGCCTTTTTCAGGTACGCATAGGGTTGCCCGTTGGACTCTTTCCAAAGTTGATTGACGAAGGCTTGAAGTGTACTTGTCGTTGCTATTTGTGGAATAGGATTAATTTTACGGTTCCATTGATCAACTTCCTGCCAGGTATTGAATTCCGAGCATTGGATATATTTTAAAGGGCTGTACCACGACGGACTATAATCCTCGTACTGAACCGTTTTGTCCGCCGTCAGCTCCCAGAAAAAATTTGTTGTATTTCCTGTTGACTGTTGCTGTGCCTCAGGTGCGCCATTGAAACTTTTAAACTGAAGTTTGCGACCATTGGGTACAATATAGTTGAGATGAACCAGACCTGTAGGTTCATATCCCTGTAAGTAATAGCTGTCGAAAAATTTCTGTTCAAATACCGGATTTACACCTATTATTGAATAAGCAAATACAATCTTGTCGTCTTTGCGTAAATCTTCCAAAACATAATGGGCCATTTGACTTCCGTTGTAAATGGATCTCGAAAGCTCTGTTTCGGAGGCAAGGAGCTTAAATTTTGCCTGCGGTAATAGGTTGATATCTTTGCCGTTCCGAATAACCTTTAACTCATGTAGTTGAAGGTTTTGAAAATGCGGATCAAAGGTTACCTGGACTTGTCCCAGATTTTCGATTCCAGTCTGATCAAATAGAACTTTTATGTCCTTATAATATTTTGTTTGGGTAGCTAAGTTTATTTGATGTTCGATTAACTCATAGTAATATCCATCACTAATATCATCCAAATTTGGCTTTATGGGCTTTTTTGTAGTAGGGCGGAGCCAATTTGGTGATGCTGTTTTTTGGATAGTTGTTTGGCTAAAAGACCAGGAAAATGCAGCTAGTACGAGTACAAAGGCAAATAGAAGATGGCTAAATCTTTTCATTAATTCATTAATTTAGCCTAAGATAAGTAAAAATTGGACGTAATGGTAACCGAATTTAAAGAGTATTGGAAATCTGGATTTAGTTGAGTTTAGGGTCTTTAGAAATAAAAAGGGTTGTCCAAATTGACAACCCTTTTAGTTGCTGATTCGGTAATCTTATAATTTACTTTCTCTTTTTTTCTTTTTCTTGACAACTTTAGGCATTTGAGCCTGTTTCGCTTCATATTGTCTCTCAATATATTGTATAATTTCTGAGGCAATATCTTTTTTGGTCGCTTTCTCGATGCCTTCCAAACCAGGAGATGAATTAACCTCGAGTACTAAAGGTCCGCGATCAGAAGGGATCATATCAACGCCACATACCGTAAGCCCTAACTGTGCTGCAGCGGCAATCGCTGTGTCTTTCTCAGCCTTACTTAAACGGATAATTTGTGCGGTACCGCCACGATGGATGTTTGATCTAAATTCGCCTTCCTTTGCCGTACGTTTCATTGCACCTACAACTTTGCCGTCCACCACGAATGCGCGAATATCAGAGCCTTTAGATTCTTTGATGAACTCTTGAATCAAAATGTTATTGCCAAGGCCGTAGAATGCTTCGATAACGGATGAAGCGGCTTTCTTTGTCTCTGCAAGGACTACCCCAATACCCTGGGTTCCTTCTAACAATTTGATAACTAATGGAGCTCCACCAACCATGCTAATAAGGTCGTCTACGTCAGAGGCTGTACGTGCAAATCCCGTAATTGGGAGTCCGATTCCTGCACCGGATAAAATCTGCAGGCACCTCAATTTGTCCCGAGATCGCGTAATTGCCTGGCTGGGATTAGCGGAAATAACATCCATCACCTCAAATTGTCTAACAATAGCTGATCCGTAAAATGTTACCGATGCTCCTATCCGCGGAATAATGGCATCGATATCACTCAGATCCTGTCCTTTGTAATGAATACTGGGTTTACCTTGTTGAATACCTACATAACATTTACTGTGGTCGATGACAACGCATTCGTGTCCTCTTTGTTGTGCGGCTTCTACGAGACGACGAGTTGAGTATAAACTCTTTACTGTCGATAATACGGCAATTTTCACGATTTGTATATTGAGTATATTTTGTGCTAAGATAACAAAATAGCTTGGCTATTTGTTTTTATTTTGCCAAGGCCTTCACGGAGAGATTTTCCTTGGAAACATCAACCAAAAACCTTTTATATAAAAAATTTTTCCCCAAAAGCATAGGGTAGGTCATTTGGGATCGATTTCTAAAGGATATCTTAATGCCAAACACTTGGTCGTACAATGTTGCTGTGGTACGGATATAAAATCGCTTCTCTTCTTGACCAAAAGAGCTTTTAACCAATTTTGTTTTATAGAGCTTTAATTTTAAAGTTTTTGTCTCTTCGGTTTCAAAATTAATGATAAGTTCGCAGATAATCCAGTCCTGACCATCTTCCTTAACTACCTTGTACGAGTTGCAGTGTAGTACCGATGAAGCAGCGCCGGTATCGACTTTTGCTTCTATACCATATATTCCCAATTCAGGTAAATCAAGGGTCTCTTTCCAGCCCACAAGAAGTTTTTCTTTCATGTATACCAAATTGAAAAAATAGCCCTGTCCCATGTATAAGCAGGGGACAGGGATGAAAATCTTTTATTCGTAGATAAATTCTCCGTAAGGAGAGGTTATAGTAACTTTTTTAGCCGTAGATTCTTCCACGCGACCTATGATTTGAGCCGGAATGCCGAATGATTCTGAAATAGCAATGATATCCGATGCAATCGATTCAGGTACATATAATTCCATACGATGTCCCATATTGAATACTTTGTACATTTCTTTCCAGTCTGTATTGGATTCTTTCTGTATTAATTCAAAAAGAGGTGGGATCGGAAAAAGATTATCTTTGATGACGTGCACATTATCCACAAAGTGTAAGACCTTTGTTTGCGCTCCACCAGAGCAATGCACCATCCCGTCAATTTGAGAACGATACTTGTCTAGTATTTGTTTGATAACAGGCGCATAAGTACGTGTCGCTGAAAGAACAAGCTTACCCGCAGTTATTTTTTCTCCGGTTTCAACTTCGATTTCATTTGTAAGATCTTGGCTCCCCGCGAAAACTAGTTCGTAAGGAACAGCTGGATCATACGCTTCAGGATATTTTTCAGCTACTTTTTTGTTAAATACATCATGACGTGCAGAAGTTAGTCCATTGGAACCCATTCCGCCATTGTACGACTGTTCATACGTTGCTTTTCCATTCGATGCTAAGCCAACAATGACGTTACCGCCTTTGATGCGATGATTTGAAATAACATCTTCACGTTTCATCCGACAGGTTACTGTACTATCAACAATGATGGTACGAACAAGGTCGCCAACGTCGGCAGTTTCACCTCCTGTAGAATAGATGCCAATTCCCAACTCCCGAAGTTCCGCCAGAATCTCTTCTGTACCATTGATGATTTCAGCAATCACTTCACCAGGAATAAGATTCTTATTTCTGCCAATCGTTGAGGATAAGAGAATGTTATCGATGGCGCCTACACAAAGCAAGTCATCAATATTCATGATAATTGCGTCTTGTGCGATACCTTTCCAAACTGAAATATCACCAGTTTCTTTCCAATAGACATACGCCAATGAAGATTTGGTGCCAGCACCATCAGCATGCATAATATTACACCAGTCTGGGTCTCCACCCAAAATATCTGGAATTATTTTGCAAAATGCTTTGGGAAACAGACCCTTATCTATATTTTTTATCGCATTGTGCACATCCTCTTTCCCTGCGGATACGCCTCGTTGATTGTATTTTAAATCTGACATCTTAGGGCAAAAATAAGCAATAGGACTGAATTAACGAATCTAATTCGTGTAATTTAATCACTTATTATTACGCACCATTGTTTAATTAGATTTTCGAGATTACTTTTCGCATTGGCTGGACTTGTGCTAGGTAAGCATCTGTAAATAATGTCCTCTCTTTTGTTGAAATGCTTTAAGTATAAACTGTGCGCTTTTTGCCCGTTAAAAATAATTTGTGTGATTTTAGGGTGGGCTTCTAGCAGTTCAACAAGCTGATTCGGAACTTCATTTTGTATGGCTAGATCCATACTGCCGGGACGAGAGGCTTCTGCGCAAACATCCCAAAGACCGATGTTGTTTTTGAATAATAGATCTATCTTCTCCGTATAATTTGTTTGTTCCGGCGCATTAAACAAAGAGGTGATTACTTTCCAGAATCGATTTTGTGGGTGCGCATAATATTCATTTTCTGCCAAAGACTTGTCTCCAGGCAAAGAGCCAAGGATGAGTATTTCTGTCGTGGAGTTTACTAAAGGTAGAAAGGATCTTTTGCGCATAATCAAAAATAGTAATTTTAAATTTTCATTTGAAATATGAAAAATATTATAGTATATTTATGATATTAAAATGATATCAAATATATATTAACAAATTATGGAAAAACTAATTAAACCAATGTCTGGCTATTTAGCCTTATTGATAGCTGTTGTCTCCTTTGTGGCAGCTATATTCTCCTTCGCGAATGTCGAAGCAAGTTCCCTGTATGTTGTACTGGGGGTGATATTGATGATTGCTACTTTTTTTATTTTAAAGGGATTGATGATTATTAATCCAAATCATTCTCGTGTGCTGAATTTCTTCGGAAAATATGTAGGTACTGTTAAGGAAAATGGATTATTTTTTGTCAATCCGTTGTATTCAACGATTAAAGTGAGTCTTCGTTCCGATAACTTACAGGGACAGACACTGAAAGTAAATGACAAGATGGGAAATCCAATCGAGATTGGAGCGGTTATCGTATGGCAGGTAGGTGATACGTATAAAGCTGCTTACGATGTAAGTAATTATACATCTTATGTACGCACGCAGAGTGAAGCAGCAGTAAGACATTTGGCCGGAAGCTTTCCTTATGATAACCTGGAAGATGAAGGCGCGGAGATCACTTTGCGCGAAGGTGGGGATACCGTAAATCATATTCTTGAACAAGAATTGTCAGATCGTTTGGCTCCAGCCGGGGTTATTATTAAAGAGGCCAGAATCAGTCATTTGGCTTATGCTTCCGAAATTGCAGGTGCTATGCTTCAAAGACAACAGGCGGCAGCAATTGTGGCAGCAAGGGCAAAGATCGTAGACGGTGCTGTTGGGATGGTGGAAATGGCCTTGCATAAATTGTCTGAGAAAGATATTGTAGAGTTGGACAACGAGAAAAAGGCAGCAATGGTCAGCAATTTAATGGTGGTGCTCTGTGGAGAGAAGGCGGCGACACCAATTGTAAATACAGGTACTTTGTACCAATAAACGAAATGAAATGGCGGATAAGAAAAACTTTATGCTACGCTTAGACGACCAGATGTACAAAGCATTGGAAAAATGGGCTGCAGATGAGTTTAGGAGTGTTAATGGGCAGATCGAATATCTTTTACATAAAGCGCTGCAGGAAAATAAAAGATTGGGTGCTGAAAAAAAGACTACCGATAAGAAATAGCATAGAGTAAGGAACGAAAACTGTACCTTTGGCTTCGCAATCGACAAAGCCAAGGGTACTTTTTATTTTAATGTTTTAGCGAAAAAAAGATGAATGTTAATCCAGCGTACAAGTTATTGGTCGTAAGTACAAGTACGATCTATGGTAGTGAGTTTTTAGCTTATATTAAGCAAGATTTTGTAGAATTTATTCAGTCAGACGAATTGCTATTTGTCCCTTTTGCGAGACCATCAGGAATTTCGTTTGATGGTTATACGGCTAAGGTGCAGGACGCACTGAGAGATAGCGGTATAACGGTTCGGGGGCTGCATGAGTTTCATAACATGAAGAAGGCTATTCAGGATGCTAAGGCTATTTTTATTGGTGGAGGAAATACATTTCTACTCTTAAAAACCTTGTATGAGCTGGATTTGGTACAGCAATTGCGTGTACAAGTAGCAAAGGGGATTCCATATGTCGGTACATCTGCGGGGTCCAATTTGACCGGACTAACAATAGGAACTACAAATGATATGCCTATTGTTTATCCGCCTAGCTTTGACGCACTTGGTTTCTTACCTTTTAATATTAATCCACATTATTTGGATCCGGATCCAAATTCTACACATAAAGGAGAGACAAGGGAAACGCGAATCCAGGAATTTCATCAGCTTAATCCTCAGCCAGTCATAGGCTTGCGTGAAGGGAGCTGGTTGCATGTAGATGAAGGAAATATAGAACTGAAAGGTAATTTAACAGCCCGGCTATTTAAAGCTGGTTTTGAGCCCGAGGAGCTAGCGCCTGGATTAATTAATTTTTAAGATATTGTAAAGTTCATGGGCATATCAAGTCAAATGTACTCTTCAATCTAGTAGTAGACGATTTTACGAAAGACTAGCAGCAATTCCCATTGGAAAAAATAGTTTTTCAGATTGTTGAAAATCATACAAAATAAGCTACTTTTGCGCTAAATCCATTAAAATATTCTTCCAATGGAACAAAATTCAGCATTACACCCAGCCGATATCGCGGAAGAAATATCGCGTTTAAGTAAGGGAGAACAACATCAACAGTTTATGGACTATCCTTTGGAGGATAGATTGGAGATCTTTTCTTTTTTTGAAATGGATGTTCAATATACGTTGATCAAATCCATGACGGAACATGAACTGTCCGAATTGCTGAATAATTTGAAGCCGGATACGCGTAATGAATTACTGTCTGAATTGCCTGATGATCTGATCAAGTATCTGATCAATCTATTGAATGAGCGCGAGAAGCAGATGGCTTTGGAGCTGATCGGATATAAAGAGGATAGTATTGCCCGGCTTATGACGCCAATGTATGTGCAAGTTCGTCCTTATTATACTGTGGATGATGTTTTTCGGCATATCAAGGTGTTTGGAAGGAAGGCCGAAACGCTTAATTTTATTTATGTAGTTGATGAGAAAAATGTGTTGATCGATGACTTGAAAATTGGTCAATTACTGCTATCGGATTCTTCTACCAAGATTTCCGACTTAATAGATTACAATTTTGCCGCGATTAAGGCTTCCACACCCATGGAAGAGGCATTCGAGATTTTTCAAAAATATGACCGAAGTGCTTTGCCTATTATTACAGAAGCAGGGGTATTGGTCGGAATTGTGACATTTGATGACGTGTTGGATCGAATTGAAGATCGGGATACAGAAGATATTCAGCGATTTGGGGGGATGGAAGAATTGGATCTGGCTTATACTAAAACTCCTTTGTTGCAATTGATTCAAAAAAGAGCCGGCTGGCTGATCATCTTGTTTTTTAGCGAAATGCTTACAGCTTCGGCAATGGGATTTTTTGAAGGGGAATTGGAAAAGGCGGTTGTACTTGCTTTATTTGTTCCTTTAATTATATCCAGTGGGGGTAATTCCGGGTCGCAGGCGGCATCTTTAATTATTCGTGCCATGGCGCTCGGAGAGTTAAAGCTGAAAGATTGGTGGTACGTGATGAAGCGCGAAATTTCTTCTGGTTTAATCTTAGGTGGAATATTGGGTTCGATCGGATTCCTACGGATATTGGCTTGGCATTTTCTTGGTCTGTATGACTATGGTCCTTATTGGATTTCAATTGGTTTTACGGTTGCTGTTTCCTTATTGTTTATTGTTTTATGGGGGACTTTGTCAGGATCGTTTATTCCATTTATTCTACGTCGGTTTGGATTGGATCCGGCGACGGCATCAGCACCATTTGTAGCTACGTTGGTGGATGTTTCAGGATTGATTATCTATTTTACTGTTGCAGCATTCTTTTTGCATGGAAAACTACTATAGTTCGGATGATAAGATTTTAAAAAAAGCCTAAAGCATACTTATGATTTAGGCTTTTTTTTATCAAAAAATTTTTCTCGTGTCTTTATTAAAGTCATCTATCCATTCATTGTGGTCTGCACTCTTATTCTTGACATGTTTTTTTGCCCTATCTTGTTTTTATTTGAAGTAGTTCATAATGGGATGCAAGGAGATAGACTGAGAAGCTGAAAGCGCATTGTCTTGTTTATAAAGTGAGTCTGCTTATAAATTGAGTCTGCGGTATAATTTTTCCTTTAAACCGCCTTTTTGCGCAATATAAATTCCTTTTTTTCCGGAAAATAAAAAAGCGACTATACACGCTATTGCTATAAATAAAATAGGCTGAATCCCAAATAATTCATAACCCATTACAATACAGGCGAGCGGGGTGTTTGTAGCGCCTGAAAATACAGCTACAAAGCCCATGGCAGCCAGCAGGCTGATGGGAAGTGGAATAACGGTGCTTAATGCACTCCCCAAGGTTGCCCCGATAAAAAACAGCGGGGTGACTTCTCCGCCTTTAAATCCGGCAGAAAGGGTGAAAGTCGTTAAAAGCAATTTGATGATAAAGTCATAATAATTCGACTGATCGACAAATGCGTTCTGAATCATGGGGATACCAAGTCCAATATAGTTACTGCTATGGAATAAAGTAATGATAAGTACTAAAATAATACCGCCGATCACTGGTCTAAGCAGAGGATATTTAATTCGTTTGAATTGAAGGCTAAAGAAATCGCTGGCAAATGTAAAAAGCCATGCTGTAATACCGAATAGAATGCCTGCGGCGAGGCTAAATCCAATATTGGTCAAGGACAGCATTGGAATAACATCATGAATTGGATAATGGGTGTGTGGAATATTCCATAATTGACAGCTGAAGTTCGCAAAATAGGCGGTAAATAAACAGGGCAGAATACCGAAATATCTTTTTTTGCCAATCAGTAGTACTTCCAGTCCGAATATCGTTCCGGCGAGCGGGGTGCCAAACACAGCGGCAAAGCCTGCAGTGATGCCGATCGAAATTAAGATGCGACGTTCAGTTTTATCGAAGTCAAACCAGCGATTAAGCTGATCGGAAACTGCTCCACCTATCTGTACAGCAGTTCCTTCACGACCTGCAGAACCCCCAAACAGATGTGTAAGTAAAGTTCCGAATAGGACAAGAGGCGCCATGATAAGCGGAATGCGGCGTTGGGGATGAAGGTATTCTTCAATCAGCAGGTTATTTCCTTTGCTTGCTGGATTTCCCCAATACTTATAGGACAATGCTATGGCAAATCCCGCTAGGGGAAGTCCATAAATTATCCAAGGATGAGCTTCTCGGTACTGCGTTACCCAATTGAGGGAAAAGAGAAAAAACGCACAAATAGAGCCTACGATGAAACCTATCGCACTACAGGAGATAAGCCATTTAAGAAAAAAATGAAGATTGCTTTGATTTGAATGTGTTATAGCCATAAGTCTACACTTTATATAAAATTGTTGTTTTATACTAAAATAGTAGACGTCATCAGCTTATTAAGGCGGTTCAGGGCAGACATCATTGCCATATATAGTTCAAATCTACAAAAAACGAATGATAATAGCAACCCAGCCTGCGATCATAAGTAATCCGCCGAGCGGGGTAATTGGGCCAAGAAACTTTAGATTCTTTTTCCAGTATTCAGCAAACGATAGAAAATATATACTTACCGAGAATAAAAGAGTTCCTAGTGTGATCAGATAAAATGCGACTCGTTCAGACTGAAGCTCAAAGTGGAAATTGAATCCCAGAATCAATAGGGTTAGCGCAGCATACATTTGATATCGAACGCCGACCTCAAAGGATTCCAGTTTTTCAGCTGATAGGAATTTTTTGAATGCATGGGCTCCAAATGCACCTAGGATAATAGCGAGTCCGCCAAATAGGGCGGCTGTGATGATGACAACGTTTTGCATGCCTAAATTTACTAAATTGCGGGTTTAATCATATCAATATGAAGGATTCCATAATCAGGGTAGGGCTCGGAAATTTGTTTAAACCCTAATTTTTCATAAAAGGATTTTAAATGAAATTGCGCACCTATCTGTATCTCACCTTCACCAAATTCTTTATAGAGCGATTCGATAGAATGAATCATTAATTGTTTGCTCAGACCGGTTCCGCGCGCTTCCTCGGCGACGATAACCCGACCAATCGAAGCTTGTGGGTAGGAAAGGCCCGGAGGAACCAATCTCGTGTATGCTATAATACGATCATCTTGTTCTGTCCACAGATGTAGACAGGCAAAATCTTTATCGTCCAATTCAGGATATAAACACTCCTGCTCCAAAACAAACACTTCCATTCGAAGCTTTAAAATACGATATAATTCTGTCGTGTTGAGTTCGTCAAAACTCTTTAGATTCCACTGAAAAGCCATAATTGAAATAAAAATAGAGTCAAATTATGTAATCGATATGGCTGGAAAGACATATCCAATTTAATTTGACTCTATTGATTTAAGCATTTTATGCAAGAAGACTTTTAACAACTTCAGAGATGGTTTTTCCATCTGCTTGTCCAGCAAGCTTTTGATTTGTGGCTCCCATTACTTTACCCATATCTTTAATGGAGGAAGCTCCTGTTTCGGCGATAATTGCTTTGACAATCGTTTCGACTTCTTCTCTGCTTAGTTGTTTTGGCAAATAAGCCTCAATTACTTTTTCTTCCTCAACTTCAATTTCATAAAGATCTTCACGGTTCTGAGTCTTGTAAATTTCAGCAGATTCGCGACGTTGTTTTACAAGTTTTTGTAAAACTTTAATCTCCGCCTCCTGATTAAGGTCTTCGGCATGACCTTTTTCTGTCTTTGCTAAGAGGATAGCTGCCTTAATTGCACGTAAGCCACGTAATTTTGCCGTGTCTTTTGCGATCATTGCGGCCTTAATGTCTTGATTTATTTGTATTTCTAATGACATGATATTTAAATTATTTTCGATTGACAATTGTGCCTGTCGCTTGCGCTGTAGGCATTATTAATAGATCGTTTATATTAACATGTGCAGGTCTGGTAATGACGAAAAGGATCGTTTCGGCAATATCTTTCCCTGTCAGGGCCTGCACACCATTATAGACATTTTTAGCTCTTTCCCGATCTCCATGGAAACGAACTTCCGAAAACTCCGTCTCCACCATCCCGGGGTCGATAGATGTTACTTTAATGCCCTGAGTTAACAAATCAATGCGCATAGCTTTAGTTAAAGCATCAACAGCATGTTTGGTAGCACAGTACACATTTCCATTCGGATAAACCTCTTTCCCTGCAATAGATCCTAAATTAACAATATGGGCGCCGTTTTCAGTATCCATAAGTGGTATCACAGATTTACTCACATACAGTAAACCTTTAATATTGGTATCAATCATTCTGTCCCAATCTCCGATATCACCATTTTGAATAGGATCCAATCCTTGGCTCAAACCAGCATTGTTGATGAGAACATTTATTTTCTTCCATGCTGGAGGCAGGCCCTCAATTTGATTCGCAACTTGTTCAGCATCGCGAACATCAAGCTCAAAAATATGGATCTGAATAGTAGGGTAGGCCGCTAACAATGCATCTTTTAATGCCTCTAAACGGTTTAACCTGCGCGCGCAAAGTAAAAGATTGTAACCTTCTTTCGCTAAAACTTCGGCACAAGCCTGACCAATTCCTGAACTTGCTCCTGTAATAAAAACTGTTTTAGTCATATAAAGTAACTCGTTGATATTAAAAATTAATCCGATTTCACTCAAAACCAGATCTTAGCTGGTACTATTTTGTAGCAATATAGATGGTACAGATACCAAATGTTTGCGGTCTAACAATAGTTTCATTAAAACCTGCCTTTTTGTTTATGGCAACGAACTTTTGGCCATCTGGAAATTGAGCAACAGATTCTGGTAGGTATTCATATGCACTGGAATCTTTTGAAAAGAATTTTCCAATGGTTGGTGTAATAAACTTGAAATAAAAATTATAAAGCTGTTTAATGGGGAATTTCTTTGGATTCGAAAATTCTAAAATAACAGCTTTCCCACCAGGTTTTAATACGCGGTATATGTCTGATAGGCCTTTCTCCAAGTTTTCAAAATTACGGACACCAAATGCTACGGTAACAGCGTCGAAAGTATTATCTTCAAATTGAAGCCTCTCTGAGTCTCCTAACGCTACCTCAAATTGATTATCTAATCCCTTGCTTGCAATTTTTTTCTTAGCGACTTCAAGCATTCCTTGGGAAATATCGACACCAATAATCTTTTTCGGATTCAAGATTTTAATTGATTCCAATGCAAAATCACCAGTTCCCGTCGCTACATCCAACATCAGTTGCGGTTTTATGGACTTCAAGGCATTGATGGCTTTTTTGCGCCATATAATGTCAATACCCAAAGACATGAAATGGTTTAAAAAATCATAGGAATGAGAGATGTTGTCAAACATATCTGCTACCTGTTTCTTCTTCCCATCGTTGGTATCTTTATAGGGTTTTAATGTTGAGGAGTCGTGCGTCATAGTTACAAAGATACAATATATGAATATTTTTTAGTGCTAAAAAAGGGATTTGTTTTCATCTTAAAGTCAGTTTGTTTTGATGATAGTCGAGGGGATTGATTTGCTTTTTACCATTTTGCTTATTCACAATGGCTTAAGTTATTAACATTTTTTAATGTGTTGATTTTAAGTGGTAATTTTTTATTTTCAACATCTTTTCAACAGTAAGTGTTGAAAACTCACTGTGTAAATCTGTGTCCTTCAAAGCTTTTTGAGGTTTCGGGTGTGATCGTTGAATTTCTCTGTGTGTAACTCCGTATGGTGGTGAATTTTATTTTTTATACATTTGTTATCCTATCTAAAATTTATAAGGATAGCAAAGCTATATTTCTGATATAATATCATGATGAACGACAGTAATTTTGAAGCGAATAACACGGATAATAACAAACGGGGTAATTATGGCGAACGTCGTACCAAATTAAATAATTTGGTGAGTGGTTTGGGTAAACTTCCGCCGCAGGCAGTGGATCTTGAGGAGGCTGTTTTGGGAGCTTTGATGCTTGAAAAGAATGCGCTGAGTGAAATTATTGATATTTTAAAACCGGAATCGTTCTATAAGGAATCACACCAAAAAATCTTTGAAGCGATTTTTGGCCTTTTTCAAAAGACTTCTCCAATTGATATATTAACCGTTACCTCGGAACTTAGACGGATGGGGGCTCTTGAAATGGTCGGCGGTGCCTATTATATTACGCAATTGACAGATCGCGTGGTTTCGGCAGCTAATATTGAGTATCATGCACGTATTATTTCACAGAAATATATCCAGCGTGAGCTGATTAAAGTTTCTACTGAAATTATTAATAGCTCATACGATGAAACGTCAGATATCTTCGATCTGTTGGATCATGCCGAAAAAAGTTTGTTTGATATCGCGCAGAATAACTTGCGGAGAGATTCAAGAAAGATGGACGATATTATGCGTGAGGCGATCTCTAATCTTGAGATGCTGCGTGACCGCACAGATGGTCTGACAGGTGTACCTTCGGGTTTGACTGCCTTGGATCGTATGACTTCAGGTTGGCAGCCTTCTGATCTGGTTATTATTGCAGCACGTCCAGCGATGGGAAAGACGGCATTCGTACTTTCCGTTGCACGTAATGCTGCAGTGGAACACGGAAAAGCAGTTGCCGTATTCTCGCTGGAGATGTCATCTGTTCAGCTTGTCAATCGTCTAATCGCTGGTGAAACCGAAATTGAGCAAGAGAAATTGAAAAAAGGAAATCTTGCTGATCATGAATGGCAACAATTACATTCGAGAATTGGTCGTTTAACTGATGCGCCTATTATTATTGATGATACGCCGGCGTTGAACGTGTTCGAATTTAGAGCTAAATGTAGGCGCTTAAAGGCACAATACGATATCCAGATGGTGATCGTCGATTACTTGCAGTTAATGCATGGAAAAGCAGACGGTAAAGGAGGGGGGAACCGTGAACAAGAGATTGGTAGTATTTCCCGTGCTTTGAAATCTGTTGCCAAAGAGTTAAATATTCCTGTGCTCGCATTGTCGCAGTTGAGTCGTGCAGTAGAGTCAAGGCCAGGAAATAGTAAGCGCCCTATGTTGTCCGATTTACGGGAGTCTGGTTCTATTGAGCAGGATGCGGATATGGTTCTTTTCTTATATAGGCCCGAATATTATGGTTTGACAGAAGATGAAGAGGGACGTCCTACTGCCGGTGTCGGTGAAGTTATTATTGCAAAACACCGTAATGGTGAGACCGGAATTGTTCCACTTCGCTTTGTGGGTAAATTTGTGAAGTTTGTGGATTTAGAAGATGAGTTTTCGGGTATGGGTGGTGGAGATGGATTCGGTGATGCACCGGCTACATTTTCTGCTTCTGCATTGAATCCGTCGCCAAACTTTGCTGATGATTTTAGTGCTGGGGGCTTCAGTGGGGGGATTACTATGCCATCCCGAATGAACGACATGCCTGATGATGCGCCATTTTAGTGATTAATTTTACATAAGTATTCCTAAATAATAGAAAAAACCGAATGATTTAAATTCGGTTTTTTCGTTTACAGCGACTTCGTAATTTATCTTGCTTATGTGGGCTTGTGCCTGCTATTTTTTTTGCCTTTAAAACTTGTATGTCACGCCAGCACCAACAATTTGCCTAATTTGTAGGGCAGAATTTCTCTTTCCAACTTCAACATTATCTTTAATAATCGGAATAGCCGTATTGTCATCGTAGATCATCTGTACACCTGCGTTTACTGTAATAAACTTATTTACCTTCATAAAAAGATTGGCCGTATAGTCGATATCTACATTTTGAGGTTTATCTAAATAGTTTGAATAGAGTTTTAGTATATTTTCAAATGAAATGTTCTCCATTAAATTTACTTTATAATAAGCATCAAATGATGCACCGAATTCAGTGCGGGACTTGCTGTTCGGATTTAGTCCATATCGTGTAGAAAGGAGTGTATCACTTACGAATACAAAGCGCACAGCCGCAGGTGAAAGATTAAATCTGAGGTTGTCCGATCGTTTGTAAGCAAAACCCGGACCGAAGCTCAGGTATGCCGGAGCTAAAAACCTGGATATCCTTTTTTGGGGTGAAGCTGTGTAATCATAACCATCGGCAAATTGTGTGTTAAAGTTTAGAAAAAAGGTATAAAGCCAATACTGAGACGCCTGATGTCCCAACAAGCTATTTAAAACTAATCGGTCATCATTTTTGCGCCAGTCCGACTCTTTTTGAAAGGTTAGCCCATAAGCCGCTAGGACCTTGTTGTCCCATGACCATTTGCCTTTTTTGTAATTGAAGTCGTAATTAAGAGTTAGGTTGCCGGAGAATGAATTTACACCACCTGCAGCCCAATTAGAAAATGAACTTTGGTTGATCAGAAAGGTGTTTTCTCCTTTGATAATCCAGGTTTTCGTACTGTCTACCGCGGTTGTCTGAGCGTAGGTTTCATGTGCTAATAAGCCAAAAGCAATAAGAATAATTGATTTTATTATTTTCATGTGTATACTTAATTTGTTTGCATTTCCATATTATTGTAATCCAGATGAGCACGTACAGTTTCACATCTTTTTAGACAACTAACGCAGCAGCTTTATTTCTGCGTATTGGAATTGTTGAAATATATTTCGTTCCTATTGTTATATACAACAATCTGATCTGATCGATGCGCTTAAAACGAGGTCATTATCCATTTTCAGCGTGATGTTTTAAGCGTGTACGAGAAAATAAATGTTTTATAACTAAACGAATAAATGAGGTTAATGTTTTTTTGTCCTTTTGATTGTGTTTATTTTAAATAAAATCAGAACTTTGCTCAATTGTATGTATGCGCTATTTATTAGCGTAGCAGCTCTTGGATAAAAGTTTATGAGCAGCTTTTGACAATACCCGGGAACAAGAACAAAGCCATTATTTTGGATCGAGAAAGCCGGCTTCTATTGTGCTATTCATAACAAAAACTTATAAAATGTTTAGATGAAGATAACGCTACTTTGTATAGGTAAGACAGATGACAAATACCTGATAGAGGGTATTGATAAGTATATTAAACGGTTAAAGTTTTATGTGAACTTTAATATCCTGGTGATACCAGACATCAAAAATGTCAAAAATCTTTCTGCTGAGCAGCAGAAAGATAAGGAGGCTCTTTTGATTCTAAAACAATTACAGCCTCAAGATTTAGTCGTTCTGCTGGATGAACATGGAAAAGAGTTTCGCTCCCTGGAGTTTTCTGCTTATCTGGAAAAAATGATGGTGCAAAGTGTTCAGCATATGGTATTTATTATTGGTGGCCCCTATGGATTTGACCAAAAAATTTATGATCGAGCAAATTCAAAAATTTCGTTGTCCAAGATGACATTTTCGCATCAAATGATTCGTTTGTTTTTTACAGAGCAGCTTTATCGTGCATTTTCTATCATGAAGGGAGAGCCTTATCATCACGAATAATATGGAAAAAAGTCCGTAACTTCATCATGAATAAAAACAAGCTTATGAATTTGCCCAACAAACGAGATTATCACTATAAAAGTGACGAAGGAGAAAAAAATAGCCAATTGAATAAATACATTATGATTGCTTGTATTATAATCGTAATCGCATTGGCCTATTTTTTCGCATAGCTTAATGCCCTTCCATACGGATCTAGTAAAAGAAATAAATCTCTTACTTAATATCCGTATGGAGGATATCAGCAGATAATTTTAATAAATTTTAATTGAATTGTTTAAGCAAGAACGCTTAATTTTTGGGAGAAGGTTGGCAGGTTTTGCGCGTTCTTTTTGGGGCGGTGTTGTTTACAAATCCCCAGTTGGTCATATAGAATGACAAGGGATTAATTTCTAATAGTTTTTTCATTTTTTCTTTTTTTACCATATAATAATTTATTGATTCGCTAATAGATGATCAATAATCGAGCCAAACTAAAGTGGTTGTCATGTTCGAAAAGAAATATAGGAAATAAGGTCGATAAAAAATAATTGAAAGGGTGTTTTTAGGGCTAGGTCAACATAAAACGCAGCCCATTTGAGAGGGGCTGCGTCGAATCGAAGTATTTATTTTTTATCAATTTTATATAATTTTCCGATATCTGTGATAGCGTACAGCGCGCCATCTTTTCCCTGCGTGATATCTCTAAATCGTTGACCTTCACTACCTAGTAGGCGTTCTTCTCCAACCACCTTGTTATCCTTTAGTATAATTCTGGCAATGTGCATGCTGCTCAAACCGCAAATAAAGAGATTATTCTTCCATTCTGGAATATTCTGTCCGGTATAGAATGTAATTCCACTAGGCGAGAGAACAGGATCCCAATAATAGACGGGTTGTTCCAGACCGTCTTTTTGTTGTATGCCCTCACCAACCTTATCTCCTTTATATTCTATACCATACGTAATCGTTGGCCATCCATAATTCTTGCCGGCTTCAATTCTGTTCAACTCGTCGCCGCCCCGTGGACCAAATTCAGTTTCCCAAAGATCGCCAGTTTCAGGATGTAAGACAAGTCCCTGTGGATTACGATGTCCATAACTGTAAATTTCCGGACGTGCATTTGCCTTGCCTATAAATGGATTCCCAGGGGCAGGCTGTCCATCAGTGGTTATGCGTAGGATCTTGCCCAATGCTGCATTCAGATCTTGTGCCAATGGTCTTGTGACCAAATCAGATCTTTCACCCGTGCTCAAAATAATATTGCCTTCTTTATCAAAGATAATACGGCCACCATAATGCAAGTTCCCTTTATGAGCAGGAGTAGCTTGGTAGATAACTTTAGCACCTTCTATCGATTTCTCGTCTGCGGACAGTTTTCCTTTCGCAACAGCCGTCAAAGTTCCGGCAGCGGTATTATCAGAGAAAACCCAATATATCATACGGTTTGACTCGAATTTTGGATCAAGACGTAATCCCAAAAGTCCACCTTGTCCACTGCTATTGACTTGAGGTAAACCTTTAATTGGTTCACTTAATTTACCGTCTACAGTTGCAATGCGAAAATCACCTTCTTTTTCTGAGATTAATAATCGGCCATCTGGTAGCGCAGTGATACCCCAAGGAGATTTTAATCCCTCGGCAATTACTTTACCTTCGAACGGTGTGCTCGTCTTTGCACCTTTAATTCTGGTTTGTCCAGCAAATGCAGGTTTATAATTCGTGTTTGCATTTTGTGTTTCTACGGGAGGATAACTTGTTGTATCAGTTGCAGAATTTGCACTGCTATCCGAACTTGAATTTGAATTCGCATGGTTTGAATTACATGCAGTTAATCCTAAAGATACTGTTAAGAGGCTTATTGTCAGTTTGGTTTTCATTATCTGTGACTTGTTTTTGGTCTGATTATCTGCTTGAAGATATTAAAAATTAATGAAATATTATTTTTCAGAATGTAATAATATAAATATATAACTCATGCTAATAAGAAAGGGGAATGCTAGTCCGCTAATTTGTTTTTAAGTATTAAAGGAGTTATTTTCCGGCCAGGCAGTTTTTTACAATTCGGTGGAGTTCAATATCGTTGTTTATATAATAATCACTTATATCTAGAATGGTGTTTGTATTTAAATTGTAAATACACACGGGAACGTAGTTGGGCTGTGCAGAGGTCTCGAAAGTCTTAAAATAATCTGCACTTTCCTGTATGTTTGAAAACTCTTTGGATTCGCAATGCTGTGTATCCTGATTATAAGCAATGGTTATAAAGTTCTTTTTCATTTTACTCGCCTTTTATCAGAATAACGAAAATTGGGAAGTAAAAGTTTTAAAAATTATTGCCTTTTATTTTCTAAACACTGATATGGCTTGCGGCTATCGGCTGTCCAAAAAATATTTTTGCTTTGTATTCAAAGTCCCTTGGATCGTCTGTTGTATAAAAGGCCAGTTGGCCATTTTGAGAACAAATTGTTTCAATTTCCCGGTGTCTATCAAGATATTCTTTTAAGCTATTGGCAACAATAGGTCCCTGGGAGATGATCTTTATATTACTTGGTGTATATTTTTGGATTACGGGTAGCAATAAAGGATAATGGGTGCAGGCAAGTACAATGGTATCGATTTGATCGGATTGCTGTAAAAGTTCCCGTAAATCTTTTTCTACAAAGTAATGTGCACCTTCTGTATTGATTTCATTGTTTTCTACTAAAGGAACCCAAAAAGGGCAGTCGTGCTGAAAAACCTCAATTTCTGGATTGAATTTGTGTATTTCTATTTTATAGGATTCAGATTTTACCGTTCCTGTAGTGGCTAAAATACCGATCTTGTTAGTTTTCGTAAAATTGTGTACGATTTCTGTAGTGGGTCTGATGACGCCAAGGACTTTCTTTCCAGGGGGAAGATCATGTTGTTGAATAGTCCTTAATGCTTTTGCAGAAGCCGTATTACATGCCAGAATAACGAGATTACAGCCCAGGTCAAATAATTTAAAAACACATTGTTTGGTGTAATTATAAACGGTCTCAAAGGATCTTGTACCGTAGGGAACACGGGCGTTATCGCCTAAATAGATATAATCGTATTGAGGTAAAAGTTGTTGAATTTCCTTGAATACGGAGAGTCCTCCATAACCGGAATCAAAAATACCAATAGGACAGGGGGTTGTTAAATTATCCATAACACAATGTTATAAGTTCTTTCACTTATAACATTGTGTCATAAGTTTCAGATTTATTGAAGCAAAGATGGTTTCTCTTTGTATATTTTCCAAATTAATTCGCCAAATAATGTATTTGTCCAAGCAAACCAATGTCTTGTGAATTTTTTAGGATCGTTTTTATGAAAAGACTCATGCATAAATCCAGTTCCACCATGTGTATTGACCAGTGTTTTAATACAATTACGAATCTCCTCATCATTTGTTGAGGTCTGCGCCCGCATAATAATGGACATCGGCCAGATCATATCTCTTCCTATGTGAGGTCCACCAATGCCTTCTGCTGCTGTTCCCTTAAAAAAGAATGGATTTTTATCAGACAAAACAAAGTTACGCGTACGTTGATAAACTTCGTTATTTAGATCTACAGCTCCTAAATAAGGTAGGGCCAACAAACTAGGGATATTTGCATCATCCATCATAAGATGGCTCGAAAAACCGTCTACTTCAAATGCGTAAATCCGGCCCAGTGTCGGATGGTCGATGATACCATATTTATTGACTGCTGCTTCGACCTCATTGGCAAGCGCTTCCATTTTTGCAGCGAGCTCGTGTTCATTTTTAACCTTTTTCAAGATCTCGGCAGACTGTCTAAGGCTAACAATCGCAAATAAATTGGATGGAATAAGAAATGAGAAAATTGTAGAATCGTCTGACGGTCGAAAACTAGAGCAAATCAAGCCAACTGGATTTACAGGATATCCGTAGCCATCTACCTGTAATGTGTCGGATCCTCTGGATGTTGTTCGCTCAAATTTATATGGGCCTAGACTATCTTTACGTTGTTGCTCAACGAAAGTCTGATATATTTTATGTTGTGCTTCTAACCATTCTTCATTAAATGGACTGCTGTCATTTGTTTCTTTCCAATAATGATAAGCTAATCGAATTGGATAACACAATGAATCGATTTCCCATTTTCGTTCATGAATTCCAGGTTTCATGTTTGTGTGATCACTGAACCATTCGCCTTTCTTTGTTGGATCGTTATAAAATGCATTGGCATAAGGATCAATATTGATGCATTTGCTCTGTTTTTGAATTAAGCCAACAATAAGATCCTGCAGTTTTTTGTCTTTTTTCATAAAAGGGAGGTACGGCCATACCTGCGCACTGCTGTCACGCAACCACATCGCGTCAATATCCCCTGTAATCACATAGGTATAATTTCTTCCGTTTTGGACATAGGGAAATACGGTAGTATCTAGGGTATTAGGAAAGCAGTTGTTAAATAACCAAGCCAGTTCCTTATTTTTAACATTTTTCTGAAATTCTACAATTGCATCTTCGATTACCTTGCTCGAGAAAAGTCTTTTCTCTTTACCTGTCCGAACAGTGGGAAAAGAATGTTCCTGAGCGAATGAAAATTTGCTTGTAAGTGCACCTGCGGTTAACAGGGTTGCGTTTTGGATAAATGTTCTGCGTTTCATGCTTATTAGGGCTATTTTTTATGATTTAAGGTTATTTACTGAAATGCAAGATATAAATATTTTTGAATAAAAGGAATAGCAAATACGATTTAGCATGATAAAATTGACTGAACATATGAATAAAGTCAATTTTATTCGGTTAATTTGCGTTTAGGAATGCATTTTGCTAGAAAAAATAATCTTTGAAATAATTTTATGAGGCTTAATATAACAAAAAATAATAATTTACTCCGAATTGTGCTGGCAGGCGTGGGAGTAGGTATTTCCTGCGGAGGTTTTGCCCAGATTAAGAGTCAGCCCTATTCGTATCATTTTTATCAAAAAATGAACGATGCGGTTTATTCTACGGAGACGAGAATGCATACGTCTGCTAAACCATTCGTCATAAAAGACTCTTTATTGTTAGCTAAGTTTGATTCAATCCAATCTAATAAACCCGTTTCTTCGTCTAATTGGTTCATGCGCAAAATCTTTAACGAACATCTTATTCAGGTTGAAAAAGACGATTACACATTTTACGCAGACTATTTGCCTGATATGTATATTGGAAAAGATATGCAAGGTGACAAACGTCGTACTTGGATGAATGGTAGAGGATTTCAGGTGGGATTGAATGTAGGAAACAAATTTACATTGAATACCTCTGCATTTGAAAACCAAGCTGTCTTTCCTAAATATTTAGATGATTATATTGTTGCACATAAAGTTATTCCGGGTCAAGGAAATACAAAATTTCAGTCCAAGAATAAAATGGACTGGATGTATGCGACAGCTAGTATGACTTATGACGCCCATAAGTATATCCAGGCAACTTTGGCTTACGACAAAAACTTTATCGGGGATGGCTATCGATCGATGCTTTTATCGGATTTTTCTTCAAACTATGCGCATCTGAAATTGACCGGGACCATAGGGAATGTTCAATATACTTCGATCTGGGCGTATATGAATGATCCGACGCATCCTAGGCAAGATTTGACGGGTACAACTCCGATGGAAGGGCAGAATAATACACGTTTAGGAGACGGAAAAAAATGGGGTGCTTTCCAATACTTGGATTGGAATGTGACAAATAAGTTATCGATAGGCTTTTTTCAGTCTGTCGTTTGGGCTGCTCAAGATGAAGCCGGTAAAAGAGGTTTTGATTTTAGTTATATTAGTCCAATTATCTTTATTCGACCTGTTGAAAGTAATAACTCAACGTCGCCTGACAAAATGTTTTTGGGATTGACCTCCAAATATAAATTACCTTATAGATTGACTGCATATGGACAGTTTTTACTGGGTGAATTTACTGCTAAAGAGTTCTTCGCCGGTAACGGATATGCGCACAACAAATGGGGAGCACAACTTGGCGTAAGGGGATATGATATGTTTGGTGTGAAGAATTTAAATTTTCTTGCCGAGTATAATACAGCAAGACCATATACTTACGCACACTTTAAATCGTATTCAAACTACAGTAACAATGCCGAACCATTGGCCCATCCGAAAGGGGCAAACTTTAGAGAGCTTGTTGGTCTTGTGAATTATGCCTGGGATAGATGGGACTTTTCGTTACAGGGCATGTTTACCCAAAATGGGCTGGATCTACCTGATGGAAGTAATATGGGAGGAGATATTTTTCAATCCTATCGAACGATACCAAATCTATATGGAAACCATATAGCGCAAGGAATAAAGAACAATATCTATTATGCGGATGCTAAGGCTGCCTATGTGCTTAACCCCAAGTATAACCTTCGCTTAGAACTTGGTTATACCCAACGTTACGCAAAAGCACAATATGAAACACCGGTAGTCAATAAGTCTGGTGTTGTGTCATTTGGACTTCGCTCAAGTTTCCGGGCAATTTATAACGATTTATAGAAATTATATAAATCGAACTATATTTGAAATAGGACAAACTATATTGATTCGACTATAGGATCAATATAGTTTGTTTTTAAAACCATGTCTCAGGAAAAATGGACAACATAGGAGAGAAAGCTTGATACAGCCAGCATAAAATATCCGATGGTTGACGATCCTTTCTTATGATTTATTACGGCTTAAAAACGATCTATTTAAACAGAAAATGGCATGGGTTCGCTCCGTTAGCCAATGGACCAGTGCAAAAATAATTATATTTCAATGAAAAAAATCCTCATACTGAATGGCCCAAATTTGAATTTGTTGGGTGTAAGGGAGAAATCGATTTATGGTAGCCAGGACTTCCTTAGCTACTTTGAAGAACTTAAACAACAGTTTGAAAAGGTACAATTGCACTATTTTCAAAGCAATTCAGAAGGAGGGTTAATCGATAAGATCCACGAAGTTGGTTTTGAATTTGATGGAATTGTGTTGAATGCTGGAGCGTATACGCATACATCTGTTGCTATTGGAGATGCAATTGCGGCTGTTACAACACCTGTAATTGAAGTTCACATAAGCAATGTCCATCAAAGAGAGGAGTTTCGCCATCATTCGTTCCTGGCAAAGAATTGTAAAGGGGTGATCTGTGGTTTTGGCCTGGATAGCTACAGATTGGGTATCGAGGCGTTTATTAAATAATATCTTCTTTTGCAAGGAAGAGAAAAAATAGCTATAAAATAAAAAAGCGGGAATTCCCGCTTTTTTATTTTATAGCTAACAGACTTGTTCTAACCAATAAGACTTCTGATTTCGACTTCGTCTGCTTTTATCTGAGCTTTCATTTCTTCAAGCGAGTCAAACCGTTCATCATGTCGGATAAAATGAAGGAACTTGACACGTAGTGTCTTGCCGTAAATATCCTGATCGAAATCGAATAGGCTGATTTCAATAGCACGATTCATCCCATCAACAGTGGGCCTGGTCCCTATATAGCCCATACCTTTCGCAATTGAAACCGGACTTTCCTCTTTATACTCCCCTGTAGTGATGTTTTGGATATGATTATAGATATATACCTCAACAGCATAAATACCATAGGCCGGTATGAGTTTATGAGGTTCGTGAACCTGCAGGTTTGCTGTTGGAAATCCGATTGTACGCCCAATTTGGTCGCCTCTAATAACAGTTCCCGTTAATTCGAACGGATAGCCTAAATAGAGGTTAGCCGTTCTTATATCGCCCTTTATAAGCGCTTCACGTACTCGTGTGGAGGATACTGCAATATCGTTGATATCCTGCTCTGGAATTTCGTCAACACTGTAGTCAAATATAGATGCAAACTGCTCTAAATCGCCCATAGTACCCTTTCGATCTTTTCCAAAATGGTGATCATAGCCTATCACAATCTTTTTTGTACCCAATTTGCCTACAAGAACATTACTAATATATTCTTCCGGAGTCTGATTTGAAAAATCACGGGAAAAAGGAATGATAATTAAGTGGTCAATTCCCACTTTACTCAATTGACTGACCTTTTCTTCGATATCGTTGATTAGGCGTAAACTATCATCATCTGGATTGATAATCAATCGTGGATGTGGGAAAAAAGTAAGCAAAATTGTCTCACCATTAATTTTATGAGCTGCTTCCTTTAGGTGAGCCAATATTTTTTGATGGCCAATATGAACACCATCGAAAGTACCGATGGTTACAACTGCATTTTCAACTGGTGAGAAATCATCTAAACTTCTGTAGATTTTCATTTATAGGAGTTTTTGCAAAAATAAGATAAAGAATCAATAAAATGGGAGGGTAAAGTTATTTAATGATTTCTTTATGACGTTTTATTTCAGCGATAAGTTGTTCTAGATTCCAGGCATTTTCTACCGAATAATCTCCACTTTTGGTGCGTCTCAAAGAACTCAGATGTGATCCACTCTGTAAGAATTTTCCAAAGTCATAGGCCAATGATCTAATGTAGGTTCCTTTTGAACAGGATATACGAAAATACACGTTGGGAAGCTCGATCTTTTCAATGAGAAAGCTATTGATGCGTACCTGGCGGGATTTTATTTCAACCTCTTCGCCACGACGGGCCTTTTCATAGACGCGTTCACCATTAATTTTTATGGCTGAATGGGCTGGAGGAAACTGCTGAATTTCGCCTTCAAAGGATTTTGCTGCTTCGAAGATCATTTCCTCTGTGATGTGATCGATTGGAAATGTTTCGTCAATCTCTGTTTCCAGATCGTAAGAAGGCGTTGTCGCTCCTAATGTGATCGAACCTGTATATTCTTTGTCTTCAGCTTGGTAGCTGTCTATTTTTTTTGTTAGTTTGCCAGTGCAGACAATGAGCAGGCCGGTCGCAAGTGGATCTAGAGTTCCTGCATGACCGACTTTTAATTTTAACGGTTTGATTGAGTTTCTAACTTTACCAACAACATCAAAACTTGTCCATGTTAAAGGTTTATCGATCAACAACATTTCTCCTTCAGCGAAGTTGAACTTTGCTGAATTTTCACTAACCTCTATATTTTCCATCCGAAGATTTTAGATAATTTGTAAACTATGGCCCGAAAGTAGGAGGGCAAGAATAATAACACCAACGATGATTCGGTACCAACCAAATGCTTTAAAACCATATTTGGTCAAAAAGCCAATAAAAGACTTAATGGCTACAATTGCAACAACGAAACCAATTAGATTTCCAATAATAAGCAAATTAAGTTCTTCTCCTGTGAAGGTGTTACCTTCTTTAAAAAACTTTAAAAGCTTTACTGCAGAAGCACCAAACATCATAGGCAAAGCAAGGAAAAAGGAAAATTCCGCAGCAGCTTTACGGGTTAGTTTCTCAGCCATACCGCCAATAATTGTACTAGCAGATCTTGAGGTACCCGGGATTAATGCAAGACATTGGTATACCCCGATCATAAAAGCTTGTTTGTAGGAAACCTTGTCCGAGTCTTCAACAGTTGGTTTGTTGAACCACTTGTCAACGAAAAGTAGAACTACGCCGCCGACTACCAACATCACAGCGACCATTAAAGGACTCTCTAATAATGCATCAATATAATCGTTGAATAGCAAACCCAACACAGAGGCCGGAATCGCCGCAATAACCAATTTGTAATAAAATGAAAGCGTTTTAAAAAAACGTTTGTAGTATAATACCAGAACGGATAATATGGTGCCTAACTGGATCACAATTGTAAACAATTTGACAAATGCCGATGGTTGAATACCCATTAAGGCAGTAGCAATGATCATATGACCTGTCGAAGATACAGGCAAAAACTCCGTTAATCCTTCAATGATAGCAAGGATGATAGCTTCAATAATAGACATCTGTTTGAAATAAGATTATGCTTTAGTTGGATTTGTTTTTGGGGCGGTATAGAATTGCCGCAAATCCTATCGCAAACCCGAGAACAACAACAATAGGGGCCAAGGTAATCTTGGTAAAACTATAGATATCAGTTTCACCAGACATCAATGTAAAGCCTATGATTACAATAGCTAAACTCGCTATGAACAGTTGGTAATTTACTTTGGAGAATACAAATGAACCTTTGTTGACTGATTCAGTAGATTTCTTTATTTGAGCCATTTTTATCTGTATAAATCGTTAGATTGTGCCTTTAAATATTTTGTTACTGCGAAATAGGTGCTAAGTCCCGAAATGAGAATTCCAATCAAGATTACTCCTAAAAAGATCACCGCAAATTCGAACCAGTTGCGTAAAAAGACCAGTTCTGGTATTTGCTGTTGTGCAAATTTCAGCGTTAAAATGAGGAGTAAAATCGCGATCAAAGATCCCAGTAAACCATGAATGATGCCATACGTTATAAATGGTTTACGAATAAAGTTTTTAGTAGCCCCAATCAATTGCATACTTTTGATTAAGAAACGTTGTGAATAGATCGCAAGACGTATCGTATTGTTGATTAAAGCTACGGCGATAATCAATAGGATAACCGCAAAAGCAAGAACAATCATTCCGATGATGCGTACGTTTTTGTTGACCATGTCAATTAATGACTCTTGGTATACAACTTCTTTAATTTTATTGTTTTTGGAGATCTTTTCAATAAAAGTTTTAATGCTATCTGTATTGGCATAATTCTCTTTCATGTAAACATCCAAAGAAGGTAGAAGTGGGTTATGTCCCAAATATTGTACGAAATCCTCACCAAGATCTTCTTTCAAGTTTTTTGCAGCCAATTCCTTACTAATATATTCGGTGCGAAGCACGTAGGGATCTTTTTCCAGGTCTTTTTGTAGAGAAAGGACATCACCTTCACTTGTGCCATCATTTACGATGACATTTAAGACGATATTTTCCTTAACGTATTTCGAAAGATTTTTAGCGTGCACCAAGAGTAATCCCAACATACCTGTTACCAACAACACGAGAGCGATACTGATAACCGTAGATACATATACAGATTTTGTTTTTCTTTTTTGTGTGCTTAATTCGTATTCTGACATAATAAGCAAAAATTTATTTGCGAAAGTAACTATTTGAGTGGAAGATTTCGAATTAATCTTGTAATTACTTTGATAAAAATCAATTCGAAGGCTGTTTTCTTCCTATGTTTAATTAACTTTTCAATACTATAATTTATTGTTCAAACTACAAAACTTTTATCACATTTCAGTATTAAAATCGTAATTTCGCAAGTCATAAAAATTCCTTACGAATAAAAATGGAGTATAATCACAAATCATTAGAGAAAAAGTGGCAAAAGTTTTGGGCGGATCATCAAACGTATAAAACGTCCGATACGCATCAAAAGCCAAAATACTATGTATTGGATATGTTTCCTTATCCTTCCGGAGCGGGGCTGCACGTTGGTCACCCGCTGGGATATATTGCTTCGGACATCTTTTCAAGATATAAACGTTTGAAAGGTTTCAATGTATTGCATCCGATGGGATATGATTCTTTTGGACTTCCTGCAGAGCAATATGCCATTCAAACTGGTCAGCATCCTGCAGTGACGACTGAGGTAAATATCAATCGGTACCGTGAGCAAATGGATAACATTGGGTTCTCTTATGATTGGAGTAGAGAAGTACGTACTTCTGATCCGTCATATTATAAATGGACACAATGGATTTTTATGAGATTGTTTGATTCTTGGTATAATAAGGAATCCGATAAAGCTGAACCGATCGAAACGTTAATCGCGAGGTTTGTTGCAAGTGGTTCAACTGGCATTTCAGCAGTTTCGGATGAAGATGTCTTGGAATTCAGCGCTGACGAATGGAAATCTTTGGATGAAGAAAAACAGCAGCGGGAATTGTTGAAATATCGGATTGCTTATTTGCGTGAAAGTACAGTAAACTGGTGTGCTGCTTTAGGTACGGTATTAGCGAATGACGAGGTAATCAACGGTGTCTCTGAGCGTGGTGGTTATCCTGTGGAGCAAAAGAAGATGATGCAGTGGTCTATGCGTATTACTGCTTATGCGGATCGTTTATTGAAAGGTTTGGATACCATTGATTGGCCAGAACCTTTGGTTGAAATGCAACGTAACTGGATCGGAAAATCGGTAGGTGCCTCGGTGAAATTTCCCGTACCACAATTAAATACAGCAATTGAAGTGTTTACGACGCGTGTAGATACTATATATGGTGTTTCATTTGTCGTTTTGGCTCCAGAACATGAATTGGTTGCAGCATTGACTACCCCTGAGCAGCAAACAGAAGTAGACGCCTATATCGAGAAAACTTCGAAAAAATCTGAATTGGATCGTATGGCTGATACAAAAACAGTCTCTGGTGCTTTTACTGGTTCTTACGCTAAACATCCAATTTTTGGACAGGATGTACAGATTTGGATCGCGGATTATGTACTTGCTGGTTATGGCACAGGTGCTGTAATGGCTGTTCCTAGTGGCGATCAACGTGACTATGTGTTTGCTAAACATTTCACTCTTCCTATTATTCCTATTTCGGATACTCAAAATATTGAAGAAGTAGCTGATCCAAATAAAGATGGAAAATACATCAATTCCGATTTTATCAATGGTATGACTTACCAAGAGGCGGTTCCTGCTTTGATTGCTAAATTGGAAGAATTAAAATTAGGTAAAGCGAAAATAAACTTCCGCATGCGTGATGCTATTTTTGGGCGTCAGCGTTATTGGGGAGAACCCGTGCCTGTCTACTTTAAAAATGGATTACCTTATTTAATTAAAGAAGAAGAATTACCGCTCTTATTGCCCGAAGTTGATAAATATTTACCAACGGAATCGGGTGAACCTCCATTGGGAAGGGCCAAAGATTGGAAATATGAAGATCAATATGAGTATGAATTGAGTACGATGCCGGGATGGGCAGGCTCCTCATGGTATTGGTTTAGATATATGGATCCAAAAAATGAAGGTAATTTTGCATCCAAAGAGGCTGTGGATTATTGGAAAGCCGTAGATTTATATATCGGTGGTTCTGAGCATGCTACTGGACACTTGTTGTATTCGCGTTTTTGGAACAAGTTCTTGAAAGATTTGGGTTACCAAAATGAGGAAGAGCCATTCCGCAAATTGATTAATCAAGGCATGATTCAAGGGCGCTCTAATTTTGTGTATCGTGTACTTGATGACGAAGGGAGAGGTACAAATCAATTTGTGTCTTATGGATTAAAAAATGAATACAAAACTATTCCTTTACATGTAGACGTGAATATTGTTCATAATGATGTGCTGGATTTGGAAAAATTCAAAAACTTCAGGCCGGATTTTGCAAATGCTGAATTTGTATTGGAAAATGGGAAGTATATCTGCGGTAGTGAGGTGGAGAAAATGTCTAAATCCAAATTCAATGTGGTCAATCCTGATGATATTATCGAATCCTATGGAGCAGATACATTGCGTCTATACGAAATGTTTTTAGGGCCTTTGGAGCAGGCTAAGCCTTGGAATACAAATGGTATTGAAGGGGTTTATAAGTTCTTACGTAAAGTATGGCGACTGTTCCACGATGCTGAGGGTAATTTTAGTGTTTCCAATGAAGATCCATCCAAAGCAGAGTTTAAAGCCTTACATAAAATTATCAAAAAGGTGGAAGATGATATTGAACGTTTCTCATTCAATACTTCTGTTTCAGCATTTATGATCTGTGTCAATGAATTGACTGAGTTGAAATGCAATAAAAGACAGATATTGGAACAGCTCGTCATTGTTCTTCAGCCTTATGCACCACATATTACGGAAGAGTTGTGGGCGCTGTTGGGTAACGACGCCGGTACACTTTCTTACGCTTCATATCCTGTGTTCAAGGCAGAATATTTGGTTGAATCTGAATTTGCTTATCCGGTATCTTTCAATGGTAAGATGAAATTCAATTTATCATTACCGCTTGATTTAGATCAAAAAGCAGTAGAAGATACGATTAGAGCACATACTGATGTACAACGGCATTTAGATGGGAAGGCAATCAAAAAGATTATTTTTGTCAAAGGAAAAATAATCAATATCGTGATTTAACCCACTCAATACAGTATAAAAAGCCGTTTTATCGATAGGATAAAACGGCTTTTTTATGCCAATACATCTTGAAAAGCTATTGTTTTATCGAAGATAGCTTTCGCATAGGGACAATTTGGGATAATTTTGGCGTCATTCTTTCTGGCATAGTCAACAGCCTCCAGTACCAATTTTTTTCCCACACTCATTCCCTGATACTCATCGTAGACTTCTGTATGATCAATGGAAAACTCATGATCGTTTTGCCAGGTATACTCTAAAATTCCGGCTTCATTATTTTCAACTTCTGCAATAAAATTGCCTCTT
Source organism: Sphingobacterium sp. HSC-15S19 (assembly GCF_050433745.1). Taxonomy (NCBI): domain Bacteria; kingdom Pseudomonadati; phylum Bacteroidota; class Sphingobacteriia; order Sphingobacteriales; family Sphingobacteriaceae; genus Sphingobacterium; species Sphingobacterium sp. HSC-15S19. The sequence continues at coordinate 104,084 of NZ_JBNPWQ010000010.1, forward strand.
TCGTCCCTTTCGATGTTTCTTATTTCCATAGTTTTTTTTAAAAATAACGTCCAAATGATCTTTTTGTTTTATGGAATTTTTCAATTTTGTGATCGAAATAAATCTTGTTTAAAAAGATCGAAAGATCGATGGGCTTCAGATAACTGACTGTTATCAGGGTCCATTGTACGCGACTAGGTTTAGACAAAAAATTATGAACTGGATATTCGTGTTTAAAGTCGAAGAAACGAATCGGTTCCAGGTTAAGATCACTTTGTACAGGATCGCTCAATATCCCTTTTTTAAAGAATTTTTTGTACCTTTGCAATTATCTCCTTAGAACACATCGCATTTTTATCTTTTCAACGAAGCTCTAAAGGTCCGTAACCTCCTCGGGAACATTTATTTTAATCCATATTGAATGAGCAAAAGCCAAATTACATTTAACAAAAAAGAACGAGAAAAAAAGAAACTACTCAAAAAACAACAAAAAATTGAGAAAAAAGAATTCAACAAAACAAACAACGACAAGGGGAAATCTTTGGAAGAATTGTTTGCTTATGTTGATGAACATGGGAATATTTCAGATAGACCTGCGATAAAATTGAAAGAAGGGGAGAGTCCAAGCATGGCCTCAAATCATCATGACGAGTATTCCTTCGGAAAAGTTGTCCATTACAATAACGACTCCAACTATGGGTTTATTAGAGACAACGAAACTCAGCAATCTATTTATTTCAATGACCGTCTTGCTGGACAGAAATTGAACCTGAATCAGAAAGTGAAGTTTAAATTTAAAAGTGCTAAACAAGGTGCTCAAGTCACTGAAGTCTTGATCGAGTATTAGCTGAAAAAGTACTCTTAAACGAGTATTGATGATTATAAGGCCTTTTGTTTGATGTCAGGGTATTTGGAGTCAAACAAAGGTTTTTTACATTTATTCGAATGCCTGCTTTCCCGCTAATGGTATTCTTAATAAAGAGAGGCTTCCTGCAGTTTCAGCATTTAAATCGCTTTCATTAATCGCTCTTGAGAGCGAAAAGAGTTTTTCCCTACCGGTATAATTTCACGATTACCTTTACAGAAAAAGTTCAATTTTTAGAATTCCCCTTTATTGTGAATATGTCGTTGATCTAATTTTGATGTGATCTGTCTACTTTTTACGTGATTTGTATACTTTTTATGCTGTCCTTCTGAGGTTACCCTTGTCGTTTTGTGATATTTTGCCTTAAATGCTGTTGATTCTACGTTGTCTTCTAAGAATTTATAAGGTAAATTTCTGCTTATTGTTCCTCTCTCGGATAAGTTGATGATTTTTTTTGATATAGAAGGATTGATGGAAACAGAAATAAAATAACCCTCCAGCAAAGTAAGCTGCGGCGTCAGCAATATCTCCGGTATTATAAGTGGTACATTGAGGCATGATCCATTCAAAAAGTAAGGAGGTGAAGAATGAAATTATCCAGATTTGGTAAAGCGGATAACCATGGGCTCTGCCATTGTTGAATACATAACTACCTACTATAGATGAACAATGGATAATAATCGGTACAAAAACGAAATCAGTCAGCCAGTCGTTTAGGAAGGGGATAGGGAAATGATTAGCCCGAGTAAATCGAATAAAGAACCAACAAAACCAGTAGAAGATAAATAAGCCGTCAAACAGCTCCCTACTTAATGAGCGAAGGAAACGGCGATTAACATTGCTATAGCACCACATACCATTAAAGTTAAAAACATAAAGAAAGCAGTCTGTTTACCGAATTTCTTCCAAGAACTGTCGTTTGGATGAGCTGGGATTAAAGTTTGTTTTAATTCGATGTATTGCCTTTTTAGCCAATTTCCCGTTGATTTTTCCATGTATTATGATCTTATTTTTAGTTTATGATGCAAAATTAGAACAACTGTTCTAATTTTGCATCATGAATACGAAAGAAAAAATTATTGTGGGCGCGTTGAAGCTTTATAATCGTGATGGTATACGTACGGTAACAACGCGTCAAATTGCTCAGGAACTGAATATAAGTGCCGGTAATCTTCATTATCATTTTAAACATACCGAGGATATTATTTTTCAACTTTTCCAATTATTGCAAAATGAGTATGAAAAGATGATTTTGAAGCCTGAAGATGATGCAAGCACATTTCGCCAGGTGCTGGATAGTTTTATTGATGGCTCTTATGCGCTGATATCGAAATACAGGTTTATTTTTGAGAATTTTGTTGAAATTTGCAACTGGATCCCCAGTATTGCAGAAGCTTACAGAAATTTGGTGACACAGCGTGAAGAGCAACTTGTCTCTCTATTTTTGTATTACGCTGAGTTAGGCATGTTTCGTTCTGATATACCCTTGGTAAATTTACAGGGGTTCGTGCGCCAACTTTTTATCATTTCAGATTTTTGGAGCTCAAGCTATGCTGTTTTGGCTGCACACCAAAATGGAAATCCACTGGAAGATTATAGACAGACGATTCATACGGCCTTTTATCCATATCTTCTTTAAAGGAACGGGGCAAATTGAATCGCTCCTTGGATTGTTATTCTTTCCTTAATGTGAAAATGGTAACCTCGGGTCGGGCGTTGAATCTGATGGGAATGCTGTGTCCCAGTCCGCGGTTGATATATAATGTTCTGTCTCCGCTTATTTTCTTGATTCCTTGATCGTAGTTTTTATTTTTTACGGGAATAATCGGGGAGCCCCAAAAAGGAATTCTTACTTGGCCAGCATGTGTGTGTCCTGCCAGGATCCAGCCATTGTATCTATTCCAGCCGTCGAGGTCTGCGGCATCCGGATTATGACATAATACTAAACTGGCTTGAGATTGATCGTAGTCTTTCATGGCCTTTACAAGGTCAAAGTTTGTTCCCCAAAAGTCATCTATACCAAATATTCTTAACCCTTGGGTTATTACGCTTTCATTTCTCAATACTTTTATCGAATATCCATGGAGTAGGCTAACGATTGAATCTGCTGCCGCACTGTCCTGAAAATTTTTTCCATAGTCATGATTGCCTAGAATTGCCAATGTTTGAAGTTTGCCTTTTGGGGCATCTTGCATGACTTCATTGAGTTGTTCTAAGGGGATTTTATTGTTAACAAGACGTACAAAATCGCCGGTGTATACCACGATATCGGGCTTTAATGCTCCGATTTCCCGAAAGGTTCTTTTTATAAAATCTTTATCCACATAGTTGCCGATATGGATGTCCGAGATCTGGATCAATGATTTTCCTTCCAATGCTTCTGGTAAATGTTTTACAGTTAGATTGATCTGCTCGTATTTTACCCAATGTGGCTCGATTTTCTAGCTGTAAAAACCGAGCAATGCACCCATTACGAATAAACATATTGCTATATGCTTTAATTTTCGCTTATTTTTCATAGCGCTAAATTAACTTTTCCAGTCAGATTTGCTAATCTTCATATTGAGGCTTTTCCAGGTTTCGTTGCCAATTGTTACTTCCGAAATCATATTTTCGTTAATTCGAAAACCTACGGCTTCATAACATCGGATTGCATTGTGATTCCAGTCATAAACGTTTAAATCGGCTGTTTCATAATTGCCTTCAATAAAAAGCCGCCTGAGGAGTGTGTTCACAGTGCTCTTGCCGTAACCTTTATTTCGTTCGGAACTTTTTGCAATTAGGATGCGGCAAAGTCTTGGAATGTCCCGTTCGAAGCTTAATTCGCAGTGGCCGATAATTTCTTTGGTTGCTGTGTCGATTATTTTAAAGGCGTTTCGCTTTGGGTCTTGAATGTATTTTTCAAGTTGGTAATCGGTAAGCGGAAACGAAAAATACGGTCCTGCGAACTGTAATAGTTCCTCTGCTGATCGAATCCATGACTTAAAAAGCGGAAAATCTGATTTTTCGAATTGAAGTAGTGTTATCATGATTATTGTCTAGTTGCCGTTCTGAAGGTAAATCAATTTAGAAAATTCTCGAGCCCGATCCTAAAGAAATTACTGAATTTTACGAAATTCGTGTGAAATATATTAAAAGAGTATTATGCCGCAGCTTATTTTAGATACAATTATAGAAGCTCCTTTATCGGTTGTTTTTGACTTGGCACGTAGTATTGATCTGCATATGTATTCGACAAAGAAAACTGGGGAGAAGGCAATTGATGGGGTGACGACAGGATTAATCGAGGTAGGTCAGCATGTGCGTTGGCGTGCAAGGCATCTTGGCGTAAAGCAAACATTAACTGTACAGATAACAGCGATGGAAAAATCTCATTTTTTCGAAGATCGAATGACTCAAGGAGTGTTTCATTCGATGGATCACCAGCATATTTTCAAGGAACTGGAACATGGTAAAGTATTAATGCGCGATGTGTTCAATTTTAAGGCTCCTCTCGGGGTTCTGGGAAGGCTTGCAGAATGGCTATTTTTAACCCGATACATGTTGCGCTTTCTGGAAGAAAGAAACCAGGTGATCAAAGAAGTTGCTGAGTCGGGTAAATATCGGCTGTATCTTCCAGTCTAGTTTTCTTTGGGAATAAGCGATAGGTTGTAGGTGTCGACTGTTGGTTTTCGCGAGAAGCATAGGACTGAATTTTTTAACTGGATCACATTTAGCAGTTCAATGAGCGATGATATGGGGATGCTCCGCTTTTTCGCTGAATTATCTGAAAACTCGTATGTGTTTAATGGTTTCTAGCGACAACAACTATCGTTGGATTTTCCTTCCGAAGTTGCTCCTGTAAGAAATCAAAAGCTCCTTTCTGATTCATGGTGACCTGATAGATTTTGTTGAATTCATTATAGAAATAGATGCGATAGCTGTTGGGCCCCCGGTAGTTTCTTATGATTTTTGTTTCAATGCGATGGATTTGACTAATTGGGATCTGTTTGTTTCCAATGAATGGGAAAAATAAAATTTCATTTTCACAAAAAAGATATGGGGAGATAGCTGAAAAGATGCGGACCAGCCGTCTGCTATATTGTTGGTAGATATCAAGATCATCGTCGTTCAGTTGTTGTAGTGCATGGATGAATTTTTGGTTTTTAATGTAAGCTATCCAACTCAACAGGCCGAACGCAAAGCCTAGGTAAGCGAAAAGAAAGGATAGGGTAGGGAGTGATTTGTAAAAAAACGATAGCCTGTCTTCACTGTCCGACCATTTCTGAAAAAAAGACAGCAGAAAAAATCCGTAACAAAAAACGAACATCGCGAGGAATATACCAATGATTACATTGCGGGTTTTCCTGATTTTTACAAGTTCTGCTTTTAAAAATGATCTCGATAAAGAGGGGGTGTTACTCATGGTTTGTTGGGAAAACTTAAATATAATAAAAGCGTTTGTTTTGTTCTGTGTGAATTTGATTTTAATGGATTTGGGTAGTTTTAGTTGTAATGTTTTACTTAAGGCTATTCTGTTTATTTAGCTGTATTAAATCTTCTTATTGATTTATTTTGTTGTTTTTTGAAGCTATTGGCTATACCGAAAGGGGTGTCTAACTCATCACATTCCAGTGCTGGTCCGATGCTGTGAAGGTTGTTTTAAGCTCGTTTTTGCTTCTTTTTTTCTTGAGTGACCGTAAGGTGCTTTACTCGGAGAAGATGTCTTAAATCGATTAAAAGAGGGCTAGAATTAAGTCTGGTGATTTGGATGGTTGGTCTCGGTCGCCGCAGATCGATTCAGGCGGGAGTTGCGTGTCTATGTAGCGGACAAGTGTCCTGTATCATCCTATAGTTTTGCTGAAAGGTTGTTATTACTCGTTCTAAGTAATTTTATTCAAATTGTAAGTAAAGGACTAATTGTGTAGAGATGTTGTCTTAGATCGAATTAAAATGGTGTAAAATCCGGTGTTTGCTTATATTTAATGAAGTGGTCTTTACAAATGAACTTGCTTTGGGTGTCGAAACGTTTCGCATGATGTTGGTAGAAGCGCTAGAGAAATTATAGTTAAGTACAAGTGCGCGCTCTACTACATGGATGCTCTTTTCGTAGGTAATCATCGTTAATGGCGGGAACTGTGACCTCGAACTGTACAATACACATGAAGAATTTAAAGATTGTGGTCTCCTGTATTTTTTTGTATCCGGCACTGGAGGGAATGCCCGCTTTAGCGCTATCCATGAATAACAGAAAGGGTGTGGATAAAATTTTATCCACACCCTTTCTGTTATAAAAATCAAGCTTTTTAAACCGTTTTATATGTGTTTTATTTATTTATATAAAATATGTAATATGTTGTTGTTTAGATGTTAATTTGTATTTTTTTTGGTTTTATATTAAAAGCTGCAAAATTGTATGAAAATGGTGTGATAGTCAGAAAATAATTCATGTTTTTTGGGTTTAACCCAAAAGAAATACGTCAAAAAAGGAGCATTGTTGCCTTGGTATAGGCTGACAAAAAGCCTATTTCCTTGTTTCATGGAGCGGATTAAATAAAAAGTGAGGGTTACTTTCAGGGAGTTATATCGAGTTTGGTGGCGACCTGATAACAAGTTTAGAAATGGTCTTGGGGTATCCTATTTCGCGTAATTTCAATGATTTGAATAATTGGATGCCGGGACGCTTAAATGCGATACATTCTAATGTTTTGTAATTTTTATATTGCTTTTAATCAGCTGTGTTATGTGGATTATGTGAACGTGTAGTTTTATACGAAAAAAAGCGAATTTTACGTCTTCCGAATTATTTTCAAAACGGTACTCAATAGAAAAAATGAAGGAAAAAGCTGAAGATTTAGCCTGTTAATCCAAGGAATTACCCGTGGTTTTATTCGGGTCGATATGGCTTTTCGTTAACAGGATTTTCCCTTTAATCAGGTCATCATTGAATTGGCCGACCGTTGTTTTTTGAAGCATTTCCGAGAGGTTGTTGCGTATGCTTTTGAACTCGTGATGCAAGGGACAGGGATATTGTTCGGAGCAGAATTCAAGCCCCATGCCGCAGCCGACAAATAGACTTTCACCATCGATCGCTTTGACGACTTCGGATAGTGGAGTGGACATGTCTTCCCTATCGAGGTAAAATCCACCACCAGGTCCCTTCATGGATCGAATGATACCTGCACGGCTTAGATTCTGTAGTATCTTGCCTAGAAAAGCTTCCGGAGAATGGATGCTCTCTGCTATTTCTTTTATGCTCACGCGTTTATTTTCTTGGGAGCTTTGTGCGATAAAAAAAACTGCCCGTAGTCCATATTCACATGTTTTAGAAAAAATACCCATAATCTTTTTGCTTTTTGCAAATGTACAAAATCAAAAATAGCCATCCGCCAATGATTAAAAATTAGGGATGACTATTTGATGAAGTGGGGTAGTGCAATTAATTTAGTTGCAAAGATGCTGGACCAAATTCTTCGAAATGAATGTTCTCAGCGTTGACACCCTGATTCGTTAAATATTGGAAGTGCTTTTTGATAAATCCTGATGGGCCACAGAGGTAATAGTTTGCCTCCTGTGGAAGATGCGAAGCATCTATTTTAGCGAGATCAACCCAACCCACAAGTACGTCGGCATCCGCATCTTGAGCTTCGTCATAGAAAGAAAAACTAGTTATGTTTTGATGTTGATTTTCCAATGTTATTAATCTTTCTTTAAACGCATGTAAATCAGGGTTACGGCAACCGTGGATCCAAGTGATTGGTTTGTCTTCTTTCTTGTCAGCTAAATGCTCTAACATGGCAATTAATGGGGTCTGACCAACTCCACCACTAATAAATACATGTGGTTTTTCACTTTCGATAAGTTGAAAGGAACCTGTAGGTGCTGTGAGTTCCAGTTGTTTTCCAACTTCAAAGTATTGATGTATATAATTACTCACCATACCCTCAGGTTTTCCTTCCGTAGCTTCTCTTTTTACCGAAATCCGAAGGTACTCTCCATTGCTCGCATCGGAAAGACTATATTGTCTTGGTTGATACAGGTGTAATTCGGGAAGAAATACACGTACACTTACATACTGGCCTGCCTCATGTTTTGGAAGTTTTCCTTGATCTGTTGGCTTAAGATAAATAGACTGAATCTCGGCGGTCTCAGATACCACTTTTACAATGGTGAATGGCTTCCAACCCGTCCATCCGCCCTCGTTCTGGATCATTTGATCATACATATCCTTTTCGACTCCGATCATCAGATCTGCTAATTGAAAATAGGCAACTTTCCAGGCTTCAATCAGTTCTTCTGTTGCTGCATCCCCCAATACTTCTTGAATGGAGGCCAATAGATGCTTGCCAACAATCTGATAATGCTCCGGACGAATATTGAGACTACTGTGTTTTTGTCCAATATGTTTCACTGCAGAAAGGAGGACTGCGGGATTCTCGATATGCTCCGCATAGGCTAACACAGCTGTAGCCAACGCCGTTTGTTGTCGCGCATTTTGTTGGTTTCCCATATTGAAGATATGTTTAAGCTCAGGATTGTGGGCAAACATACGTTTATAAAAATAACTAGTCAGCGCTACACCATATTCTTTTAAAATCGGTACAGTGCCTTTGATTAACTCTTTTTGTGCTTCAGTAATCATAATAAAATATTTAAATACCTTTTTATCTTTTATTTGATCGGAATAAAAAACAAAAAAATCCACCTCGCTACGAGGAATTTGGTAAACCTTGATAGGGTTCATTTGCAAGTGACTATCGGGTACAAAAATAGAAATTTATAATAAAAGACAAAAATATCTTTTATTATTTTTTACCTGTTGTTTGGTCATCACCTGATCGATTGAAAAAGTATTATTATGATCAGCTCTGGCTATTCACAAGTTTTTAACCCTGGCTATTCCCATGTTTTGAGGTTTTTAGGGTAAAATGTCCATTCAGGGGTTTTTATAATATCCTGGTCTATATCGTACCAAGGACTAAGCGTGCTGTTGTTCCAATTGTTTAAAATTTGTATTTCTTGGGCTGGCATGTAACTTTGCGCGAGCAGCACGATTGTTTTTCCAGTATTGTCCTTGGCTAGATCAACTACAATGATTGCGTGGCCAATGGGTGATCCTTTCTGGATAAAAGTATCTCCAATCTTAACTTCCTGAGTCGTTTTTGCGCTGGGCAGCTCATCGTGTAGCGAAGCCGTATTGGCATAGGCAAACACATATTCCAGGTATTTCCAATAGGTTGGGTAGGAGTAGTCTCCTTTTGCATAGTTTGTATATGCGCGGGGCTTGCTATCGGAAAGGAAGTTGAATTTGATATCCTTATACCGCTTTTGTTGGTATAAGTAATCTGCCCTGAGTCGCATTACAGCATCGGCGCATTGGTGTAAATCGCGCTTTCCTATGTCTAGCTTCACAACACTATTGTAGATGTTATTTCTAGGTTTAATTTTTCCGTTATAATAATGTACCTCCTGGTCGATGGGGTATAATGGAAGATTTTCGAGAAAATTTCCAAATTCTTCGACCCGGTAGGTAGGCCTTTTAAAGCCTTCTGGTAACAAAATGCGCGATTTGATCGTCATCCCATCGGGGTTGATAAACTGGTTCCTGTCAGGTGCTATTGACTCAGTAGTCGCAGGATTCAAAGTTTTGTTATTAGGTGCAGCAACATTTGGCTGCCCACATCCACTGAAAACCTGACACGAGAGGAGTGGAATGAGTACATATATTGATCTCATATAAAAGTTTCTGAGCTAGTGTATTGCGTTTCATCGAATATACTTAAATTTAGATATAATTCGAAGTGTGAATCATTTGAAAAAATTAAGAAATTTTTAAGCTATTCATCTACTTTTTGGATCATTTTCTGATGTAGCTTAGCCGAAGTTAATAAGAATACGATTATGTCAGGAAAACAGATTTTTCAGACGTCAAGCAAAAAGCGCTGGTACGCTTTTTCATGGATGAGCAGAGCATTGGTGATAGGTTTGATCATTGGTGTTATCTGTGTGGTTTATACATTGGGAAAGATTCAGATTCCTCCTTTTCCAACAATTAATACCAACACAGCATTGACTGAAAAGTCCACCGCCAGATTAAAAAAATCCAAACAATTTAAGGAGTTTACCATTGTAAAATCCGAATTGGAGAAGATTAAACGTGACCGGGAGCTGAAGCATTTGAAACATATTGGTACCAAAGATAGAATCAATATGGGGTTTTATGTTAGTTCTTGGTCTAATGAAGTTCGTGAGCAGTCTTTATCGGATCTGCGCCGCAATATTGGTCATTTGGATATGGTTGCTATGGAATCCTTTTTTACTGTGCCTAATCAAGATACAGTAGTGGATAAAGCAGATACTGCTGCGCTTAAGGTCATTCATCAATATAAGCGCAAAGCTATCGCACAGATTTCCAATTTCAGTGGTAACGATTTTGACGGGCAGACTGTAAAAGCTATTTTACTTAATCCGGATAAACAACAGCGTTTTATAGACGATATCCTTCTTAAAGTGAAGCGCAATGGCTTTGCTGGCATAAATATTGACTTTGAGAATTTACAGTTGGATGACCACAAGGCGCTGAATGATTTTATGGCCCACATCTATACGGTATTTCATACAGATGGCCTACTTGTCACGCAGGATATTTCACCTGAAAATGATGATTACGATCCCATTGCCTTGCAAAAGTACAACGATTACATCATACTTATGGCTTATGATCAGCATTCCACTGAAAGTAATGCCGGCGCCATTTCACATCAGGCATGGGTCGAAAAAAATCTCGATGAACTTTGCAATAAGATCGATGCAGACAAGGTGATTCTGGCTTTGGCCTGTTATGGATATGATTGGCCAAAAGGCAGTGTCGGCAAGACATTGACATATGATAATGCTGTTATTTTGGCGCATAATTACAATGCTAAGATTACTTTTGATCCCGAATCTGCAAATCTCAACTTTAGCTATAAAGATGGGACAGGGATGCATCATGATGTTTATTTTACAGACGCTGCAACCTATTTTAATCTTATCCGCAAAGCAGATGACTGGGGGCTAGCTGGTATTGCACTTTGGCGTTTAGGAAGTGAAGACTCCCGTTTATGGTCATTTATTTCAAGATCATTGAACCGAGAAAATCTGAAAAAAGAACCTTTTGACTTTGGAAAGATAAGCCAGATCAATGTCGGGGGTATTCAATATATCGGGGATGGGGAAATTTTGGACTTGGTCAATAGTCCTGCTCCGGGGGAAGTGAAATTCACTTACGACCCATCAACGCTTATGGTTCAGAATCAGGAGTATGTAAAGACGCCAAGTAATTATGTAATCAAACGCTTTGGAGAACGAGATAATACTGTGGTCCTGACCTTTGACGACGGTCCCGATCCTACGTATACACCACAAGTATTGGATATATTAAAAAAGGAACATGTTCCCGGAGCTTTCTTTCTTGTTGGTGTTATGGCTGAGAAAAATATGGATCTGGTTCGGAGAGAATATCAAGAAGGACATGAACTCGGTAACCATACCTTTTTTCATCCTGATATGTCCACAATAGGCCCAAATCGCGTTAAGTTTGAACTGAATGCCACCCGAAAGATCATCGAATGCATAACCGGTCATAGTACAATTCTTTTCCGGGCTCCTTTTAATGCTGATGCCGAGCCACAGACTGTTGCCGAAATTCTGCCTGTTGCTCAGAGCCGGAAAGAGAACTACATCAATATCGGCGAGTATATTGATCCCAACGACTGGTTACCTGGTCGTACGGCAGATGAAATCTATAATGAAGTCATAAAACAACGCGATAATGGAAACATTATTCTATTACATGATGCCGGAGGCAATCGAGAAGCGACTATAGCCGCCTTGCCGCGTATTATTCATTATTTTAAATCTCATGGTTATAAATTTGCGACGATTGGAGATTTAATGGGGAAAAAACGTGATGAACTGATGCCACCTGTAGAAAATGCTTCCGATTCGGGATTTAGTGGATCTTCCAACCGCTTGTTCTTAGGAACATTGTTTTACGGTAACATCTTCCTTAACTTGGTTTTTTCCGTTGCAATTGTATTGGCAATTTTTAGAACAGCAATGATTGCTTATCTGGCAATCCGACAAAAACAAAAAAGTAAAAAAGAGCGATCTCAATTGGTTGTGGAACCTCGGGAAAAGGTAAGTGTGATCATTCCTGCCTATAATGAGGAAATAACAGTGTTGGCAACGATAAAAAGCCTGTTGAATTTGGATTACCCCAATTATGAATTGATTTTTGTTGATGATGGATCGAAAGATAAAACTTTTGAGATTGTCAGTAAGGTGTATGGCGATCATGCTAAAGTAAGGTTGTTTACAAAACCAAATGGGGGGAAAGCGTCTGCGCTTAACTATGGTATCCAACAATCCGAAGCACAGTTTGTGCTTTGTATCGATGCCGATACACAACTGAAAACAGATGCGCTAAAACAGTTGATGAAATATTTCAATAAACCTCAGGTCGCCGCTGTTGCGGGTAGTGTTAAAGTGGGAAATGTGCATAATATATTGACACATTGGCAATCGATCGAATATATCACCTCACAGAATATGGATCGGAGAGCGTTCGATTTGCTCAATATGATATCGGTCGTACCAGGAGCAATTGGGGCCTTTCGTAGATCTGTTATTTTGGAAGTGGGCGGATTTACTACAGATACATTAGCGGAAGATTGTGATTTAACCATGCGTATATTAAGAGCGGGTTATACCGTGCGAAATTCATCTGAAGCAATTGCTTATACGGAAGCACCAGATACGGTCAAAATGCTCTTCAAGCAACGTTTCCGTTGGAGTTTTGGTGTGTTGCAGAGTTTTTGGAAAAATAAACAGACCTTGTTGAATCCCAAATATGGCTATTTTGGTATGGTCGGAATGCCTAATATTCTGATTTTTCAGATTATACTTCCTTTATTTGCTCCTTTGGCCGATATTTTTATGTTATTCTCTCTAGTGAGTGGTCTTTTCTCCTTAAGCGAGGTAAATGGTATCAGCTGGACGGGAATTGCAGGATTATTTTCACTGCATAACGGTTTTGGTCAAGTGATGTTTTATTACTTCCTTTTTGTATTCGTGGATATGTTCTTTGCAGGTATTGCCTTTAAAATGGAAGGCGAGAAGCTTAGCAATTTAATTTATTTGTTTCCGCAGCGTTTTTTCTGGCGTCAACTGATGTACTTCGTTTTATTCAAGTCTGTCAGAAAAGCCATTAAAGGTGAATTGAATACCTGGGGTACCTTGAAACGTACAGGCGGAGTGAAAGAGGTAACAATAAGTGAATAAGAAGCCGATAACAACAAGTGAATAAAAAGCAGACACGTGCATGAGCTAAACGATAGCGATCTGATGTAGTTCCTTCGTGGGATCGTACACTAGGATCACTATCGCCAGCCTGCCAAAAAATTATACCGAGATTTTTAATTGACCTTGAGAATAGCTACTTTCAATAAAAATAGCGACCAAATGAAGATACTTTCCGCTCAGCAGATAAACAGAATTGATAGTGAAACCCTAAAGGATCGAAAAATCAGTAGTCTAGACCTGATGGAACGAGCTGCAACAGTTGTTTTTGAGGAAATTAAAAAGCTTCATCCCCGATTGGAGCACAGTACCTTTTTCATCTTCTGCGGTAAAGGAAACAACGGCGGCGATGGCTTGGTGCTGGCTCGTCTGTTGGATCAACAGCAGGCTCAAGTCAAGGTTTATTTAATGGATGTAGCGGATTACTCCGCTGATAATCTTGCCAATCAAAAGCGTTTACCCAATCATATGATTCAAAAAATTGCAGCGGAAAACCAGATTGATATCCCTTCCGATGCAATCGTACTGGATTGCTTGTTTGGTTATGGATTAAAGCGTGTATTAACAGCCGATTGGAACGGTATAATTTCCAGTATAAATGGATGTGGTGCAAGGATCTATTCCGTCGATATGCCTTCTGGACTACTGGCAGATAAAAAGACTGCTGCAGATGTTCCAATTGTAAAGGCAGATTTGGTTTATACCTTTCAGTTTCCCAAGATGGCCTTGCTGCTGCCCGAAAACCAATGGTATGTAAAAGACTTCAAGGTATTGGATATCGATCTTAGCCAACGAGCAATTGAAGCGGCAGAAACCAATCTTTTTTATGTCGACGAGCCGCTTGTCAGGTCCTTTTATCGACAACGAAGGAAATTTGATCATAAGGGAACATTTGGTCATACCCTTATTATTGGCGGAAGTAAAGGTAAAATGGGGGCCGTTCAGCTTGCGTTAAAAGCGGCTCTTCGAGCGGGCTGCGGTTTAGCTTCCGCTTATGTACCTGACGGTGGTAATACCATCTTACAGACCGCTGTGCCCGAAGCGATGGTGTTGACTGATCCTGAACAAGATTTTATTAGCCAATTCCCGGCAATCGATGGCTATCAGTCTGTTGGTATCGGAATCGGCATGGGAACAGCGCCGCATACAATTGATGCGCTAAAGGTATTTATAACCCGTGTTAATGATACTCCTTTGGTATTAGATGCTGATGCTTTAAATATTCTTTCCCGCGAACCGAATCTTTGGGCTTTTGTTCCAGCGCATAGTATATTGACTCCCCATCCCAAAGAACTTAGCCGGATATTGGGTGCTTGGCAAGATGATTTTGAAAAGATTGAGAAAGTGAAAGTTTTTGCACGTAAACATCAGTTTTACGTATTAATAAAAGGGGCTAATAGTGCTATGGTTATGCCCGATGGGATGGTGTACTTCAATAGTACGGGCAATGTTGGGATGGCAACAGGAGGCAGTGGTGATATACTGACAGGGATAATCACCTCCTTGCTTGGACAGGGCTATTCTTCTAAAGAGGCTTTAATTATGGGGGTATATATGCATGGGCGCGCGGCAGATATTGCAGTGAAGACGATCGGCACCTATTCCTTATTACCTTCAGATACCATCAATCATCTTTCCGACGCGTTTATGTCTTTAGAAAAAGGATTATGATAGATTGGTACATTGAACAAGTTTTTGCCGCCCGGACCTGGAAACTTCGAAAAGAGGTTTTCGCTCCGGAAGGTAAGTTGGCCGAGGTGATGTTGGAGGGCGATTTTGAAGCGACGCATTTTGCGGCCTACGATGGAAACGAAGTGGTAGGCGTGCTGAGCCTGATTAGTTCAGGTGATACTTATACAATCCATTTCCTCGCTGTTGCTCCACATGTAAGGCTGAAAGGTGTAGGCACAGCATTATTGAAGCATGCGCGACTATTTATCCATACGTTTGCTGGTCAATATCTTCTTGCAAATGTGACCGGCGATCAGCAACATTTTTGGACAAGTAATGGATTTGCTCTTCTGAAACAACATGAAGCCACCGTCACCTATTCATTATCTTTAACAAATGATTCTGTAAGTTAACAGTAAGTGGGAAGATAGATCGTTTTCTTATAAATGTGCCCCATGTTATCCCTTGTGACCTGTGTTATCCCTACAGATTTTCAGTATAGTTGATCCGATCCGCTTCGGTAATGTTACGTATCACCCGGCAAGGATTGCCTGCAGCTACGACATCCGCTGGTATATCTTTTGTGACGACCGATCCAGAACCAATGACCGAATTTTTTCCGATTCGCACGCCGGGGTTGACGACAACATGTCCACCGATCCATACATTATCTTCGATAACGATCGGCAACGCAAATTCCCAACCTTGATTTCTTGCTTCAAAATGGAGGGGATGACCAGCTGTAAAGAGACTTACATTGGGCCCAAATAATACATTGTCGCCTATGGTAACCGGTGCGCCGTCTAAAATCGTACAATTATAGTTGCTGTAAAAGTTCTCACCAATAGCAATATTATAACCATAATCGCAACGAAAAGGAGGTTCGAGAAAGAATCGGGTTCCCGTCGCTTTAAACAGTTTTTGAATAATCTGTTTTCTGAATTTCAGTTGTTTCGGCTCTGAATCGTTAAATCGCTTCAGTTCTTCTTTTGCGTATTGTCTTTCCTTAAATAATTGCCCCTCCGAATCAATATAGGGAAGTCCGGCAATCATTTTTTCCTTTGCTGATTTCATTCAATGCCCGTTTTTCTGTAACAAACTTAGATAAATTGATTTTTAAAAGCAATAGCAATCTACGTGTTGTGAATCTAGGATATTGAGCGCTCTTATTTCGCATAATCAAGGTTCTGTTTTCTACTAAGCATAATCAATGGATACCCTGTTTTCCAACAAATTATACTGTTTCCAACAAATGGACAGCTTTTCAGCGCCAGGTTTTATAGCAACGTACTGATCTGCACAAAGTGTCGTCCAACCTTCCTCCGATTTAATTCATACAGTTGTGACAAACAATTTTCGTTCGAAACGCATTTAGATAGTGGAGCACACGATGCTATTGCCTTTGTCCGGGCTATATTCAAAATATTATTCCAATGAAGATTGCTTATATAAGTACCTACTTGCCCAAAGAATGTGGAATTGCCACTTTTACATCAGATTTATTGCATGCTGTAGCACTGCATAATCAGGAACTGACGCAACATGTTTTTGCGGTCGCGGATCGGGACTATGTTTATCCCAGTGAGGTCGTGTTTAAAATAGATCAACATCGTCAATTGTCCTATATTGAAGCCGCAAATTATATTAATGAAAACGGGTACGATTGCGTCATACTCGAACACGAATATGGCATTTTTGGAGGGAATAGCGGCATATATATCTTATCATTGATTAATGCATTACACATTCCGCTACTTGTTAATTTTCACACCATTCTCGAAAAACCCAATGTTGATGAAAAGGCCATTCTTATTGAAATTGTAAAACGGGCTTCCATTGTAATCGTCATGAGCAATTATGCAATTACATTACTCAAATCGATTTATCGGGTCAATACCTCCAAAGTTAGGCTGATACACCACGGTGTGCCGGAGTTTACTTTAGATCATGAGCTTGCCAAGCTTAAAAAAGGACTTTCCGGGAAGAAAGTCTTATTGACCTTCGGTTTTTTGGGGCGAAACAAAGGAATTGAAATGGTGATTGAATCCCTCCCTGAGGTCGTCAAAGATGAACCGGATCTGTTGTACCTCGTTGTTGGTAAAACGCATCCCAATGTATTGGCACATTCCGGCGAGGAATATCGGGAATACCTGGGCAGTCTTGTGGAAACCTATCAGTTGCAGGAACATGTGAAATTTGTTAATTCCTTTGTTAGTCAAGCCGATCTTGTGGAGTATCTATGTGCCTGCGATGTTTATGTTACACCTTATGTTAATGAGGCGCAAATTACAAGTGGAACATTGTCTTACGCCATCGGTGCCGGAGCAGCGGTGGTGTCCACTCCTTATTGGCACGCCAAAGAATTGCTCGCTGATGGAAGGGGAGTGCTCGTCGAATTTAAAAATTCAGCTAAGATGGCCGAAGTGCTCAAAAATCTGTTTTCAAATTTGGACTATCGCACGACACTAAGAGACAATGCCCGTATATTTGGTAAAGAGATGACCTGGAAAAATATAGGCCTCCGGTACACACGAATTTTAGATAAAATTATTCCTACCTACGATAGCCTCAAAGAAAATGTTGGATTTAGTATAGAGGAAATGCCCAAATTCAGTTGGAAGCATATCGACAGACTGACCAATCAGGTCGGTATCTTACAGCATGCAACTTATTCTTTACCGAACTACAAAGAGGGCTATTGTCTGGACGATAATGCAAGAGCACTTTTAGTTACTTTATTGGCGCAGCAAGATTTTGCTGACAAAAGGCTCGATCGTCGCATCTCGACCTACTTGAGTTATATCTATTATCATCAGCGCGAAGATGGGCTTTTTCACAATTTTATGAATTTCCAACATAGTTTCCTCGATGAGGTCGGTTCGGAGGACTCCTTTGGACGGACCATGTGGGCATTGGGCGTACTTCTTCGGGAGACAAAATTGACAAGCTATTATCAATTGGGGCATGAACTGTTTTTTAGGGCCGTTCCAAATTTTGGCCAGTTGCGTTCCAACCGGGCGATAGCTTATACTGTACTGGGGATTGCGGAATATTTGCATCATCAATCCAATGACGAGGTGATGATAGAGTTGATGCGGGCCCTTATCGGCAAGCTGGTACGGGAATACGAGGCAAGCTCAGATGAAAACTGGCAATGGTTTGAAGCGGTATTGAGTTATGATAACGCAATTTTGCCCTATGCGTTATTGACGGCCTATCCTTTTTTGAACGATGAAACAATAAAACAGTTGGGATTATCGACTTTAAAGTTTCTCGAAAGTATGACTGTCCAGAATGGCGCGCTTTCATTGGTCGGAAACCAGGAGTGGGCCAAGCAAGGGAAGCATATCAGCAAGTTTGGTCAGCAGCCACTTGATGTCACGGCAATGGTATTTATGTATCGTGAAGCTTTTCGATTGACCAATAAAAAGGTCTATTTTACCCGTATGATTGCTTCTTTCCGCTGGTTTTTAGGAGAGAATGATCTTCGGCTCGGTTTGTATGATGAGGAAACCAAAGGTTGCTGTGATGGCCTCGAATCCTATGGCATCAATAGAAACCAAGGGGCGGAGAGTACCCTTTGTTTCTATTTGGCTTATATCGTAGTTTACCGTGCTTTTATTGATAACGATCAGGATTCAAGATAGCGAGCAATAAATCTTCGAGCTTGATGGTCGCATAGGTTGATGCATAATCGGACATCGCATAAGGTAAAATGAGGTGTTCGTTGTGTACTATCGCTCCGCAGGAATAAATGACGTTTGGTACATAGCCTTCTCGCTCTTCGTCATTGGGCGTCATCAATGGGCTATGTAGGCGTCCAATTTCCACATGCGGGTTGTCCAAGTCCAAAAGAGCTGCGCCTAGGACATATTCACGCATTGGTCCAACGGCATGGGTTAAAATCAGCCAGCCGTATTGCGTTTCTATCGGCGAACCGCAATTACCGATCTGAACAAATTCATACGGATATTCTGGCTGTTGAATCCGGATTGCCGTTTCCTGCCATATATTGATATTATTGGAGTAGGCGATGTAGTTGTTCTCACCATCAATGCGGCAGAGCATCGCATAACGTCCATTTATTTTACGTGGAAATAGTGCAGCCCCCTTGTTGGCAATTTCACCATAAATAGGTTTCACTTTAAAATGGTAAAAATCTTTTGTGGTGAGTAATTTCGGGAGGATGCTGAATCCATCGTAAGCGGTGTATGTTGCATAGTACGTGCTCTCACCTCTTTCGTTTTTGAACTGAACGAAACGCGCATCTTCAATTCCTCTTTTTTCGGTATCGGCAATCGGAAATATCACGCGTTCTGAAATGGAAGTGTCCAAGGAGAAAGTCATTTCATAATGCGAGGAAGCGAGCCAGAGCGCCTGTTGTAGAAATGTCACATTTTCCAGGTTTTCGTCGCTATCGCGCCGTACTTCATCGATGTACCGTTTGAGTTCCTCGTAGGTAAATGTCTCCGTTAGCTTAGCTTCCAGTTTGGACTTAACTTCCGTTGGCTCGGCATGCAACTCATTCATTTTCTTTAAGAATGACTCCTTGTGATAACGGTGATTTTTGACTTGCATAGGTTTATCCAATAAACTGCCGACATAATCGATATGTATATTGTTGTCAACATCCAATGTCCCTGATCGAAAAACGATCGAAGAGACATGGCCTTCTCCGGTTGCCCTGAAACTCAAAATAATGCGTTTTTCACCCCTGAATAATTCTGTCTGGTCCGGATGTTCTATAATGGAGGGATTAAACAATGCCGCCGATTCAATCGAATATTCCATCGTGAAATAGGAGCCGATCAGTAGCTTGTCAATTTGGCTCAGTTTCTCTTTTGGAAATGGAATCTTTTCCAATAAGTGGCTTATGCGGTCAAAATTACGTTCAAAGATATGGACTATACTACGATGTCTTTTTGTATAGCTTCGGAGTACCTGGCCAAAGACTTCTTTTCGCTCTGATTCATTCAAGGATAAGATACGTTTGAGAACTTTAATGGTACGATCATCCCCCAGTGAGAAAAAACGTGCTAAAACTCTCTTTTTATCTGGTTTAAAGTAAATATCCTTCCGTTCAACTTGTACTGGTCTATGCATAATGATATGTTGATGTTTATACCCTGTATTAGAACGAACAGTGATTGGCTTTTGTTTTTATTCTAAGCCAATAATCACCGGATATCTAATAAAAATGGAGTAACTTTGACCAAGGAAAAAATTTAGATATGATTGAAAATAGTTTAGAACCAAAAGCAATTTGGAAAAATTTCTCTGCATTGAATGCGGTCCCGAGAGCTTCTAAAAAAGAAGAGCGCGTGATTGCCTTTATGGTAGACTTTGGTAAATCCTTGGGTTTAGAAACAAGCGTTGATGAGATTGGCAACGTGCTCATCAAAAAATCTGCTACTCCGGGAATGGAGGACCGTAAAACGATTGTATTGCAGTCGCATTTGGATATGGTGCACCAAAAAAATAACGATACTGTTTTTGACTTCGATAATGAAGGCATTAAGATGTACGTTGATGGTGATTGGGTAAAAGCTGAGGGTACCACTTTGGGGGCAGATAACGGTCTTGGCGTTGCGACAATCATGTCGATTTTGGAATCATCCATTATTGAACACCCTGCCATTGAAGCTTTGTTTACGATTGATGAAGAGACAGGCATGACGGGAGCTTTAGGTTTAAAAGGCGATGTGCTTTCGGGCGAAATCCTGTTGAATTTGGATACAGAGAATGATACTGAAATCGATATTGGCTGTGCTGGGGGCATTGATGTGACGGCAACGCAGTCCTACGTTGCAGAGCCTTGTCCTTTTGATACGTTATCTTTTGAAATTACAGTAAAAGGACTACATGGGGGGCATTCTGGTATGGACATTCATAAAGGTTTTGCCAATGCCAATAAAGTAATGAACCGTTTGTTATTTGGCGCCAATGCACATTATGGATTGCGTATTGCTTCTTTATTGGGCGGAAGTCTACGCAATGCAATTCCGAGAGAAAGTGTTGCAAAGGTGGTTATCAGTAAGGATAAAGCAACTGACTTTGTTCAGAATTTGACACAATTGGCTCAGGATATTAAATTGGAATTTGCAACGACAGAACCGGCTATGGAAATTGTCGTAAAGCAAACTGATGCTGCTTATGCAACAGTAGTTCCAGTAAACGTGCAGGAAAACCTGATCAATAGTGTTTATGCGGCCTTAAATGGTGTGTATCGTGTGAGTGCCGATTTTGAAGATTTGGTAGAAACCTCCAATAATATTGCTAAAGTAGAATTAGGCGGGGAAAAGGTTTCCATCAAATGTCTAACCAGATCTTCTGTTGAAACCTCTAAATTTGATTTAGCCCAATCTTTACAAGCTGCATTTGAACTGGGTGGTTTTACCGTCGGTTTTTCGGGCAATTATCCAGGATGGGCACCTAATCCAAATTCTGAGATTTTAGAAGTGCTCAAATCAATTTATACGAGACAACATGGTGAAGCTCCAGAAGTGGTGGCTTGCCATGCCGGGCTTGAGTGCGGTATCTTGGGAACAAACTATCCCGAAATGGATATGATTTCTTTTGGACCAACAATCTTAGGTGCACATTCGCCTGCAGAGCGTGTCTCCATTTCTTCGGTGCAGAAGTTTTGGAGTTTTGTGCTCGAAATTCTCAAAGAGATCCCTAAAAAATAAATTTTCAACAAGGGCCTATTGCTGGTTTTTTTTGACGATAGGTCATGAAAGCAAAAAGAGATAGGTCACGGAAACAGAAAGGTATGGTGTAAGCCATACCTTTTTTATTTTCATTAATTTTTCATTTTCCTTGCAAAAAATGAAAAATAACCTTACTTTCAGGATGAAAAAATGATTTAATAGACCAAATTTTATACAAGCTCTCAAATTGAGGGAAAACCTAATAGTGATATAATGACTATAATCCTCATTGTAATCAGCATTTGTTTGCTTATCCTTTGCATAACTTATTTTAAGATCAATGCCTTTCTCGCTTTTTTAGTTGTTTCCTTACTCAGTGGACTTTGTTTGGGTATTCCACCGGCACAGTTAGTGGGGACAGTTGAAAAGGGCGTTGCGGGCGTTATGGGGAGCCTGACTTTAATTATTGTATTGGGCGCGATGTTAGGGAAAATTGTAGCTGAAAGTGGGGCCGCCGAGATAATTGCTGAGCAAATGGTCCGCCTGATGGGAGAGCGATACCTGCAGTGGGGGCTTATGTTGACGGGTTTTATCGTTGGAATACCGCTATTTTATGGAATCGGATTTGTCTTATTAGTTCCCTTGATATTTTCGATTTCCTACCGCTATAAGTTGCCGACAGTATATATTGGATTACCGATGCTGGCAGCCCTGTCTGTAACGCATGGTTTTATTCCGCCGCATCCTTCGCCGGTTGCATTAGTTGCCCTGTTTCACGCTGATATGGGACTGACTCTTATCTATGGTCTTTTGATCGCCATACCTGCTATTATTTTGGGTGGGCCAATTTTTGGAAGAAGCCTCAAAAATATACGGGCAAGTCAGGAATCAATTTTTCGCGAGAAAGATCGTTCGGAGTCTGCGCAGTATCCGCGCCCGACAGTGGGAGTAAGTTTGGCTGTTGCTTTGCTGCCGGTATTGCTCATTGTCTTATTTACACTGCTTCCTTATTGCTATCATACAACCAATATAGCGCTGCAGGAGGGATTGAAGTTCGTGGGTAACCCTACCGTTGTTATGGTTATTGCGGTCGGTGTAGCAACCTATATATTAGGATTGAAATTGGGACGATCGATGACCAATGTGATGACAATCTATGAGTCTGCGGTGAAAGATATTGCCATGATTCTATTGATTATTGCTGGCTCGGGAATTTTTAAACAAGTGATGGAGGACAGTGGGGTCAGTCTGTTATTGGCCAATACCCTGCAGCAGCTCCCCATTTCACCTTTACTGTTGGCTTGGTTAATTACAGCTGTTATCAGAGGTTGTGTCGGCTCGGCCACAGTAGCCGCCTTGACAGCCGCTGGTGTTCTGCTACCTATTGTTACAGGGGGAAAAGCGGATCCCAACCTTATGGTATTGGCGATAGGAGCCGGAAGTCTGATGTTTTCCCATGTCAATGATGCCGGATTTTGGCTATTTAAAGAGTACTTTGGCCTAAGCGTAAAGGATACGTTATTTTCCTGGTCGATCATGGAAGCGATTGTTTCCATTGTTGGGCTCCTTGCTGTTTTACTATTGCAATTAATTTTATATTAGCTATTATTTTAAACTTTAAAATCGTTAAAGATGTACAACGCAGACGAACAATTCGAAAAATTAGGTTTGACATTACCTCCAGCACCGGCACCTAAAGGTGTCTATAAACCATACGTCATTGACGGCAAGTATCTGTATCTTTCTGGTCATGGTCCCGTACAAGATGATGCTGCATTAATTATCGGTCGCATTGGAAGTGATATCAGTCCTGAAGAAGGCAAACTTGCAGCGAGACAAGTTGGCCTAACCATGTTATCGACCATTAAAACCAATTTGGGCTCATTGAACAAAATCAAGCGTGTGATCAAGGTATTGGGTATGGTCAACTGTACCTCGGATTTTCTTTATCATCCAGGTGTAATTAACGGCTGTAGTGAGCTATTCGCTGCGGTTTGGGGAGAAGAGAATGGTATCGGAACACGTAGTGCCGTTGGATTTGGTTCTTTGCCCGATAATATTCCCGTAGAAATCGAAGCATTATTTGAGTTATACTAATCGAAATTATATGGAAACTTGGTGCCATATACATGATGTCGATCAGGTCGATTCGCCAGCCTTGCTGGTCTATCCTGATCGCATTGTCAAGAACATAGACCGCGCTTTACATATTGTGCATGGGCGGGCTGATCGATTGCGGCCGCATATCAAAACGAACAAGTGTCGGGAAGTATGCCAACTGATGATGGATAAGGGGATTACAAAGTTTAAGTGTGCAACTATTGCTGAAGCTGAACTATTGGGTGTTATCGGCGCAAAAGATGTTTTGCTGGCATACCAGCCCGTAGGGCCAAAGATAGATCGTTTTTTGAATCTTGTAACCGCCTTTCCCGAGACACATTTTGCCTGTCTTGTGGATCATGTCGATGCAGCACAGGAGATTTCAAAGCGGAGTCTGTCGAAAGGCTTACGCAGCGCTGTTTATCTCGATGTTAATATTGGCATGGGCCGTACAGGAGTAGCTTTAGAAGGGATTGAGCGTCTCGTTATGGATATCCATCTTTTGGAAGGTATTCAGTTGGTAGGTGTGCATGGTTATGACGGTCATATTCATGACAAAGATTATAAACTTCGCGAAAAGCAATCCCAACATTCGTATAGTATACTCGAAACCGCCTATCTTATGGCGCAGGTGTCTACTTCTAAACCTTTGACTAAAGTTATTGGCGGTTCGCCAAGTTTCCCTTTTCATGCTGAACGCAGCGATGTAGAATGCAGTCCCGGAACGTTTGTGTTTTGGGATTTCGGCTATGCCGAAAATTACGCAGAACAAGATTTTATGCTTGCGGCGGTACTTTTGACGCGTGTCGTTTCTATCGTTGATCACAAGCACCTTTGTTTGGACCTGGGGTATAAATCAGTTGCATGTGAATCGCCGCAGCCTCGCGTCAAGTTTTTCGATCCCCGTATTGGCGAAATAAAAATGCAGAGTGAAGAACATTTGGTCGTTGAGGTAACAGATAGTGCCCAGTTTAACTTAGGCGATGCGCTGTATGCCGTGCCACGACATATCTGTCCGACAGTAGCTTGTTATGGCGAGCTTCAAGTTGTCAATGAAGGGCAGGCAGATCAAATTTGGACTGTTTATGCGCGAAATAAAAAAATAAATTATTGATATGTACGAATTTGAAATGCCATTTTTGGTCGATGCACATTTGGATTTGAGTATGAATGCCATGGAATGGAATCGGGATCTTCGATTGCCGATTACTGAACTGAACCGTAGGGAAAAGGGGATGGATGACAAACCTGATCGGGCTAAGGCAACAGTCACTTTTGACGAATTGCGTCGTGGTCATATTGGTTTGGTTGTTGCCACTCAAATCGCTCGATTCGTAAAACCCGAAAGTTCTTTACCAGGCTGGTACTCACCGGAACAGGCATGGGCACAAACACAGGGTCAGCTTGCATGGTATAAAGCAATGGAAGCCGATGGCCAAATGAAAATGATCTGTACAAAAACTGATCTGGACCAGCATTTGGCGCTCTGGTCGGATGGCAGTGATCATGCCGATAAGCCAATCGGATATCTGCTGAGTCTGGAGGGTGCCGATTCCATTGTGGATATCAGCTATCTCGAAACAGCCTATAACTATGGTTTAAGAGCGATTGGACCAGCACATTACGGGCCAGGTAGATATGCCAATGGAACAGATTCATCCGGCAAGCTTAATGAGCAGGGAATAAGGTTGTTGCAGGAAATGGAGCGATTGGGGATGATATTGGACGCGACACACCTAAATGATGATGCTTTTTGGGATGCTGTACAACGTTATCAGGGTGCGATTTGGGCCAGTCACAATAATTGCCGCAAGTTTGTGGACCATAATAGGCAGTTCAGCGATGAAATGATTAAGACACTTGTGGAGAAAAAAGCGGTGATCGGTGTAGCGCTCGATGCTTGGATGATGGTACCGAATTGGGTCCGCGGTGTATCCGACCCTAAAACAAGTAATTGCTCCATGGATATCATGGCCAACAATATTGATCATATTTGTCAATTGGCAGGAAATGTCGATCATGTTGGGGTGGGGAGCGATTTAGACGGAGCATTTGGACGTGAGCAGTGTCCTTATGATCTGGAAACTATTGCTGATATCCAAAAAGTATTTGGTATCCTGTCAAAAAGAGGGTATGATAACACGGATCTTGAAAAGATTGCCAGCAAGAACTGGCTTAATTTTATGCGAAATGCATTGCCCGAATCTTAAGAAAAGATAATCGAATCTTAAGAAAAGAAATGGAGACATCCTTGAGCACAAATAGGTCAATAACCTACCCAGATGATAGCATGTCTTGAAGAGCAAATAGTTAACAATAGCGAAGCCGATTAAACGAATCAAAACAAACACCTCCAACACCAATTAATAGATGAAACCAGTATTACGCGTGCAATTGTCCCTGATGATGTTTTTAGAGTATTTTATCAAAGGGGCTTGGTTTGTAACTTTGGGAACATACCTCATTAAATCGCTCAATGCCTCGGGTATGGAGGTCGCAAATATTTTTGCGACACAATCCCTTGGTGCTGTATTTGCTCCTTTTTTTGTGGGTTTTGTCGCCGACAGGTATTTTAATGCCGAGCGGGTACTTTCAGCATTACATCTCCTTGGAGCTGCACTACTTTACGGGATGTCGCAAGCACCGGATGCGACACATTTTTATCCCTATGTATTTGTCTATTTTATGGCTTACATGTCTTCGCTATCCTTATCCAATGGAATCGCATTCCGGCATATTGAAGACGCGAAGAAGTATTTTCCGGGGGTACGCGTGTGGGGAACGATCGGTTGGATCTGTTCGGGACTCGTGATCAGTTATTTGTTCCGTTGGGATGCTCCCGAATCGATACAGGCAGGTGCCCTGCATAATACCTTTATTATGGGCGCGGTTTGTTCGTTATTATTGGCGGTCTTCAGTCTAGCATTGCCAAAAACACCACCACAGGTGAAGCTTAGAGATGAAAAGTTTGATTTTGGAAAGGCAATCGGTTTGGATGCATTGAAGCTTTTAAAACAGCGGAGTTTTCTGATTTTTTTTGTAACAGCAATTGTCATCTGTATTCCCATTTCGTTCTATTATCAAAATGCGAACCCATTTTTGGTCAACGCCGGAATACCCAATCCCACAGCAAAAATGGCATTGGGGCAATTTTCCGAAGCCATCTGCTTGTTGTTGATTCCATTTTTCTTTAGACGCTTGGGGTATAAAAAGATGATTTTACTGGGCATTGCGGCCTGGGCACTCCGTTATTTGTTTTTTGCTTACGGCGACGGACAGGAACGGTCATTCTTATTGCTGTTCGGAATTTTATTGCATGGCATCTGCTATGATTTTATGTTCGTAGTGGGTCAGATCTATACCGATCGAATTGCTGGTGAAAAATACAAAGCTTCTGCACAGGGTCTTATTACCATCGCGATGTATGGTGTAGGTATGCTGATCGGATTTTGGGTTGCCGGTGCTGTTTCAGATTACCTAAAAACAGCTTATGCTGCTCAATTTTGGGAATATCTTTGGTTTATTCCAGCAGGTATTTCTGGTTTTTGTCTTGTGCTATTTGCCCTGTTTTTTAAAGAGGAGAAAGCGGTGCCGGATATGAAAGCTAGCTAAAGATGCGCTACGTTCAATTAAAGGCAGAACGTTCATAAAAAACGATAACATGGAGCATCTTTGATGGGAAGGTGCTCCATGTCTTGAAAATGTTGATTAGATCATATTGAACCATTCCTGGTATTTTTCACCGATAAAGGGGAGTGGTTTCCGCTCTCCGGAAAATGCGGATATTAATCCTAATATAAGAGCAATAAGTAGGAGCAATCCAACAATACTAATGGCAATTCCGCCAATACCTGGAACAAAACGTAACAGTCCCAACGCCATTCCTGTTACTGAAATTCCTATACTTTGTCGGATATGGAATTGCGCTAAAGCAGTCTTTTCCTTGTTGTTCATAATGATGGCAGCAACAAGGCCGATGATGGTTAAGTAAGAAATAATAGCAATTGTTTTTCCGTCACTTGACGTAGCCTTCTGAATAGGGGTTCTCTCCATGATCCTTTAATGTAAAATGTTTGACTTAAATATTTAAGTCAAATTTAGGAGAGATATCCCTTCCATCCTTTAGCTGAATTCAGGGATATTTTAATTATCCTTCGACACTTTCCAGTAATTGCTTTTCATGGAGTTCAAAATATTCACCTCTTTTCTCCATCAATTCAGCATGTGTACCCTGTTCCACAATTTCTCCTTGATCCATCACCAATATATGGTCTGCATTCTTGATTGTCGAGATGCGATGGGCAATAAAAATACAGGTCTTGCCTTTCATGATGCGGCTTAGCGAACGGAGAATTGTTTCTTCTGTTTTTGTATCCACGGCTGAAAGACAGTCATCAAAAATCAATACTTTGGGTTCCTTAATTAAAGCGCGTGCGATGGAAACCCGTTGTTTTTGTCCACCGGAGAGGGTGATACCACGTTCCCCAACGGCGGTTTCAAATCCATCTTCAAAAGCTATAATGTTGTCGTATACAGCGGCATCTTTGGCGGCCTGTTCCACTTGTTCCTGTGTAAAGTGATCTAAACCAAAGCCTATATTATTTGCAATGGTATCTGAAAATAGGAAAACATCTTGTGGGACAAATCCAACTTGTTGGCGTAAGCTTTTGAAGTCAAGGTTTTTAATTTCAAGACTATCATAATGAATACTTCCGTTGTCGATATCATACATCCGAAGGAGTAAGTTGGCCAGTGTAGATTTTCCGGATCCTGTTTTTCCGATAATAGCAAGTGTTTTGCCGATCGGAATTTGGAACGATATATTTTTAATCGCCTGAATACCCGTTTCCGGATAGGTAAAGGAGATCCCATCAACCCTGATTTCACCCGCTAGTTCTTGGGTAGCTGTTCCGTTAACAATTGGAGATTCAGTATGGAGAAATTCGTTGATGCGTTTTTGTGAGGCTGCAGCACGTTGTACCAATGAGGTAACCCAAGCCAAAGACATGGCCGGGAAAGTCAACTGGTTGACATAGATGATAAACTCAGCAATATTTCCGGCAGTGACTGTTCCTTTGGCAACTTCAATTCCACCAATATAAATGGTGATTACCGTACTGAGCCCAATCAGCAATAGAATAAGCGGAAAGAAAACAGCCTGTACTTTGACGAGATCAAGAGCCGTATTACGGTAAATGGTACTTTCCTTCTCAAATTCCTGCATTTTATTTTGTTCTCTGGTATAGGTCTTGATGACGCGGATACCAGCAAAAGTTTCCTGCACAAAAGAAGAAAGGTTCGCCAGTTGTTTCTGAATTTTTAAGCTACGCTTGTTAATAATCTTATTGACAAATAAAATAATAACCGATAGAACCGGTATTGGCGCCAATGCATAGGTCGCCAACCGTCCATTGACACTATACATCGCATAGATGACCATGATCGATAAAACTACGGTATTGATCGCATACATGATGGCGGGTCCGAGGTAGTTACGTACCTGATTGACATCTTCGGTGGCTCGGCTCATGAGATCTCCGGTATTGTTCTTCCGAAAGAAACCGAAGTTTAAATCTTGGTAATGATTATAGATCTCATTTTTGAGGTCGTATTCAATATAACGCGACGTTAAAATGATCGTCTGACGCATAAAGAATAAAAATATGCCCCGCAACAGCGAAAGTAGGAGAACGACGAAACCAAAAAACAGGAGACTGGTGCCAAAAACCTGGTAGATGAGTTCCTGTCTGTCGAAACCATCAAATAGACGGTATAGATAGATGTTTTCCTGTACCAAATCAAATGCTTCGCGGATTACCTTCGCAGGCAATACCCCGAAATAGTTGGAGATGATAACAAAAATAACCCCTGGAATCAGTTTCCAGCGGTATTTATAAAAGTACTTATTTAAGTAGGCGAGATCCTTCATATTACGAATACAAAAGTAGGACTAATTCATCAAAATGCTTTACGATTTGAGTGAATTTACTGTCATTCGGAAATCAAATGTTAAGTCTTGGATAAAAAAAGTTGTTATGCACAACGAATAATTTTCCTACTTTTGCATCAAGTACCTTAAAAAATTAAAACAAATTAGAGTAGTACATTTTATGTCAACATCTCAAAATTCTATTTTTGAATTGATGAGCCAGTCTGGCCATCAAAACTTATTTTTCTGTAATGATGAATTAGTGGGCTTGAAAGCTATCGTTGCGATCCATGATACAACCTTAGGGCCTGCGATAGGAGGGGTTCGTATGTTACCATACGAAAGTACAGAAGAAGCTATTGAGGATGCTTTACGTTTATCCAAGGCTATTACGTATAAATCAGCCATCACTGGATTGAATTTAGGCGGTGGTAGTGCTGTTATTATTGGGAATAGCCGTTTGGACAAATCTGAGGTTTTATTGCGCCGTTTGGGCCAGTTTATTGAAGGATTGAATGGTAATTTCATTGCTTCTTTGGATGTAGGTACCACACAACGCGATTTAGAACATATTTATACCGAAACTGACCATGTTGCTGGTTTACCAAAAGCAATTCATGGCAGTGGCGTTGGTGATCCTTCGATCTTCGCTGCTCAAGGTGTTTATTTCGGTATAAAAGCCTGCTTAAAGGAATTATACGGATCGGAAAATGTTGCTGGTAAAAAAGTAATTGTACATGGAGTAGGTGGTGTTGGTGAGCGTTTAATTGCGATGTTGCGTGAAGAGAATGCGCGTGTATATGTAAGCGATATTACGGAAGAAAAAATGCTAAAAGTAGCGGCTAAGTACAAAGCTGAACCAATACCTTACGGTGAAGTATTCGATCACGAATTTGATGTATATTCTCCCTGTGCATTAGGCGGTACCGTAAATCCAGAATCCGCACAGAAAATGCAATGCAAAATTATTGCTGGTTCTGCCAATAATCAATTGAAAGATGAACTTGTTACAAGTTCTATCCTTCATGAAAGAGGTATATTATATGCCCCTGACTATTTGATCAACGCTGGTGCATTAATCGGCTGTTATTCAGAAATTCAAAATTATGGTGTAGATCACACTGAATTTGTGATCAAAAATATTTATAATGCGACTAGAGACGTGTTAAAAAAATCAAAAGAAGAGAATATCTCTACTTTTGAAGCGGCTAATCGCATCGCGGAGAAGCGTATCCAAGATATTAAAAAAATCAAGAGATAGTCTTCATCCCAAAATCGTTCTTATTTATTATTTTATAAAAAATCGTTCTTTAAAATTACTATGTTAAACAGGAGACACCTGAGGGTAAAAGTAGTGCAAACGCTTTATGCGTACAGTCTTTCGGAAGATAAAGACATCAAAACATTTGAAAAAGCACTATTAAAAAATGTGGATGAAGTTTATGAGATGTATATGTGGACACTGAATCTTTTAGATGAAGTATCTGATTATGTCTTAATAGATGCAGAGGGTAGGGCCAATAAGTTTTTACCAACTGAAAAAGACTTGTCTTTAACGACCAAGTTAAGTACAAACACTTTTATTGAGTCATTGAGACAAAATCCACAATATGGAGAAGGTGTCAAAAAGTATAAGATTTCCTGGAGCTTTGACCCGGAGATCGTACGTACTGTATTTTTGCAGTTAAAGGATTCTGAAGCTTATTTGGAGTACTTGCAACAAGAAGATCGTTCGATCGGTACGGAAAAAGATATCATCAAGCATATCTTTAAAAAGATCATCTTGAAATCGCCGGTTATAGAGCAGGTTTTTGAAGAAAAATTCATCAACTGGCCGGTAGATAAAGAAGTATTGCAAGCGTTGATTGCGAAGACTTTTAAGAATTTTAGTTCTGAAGATCCACGTAAAAATAAACTTGCAGAGATTACGCAAAACTGGAATGATGATAGCGATTATGTCATTGCATTGTTGGGTAAAACTATCCGCAATACAAATGAGTATCAAAAGCTTATCTCTGAGAAAACGAAGAATTGGGAATCAGATCGTATTGCCTTAATGGATACATTATTGATGCGTATGGCCATATGTGAATTGGTTAATTTTCCATCTATTCCAGTGAAAGTGACAATAAATGAGTATATTGAAATTTCTAAGGTATTCAGTACATTGAAAAGTAATACATTTATCAATGGTATCTTGGATAAAATACTGAACGATCTGAACCAACAAGGAAGAATCCAGAAGGCAGGTCGTGGTTTAAGAGATTAAAACCAAACGCATAAATAATTTATACGAATGAAAAACTTTGGCAAATATTCGGTTTTAGCTTTGTCGGCAGTACTTTTATTTTCTTGTGGAAATGCACAAAAAGGAAAAGAAGAAGGAACCACGACAGCGACTGAAACAGCAGCTGCGGATAGCCTTTCTAAGGCAGCAGCACAATTGGGAAAAGTAGAATTTGAAGAGTCTGCATTTGATTTCGGTCAAGTAAAAGAAGGCGCACAGGTAAAACATACCTTTGTGTTGAAAAATTCGGGTGATGCACCTGTTATTATCTCGAAAGTGACTGCTTCATGTGGTTGTACGCAACCTGAGTTTTCGAAAAGCCCTATTTTGCCAGGTGGAAAATCTGAGATCCATGTAACTTTCAATAGTGAAGGACAGGTTGGTAAACAGCAGAAGATCATTACGATTCAATCGAATGCTTCCAATGGCTTAACAACGGTGCAGCTCAAAGGCGAAGTATTAGCAAAATAACACATTATTAAACGATATAATAGAAGATGAACACAGTATTATTACAAGCAGCGGGAGGCAATTTGATGAGTTTTTTACCAATGGTTTTGATTATCGTGGTATTTTATTTCTTCATGATCAGACCGCAAATGAAGAAGCAAAAAGATCACAAAAAATATATTGAGGAACTTGGTGTGAACTCTAAGGTTGTTACAACAGCTGGTATTCATGGCCGTATTGTAGAAGTATCAGACACTACTTTCTTAGTCGATGTAGGTTCGGGTGTAAAAATCCGTTTTGATAAATCAGCAATTGCTTTAGATGCTTCTAAAGCTGCTAACAATACGGAGAAGAGTGCTTCATAAGCTTTTTCCTGAAAGAAATGAAAGCCAGTTTTCGTAGAAAACTGGCTTTTTTTATTATGTTCCCGGTAAAACGATTACGCTGGGGAACGAATCCCGAATATAAAAAAGGTGCACTGGTATCCCTGATTTTTGATAACATAAAATAATATTTTGGTAGCAATTTTATAATTTCGTCTTACGAGATTTAGTCTAAAATGTATCCCTATTCGAATTAGTATAGTGAATATTTTGTATATTTAGACATCGGAGGTTATTATGACATCATTAGAATTGAAAGAAGAACGCAGAAAATTAAATCAAGCAGCGAAACAGGCTTCTGAAATTGCGAATAAGGAGAACCGGGCTTTAGATTTATCGATCCAGATCATTGAGGGCGGATATGTTGTTGAAAAACGTGTAGACGGAAGTCGTCAGATTATTAAAAAAATAGATCGGATAAAGAGTAAAGTTAAATTAAAAAAAGGTATTGTTTTATGCCTAGGGCCAAAAGATTGAGGGTATTTGCCGGTCCAAATGGTTCGGGTAAATCAACTTTATATAAGCAAATCAGTAGCCAGTTTAATACTGGCTATTTTGTTAATTCAGACGAAATTGAACAGGATATTAGTAAAGCTGGATTTATAAATCTTAATAGGTTTGGATTAAAACTTACTCAGGAAGACTTGGATCAATTTCTAGGCAGGGATCAATCTATAAGCCTATTACGGAAGGCCGAAGAGTCAGGACACCCTATATCTATTGCTATCCGTGAAAATATGATCGTAGATAAGTCTAGAGATACTCATAGTTATGAAGCGTCACTTATTACCTCTTTTATACGGTATCATTTGCTCGAAAATGGTATCAGCTATTCATTTGAGACTGTTATGAGTCATCCGTCCAAATTGGATGAAATTGATGAAGCAAGTGAAAGAAAGTATAGGACGTATTTTTATTTTGTTTGCTTAGATGACCCATTGATTAATATTTCTCGTGTTGAAATTAGAAAAGAGAAGGGTGGTCATGGTGTGCCAAAAGATAAAATCGTCGAAAGATACTATCGTACACTGACCAATTTATTGCCAGCGATAAGAACTTGTGAAAAAGCTTATCTATTTGACAACTCAGGTGAAACAATGGTTCTGATAGCAGAAGTATTTCGTGGAGAGGTTACTATTTTATTACCGGAAAATAAACTTCCAAATTGGTTTATTCAATACGTTGTCAATAAAATTGACGAATAAGCTTTTTCCTAAAAGAAATGAATGCCAGTTTTCGTAGAAAACTGGCTTTTTTATGTGATGCCTTTTAATTTCATCGTTTAGCTAACTGCGACGGAGCAGTGCTCGATACGATAACAATGCTTTAGATTACTCCACAATAAATGGAATTCGAAAAACCGCCATCTAAGGTATCCCATATTCCGACATAGACATGGAAATCAGTGGTTTTTCGCTTTAGCCGGTCAAATTGAAGGGAACAAGAACCTTCGCTTACGCTTGCGATAGAAGTTCTTAAATGGGATTCATTAAACGGGTCCAATAATACCAGGTTGATTTTATATACGCTATCACTATATTGATCATCTGCTTCCCAGCTCAGGTCGATTACATCATTGTTGATGCTGACTTGGCAGTTGGATAATGGGGTTAGCGAACCAGAAAATAGAAGCAGTCGTTCTGGATTAACAAAAGGGTTATTCTCTGCGTCTATTTCGATGGCCTCCTTAAAAATATGTCGTTGTGCCAATTGGAATGCACCTACGCGACTTCCTTTTTCAGCTAAAAACTGGTAACCAAATTCGAGAAGCCGCTTATTATGGCCGGCAAACTTGCCGGCTACTTGCTGTTTTTTTCTGTTTAAGAGCTCCGCCGCACTTGGTGGGGAGCTGCGTTTTCTTTTTGGGCCGCGCACTACATTTTGATCCTTCAACATGTAGGCACTCACCGATCCAAATTTACCAATAATAGGTCCATTTGGACCGTTTTGTAAAATTGCCATAGCTATTCCTCTTTTAGTTTATAATTCTTGTATTGAGCTTATTATCAATTTACTACTATTTTCTCAATTACTTTAGTAGTAACACTATTTTTACAGGGGATTAACAGGGGGTTAGTAGGGGATTGACCCCTGTTATACCCCTGTTAACCCCCTGTAATACCCCTGTAAAACCCCTGTAAACATAAAACGTAACAGTTGTCAAATACAGTCGTTTTTGCGATGTTATTCTCAACGGTTTTTCATTTGTTTTTAGGGTTTAATCCACTGCTGACATCGGGCTGTCGATTGAGGGAGTAACTTTATGAAAAAAAACGATATGAAAAATCTTAGACCATTTGATGGGCAGCATTGTGAAACAACGGCAACAGGTACATTACTTGCCCATATAGGCATTGAACTTTCCGAGCCGATGCTTTTTGGACTGGCGGAAGGGCTCAGTTTTATCTATTGGAAAATGAAAACCATGGATTTTCCATTTTTGGGCGGACGAATAAAACCAGATCTCCTGACGCAGCATATCTGCAAAAATCTCGGTCTAAACCTCAGCGTTCATGAAACTTCTTCAAAAGTAAAAGCTTGGCAGGCTGTACAACAGCTCTTGGATAGGGGGCAACCGGTAGGCTTAAAACTCGATGCCTATCATCTGGAGTATTTTGCAAAACCCTTTCATTTCGCGGGTCATTATGTAGCTATTTATGGCTATGACCATGATAATGCCTATCTGGTGGATACGCGGCAGCAGGGTGGAAGCGTGCTTACATCCCTTGCGAGTTTGGTGCTAGCTAGGGCTGAGAAGGGGCCTATGGCGTCTAAAAATCTGTATTACACGATAGCAGGTAGTGGTGGGGATTTGGACTTGAAAGAAGTGCTGATTGCTGCAATGGTCAATAATGCAAAGGAATATCTTGCACCACCCATCAGCAACATTTCATATAAAGGAATTTTGAAAACTGCTGAGGAATTGACCAAATGGTATAAGACGAGTCATGCGATTGAAAGTGAGTTTAAAATGGCTGCAAATTTGATGGAAAACGCAGGTACTGGTGGCGCTTTGTTTCGAAATCTATACCGCGACTTTATAAAGGAAAGTTATGATCTGCTCCAAATAGAGCAGATCGCTGAGGTTCATCATGAGTTTGCGCAGATTGCATTATTGTGGACATCCTTGTCGGAATTGTTTAATCAAATTGCGGAGACAGTCAGTTTCGATGACCTGCAACAGGCGTCAGAAATTCTCAAAACCCTTGCCACAAAAGAGAAAAATGCAATGAAGCTGTTGGTTTCATTAGAACACGGTGTTAGCTGATGCGGTTTCCTGTAAAAACAGGGTTTGTCTGTTTCTATGTTAGCTTAATTTTGAGATAAAGAGAGATTTGGCACTATACTGTTCTGTATCTTTTTGGTTTACTCCATATCAAGAATGTCTCCAGGTTTGCAGTCCAGTACTTTGCAGATGGCTTCTAAGGTTTCAAACCGGACGCCTTTAGCCTTACCTGTTTTTAAGATGGAAAGATTCACAAGGCTTAAACCGACTTTCTCCGATAATTCTGTCAAAGACATTTTACGCTTAGCTAAGACAACATCTAAATTAATTATAATAGGCATGTTTAATTAAATAAAGGATTCATTCTCCCTACTTAAGACGACACCGGATTTAAAAGCTGCGCCAAAAGCTAATAATACTAATCCAATGATTGTCTCCGTATCGAAAAGATGTGTTCCATTGTGTAACATATAGTCCGAACTATTTAAACTTAATTTTGTAATACAATTAAGGAAAAATTCCTGTGTAATCCATCTCATAACAGGCAAAAGCATCAGACAGAATGAGCTGAAAACGATTAATGAAGCATTTTTATCCGTAAAAAATGTATTATTACTAAACGATTTAAAAAGTTTCTGGACAACGAGAATTAATAAACCAATTAGAATCCAGTAACATAACTGTGCGGTTTGATAAAGAATAGATGAGAAGGAAAGTAATTCTTTCAGGGATTGAAATCTCAACTGAACGAAGCCCTTCGCTTGGTAAGGACTGATAATCAATGTGTCCTTGAACCAGTGATCCAATGTTTGAGAAACATCCTTTTGTTGATTTGCTGGGCCATCTGCGGCTTTGGGTATTATATTAACATTATAAACCCCATAAGCTTTGAGACCGCTACCTGCGGCAGGTATGCCGGATGAAAATAGATTTGATGCCAAGAATAGGACATAGAATACCATTACTACGCGAGAAAGATAGTAGAGATATCGCGCTGTGTTATTAGTGGATAGTTTCATAATTGATTTTTTTTGATTAACACAAATTTAATTAAATTTAAAATAAAACATATATTATTTAATTTTTTATTTTAAATTTTTATTGAATTATACTATTTATTCAAGCTATGGTTGTATTGGTTGCCCTTTCGATTACAGTAATTTAGTCTGGATTTGATCAAGCTATCTTTCGGTTTTGACCAAATTTTAAGTACATCTTATTTGGATAGATGCATGCAATTGGTGTTTTTTACTTTGGATGATCGTGTCTGCCTTTACGAACAGATCAAGTGCTCTCCTTATGAAAGATGTTCATGGATTTTTTGGGGTGGTAAGTGAGTTGTCGTTTGGCAGACAATTTTTTATTAGCTGATTTATACGCCTAGTGGACTAAGTTTTTATTTGCCTATGGGCTGATTTTTACGCAAATTGATTAAGTTTGTATCATGGCGAATGCAGTTCGAATAAATAAGACCCAACGGCGTAAGATTAATGTCTTCGTGCGTTGTGTTGGAATTTCGTTGTTAGCTTGGTTATTGTTTTCGATCTCCAATCAATATACTGTTTCCGTCAAGGCGGCGATTGAATATGTCAATCTTCCCGAAAAACGCGCATTTCACCCCCAGCAATCCGATACGGTAAAAGTGAAGCTGGAGATGACAGGATGGCAATTCCTGTTTTCCAAAGCTGCTTTGGAAACCCCAAAGGTTCAGGTGGACCTAAGCTCGTTAAAAACCAAAGACTGGATTGTTTTTTCCAACCAATTGGGCTTTATCAACCGACAGTTTCCACATGAACAACGCGTGGTGTCAGTTAGCCCAGATACCTTGTTTTTTGATTTTTCCAAACAGACCCAGCGTAAGGTGCCTGTAAAACCCCTTGCAAATATCGGATTTAAACGTGGCTACGGTTTTATCGCTGACACCAAAGTTACACCAGCTTATGTGACAATCACCGGACCTTACGAGGATGTTTCGGCTATCGAGTATTGGGAAACGGATACCGTTAGGGGGAAAGAAGTCGAAACCGACGTTCGGACCGTGGCCAACCTGGCACGTAACCAAAAAGCGAATATCAATGTTTATCCGACTTCGGTCGAGGTGCTCATGCCTGTAGGTGAATTGACAGAGAAAATAATCGAGTTGCCCGTAAAAGTGGAGAATGGCCAACGTTATAGCTCGGTCAGGCTTAGTCCGAGCAAAGTTGTCGTCACGGTGTTGATGTCTGTCAAAGATTATAATACCTATACATCGCGAGATTTTGAAGCGGTGGTGGATTTGTCCGATTGGGAGAAAAACGAGGTGCAATATCTGCCTATTTTGCTGACCAAGGTACCGGACTATTGTAAGGTAATTAGCATTGTGCCTCAAAACGTGGACTTTTTTGTACGTAAATAACAATATTTTCATGAAGATTGGAATAACAGGTGGAATTGGATCCGGTAAAACATTTATCTGTCAGCTTTTTAAAGCCATGGCTGTACCTGTTTATAATGCTGATGATGAGGCGAAGGAATTGATGAATACCGATTTGCGAATCAAAGCTCGCTTAATTGCGGAGTTCGGCGAAGAGACCTATAAGGATGGGAAACTGGATCGGGCTTTTTTGGCTGAACAGATATTCTCCGACAAGGCGAAGCTCGAACTTGTGAACGGCATTGTACACCCCGTCGTCATTCAGGCGGCAAAGGACTGGGCTGAACAGCAAAAGTCCCGTTATTCACTCAAAGAGGCTGCTTTGCTTTTTGAAAGTGGGTCCTACAAGGATCTTGATTATACCATACTGGTTACTGCGCCTTTACCCATACGCGTTAAACGTGTCATGGAACGTGATGCTGTTACTGAGGAACAGGTCATGGAGCGAATTAATAAGCAACTATCTGACGAAGAAAAATTAAAATTGGCAGACTTCGTCATCATTAATGATGGAACCACTCCGCTATTACCGCAGGTGTGGACTTTGCATCAAAAGTTTCTAAAATAATATGATGTCTACACTATTGGCTGACTTCTTAGTCAGAAAGCCAGAAGGCTATTACTGCCGTTATGGTGATTTTTTTATTGATGCCAGCAATCCCGTTATGCACAATGTCGTATCTCATGCCCATGGCGATCATGCCAGTTCAGGACACGACTATGTGTATGCCACACATGCGACTTCAGTTTTTATGACTTATCGGTATAAACAAAATCGCAAAGATTCTTATCAGGTCAAATTGTTTAATAGTCCCTTTAAAATAGGTGCAGTCGAAATCACATTTTTACCAGCAGGTCATATACTGGGTTCAGCACAGATTCTAATGGAATATCGGGGGGTACGTTACTTGTACACCGGCGATTACAAGTTACAAGCTGATGATACCTGTGAGCCGATCAAAGTGCAGCAGGCTGATGTCCTCATTACGGAAAGTACCTTTGCAAATCCGGATATCAGCCATCCCGATCCGGCGGAGGAGATAAAAAAACTTGATGGACATGCCAGTAATATCTTATTAGGTACTTATGTGTTGGGCAAGGCGCAGCGAATTACTGATTTGATCAACAGGTACTGCCCGGATCGAAAAGTGCTTGTGCATAGTGGAATATTGCCTTACCATCGCCTTTATGATCAACACGGGCTGAAGAAATTAGACTACGAGCCCTACAACAGAAAAGAAATGAAACAGGGCGAACAGAACAAAGTTTACTTGGTACCGCCGATGACCTTCAATAGTTATTTTAGGGCGACCAAAGTATTACGTGCATTTGCCTCAGGCTGGAAACGTTTACAGGTACAGAATGATATCGAGCTGTATATTTCTGATCATGTGGACTGGAATGACATTCTTCAGTACATTAAGATGGTAAATCCCAAAGAAGTTTGGACACTACACGGTGACGGAAGCATTTTAAAACGTTATTTTAACGAAAAATTGATCGTGCGTGATGTGCTTTCTGCATAAGTAAGTTGTGTCGATAACTCCGCTGGTAAACACGGCGGAGTTCACTATTTCATATTGACAATTTTGTCAACGATATAAACCGTGTTTCCGCGCCAGGGAAGCACACCATGATATTCTTTGTAGCGCAGATCGAAGTATTTTCCACTATTGAGCTCCAGTTGACGGAATATCGAATCATCTTCAATAGAAAATTCAAATTGATTGCTGGCGATACCACCCGTTTTGATACTTCCAAATCCCTCCTGGATGAGCTTGCCTTCGTAGGTCTTGAAAATATTGCCCTTTTTTACAGCATAATTAAGATAGCCAGATTTTACACCTTCACCGAATACATAGTAATACTTCCAGTAAACATAGGAGCCAGCCCCCACAAGGAGGAAAAGGATCAGCAGCAGTAAGAACTTCTTAAATCCGGATTTTTTCGGTTTTTGTTCGGGTAAATTTTCCATCATGTGTGCTAATTAAAACCATTTAATGCAGTGACTAGGACTATGCGCCGGAACGATGATTTTTCTGTCCAACGGATAGTTTCATCTAAAGATAATTAATTAACAGCATAATGACGAATGCATTATACCTAGATTAACGCTTGGTTAGCCGAGTGATTGTCGTTTTGTGCTGTATTACTAATTCTATTAGTTATTTTTCGGTTTTCTTAGTCTATAATGCTAATTTTTGTAAATTTGGATCATGGATCCCGAACAGGTACATCGCAAGATTATTCATTTGGATATGGATGCATTTTATGCCTCTGTAGATCAGCGTGATTTTCCCGAATATCGGGGAAAAGCGATTGCAGTGGGTGGTTCCCCGGATGGGAGGGGAGTCGTTGCAACGGCCAGCTACGAAGCGCGAAAGTTTGGCGTCAAATCTGCTATGAGCTCCCGAAAGGCTCTCCAGTTGTGCCCCCATATTATCTTTACCTATCCTCGCTTCGATGTTTATCGTCAGGTTTCATACCAAATTCGGGAGATTTTTCTCCGTTATACGGATTTAATCGAACCGCTTTCCCTGGATGAAGCTTTTTTGGATGTGACCATAGACAAACAGGGTATTGGTTCGGCTATTGATATCGCCAAAGCCATTAAAGAGGCTATTAAAGAAGAGTTGAATCTGACCGTCTCTGCTGGTGTTTCCGTCAATAAATTTGTTGCAAAGATTGCTTCGGATATGGACAAGCCCAACGGCTTAACATTTATAGGTCCTTCGAAAATTGTCAAGTTCATGGAGTCATTGCCCGTGGATAAGTTTTTTGGCGTAGGAAAAGTAACCGCGAAAAAAATGCATGAACTGGGGCTTTTTACTGGGCTTGATTTAAAAAAACAACGCGAGGAGGATTTGGTGCGCTGGTTTGGAAAGACTGGGCACTTTTTTTACCGTATCGTACGCGGGATCGACGACCGTCCTGTTGTCCCCAATCGCAGCAGTAAATCGGTCGGGATTGAGGATACTTTTGGCGAGGATGTAGAAGCATTTGAAGAATTAAATACCATTTTGCAACGGCTCTGCAAACAGTTGTGGACACGCATCGGGAAAAAGGAAATCTCTGGAAGAACCTTAACCATAAAAATTAAATATGCCGATTTTGTTCAGTTGACACGCAGTATAACCTTAGAAAATAGTTTTGATTCGGAAGACAAAATTTACGCCACTGCCCATAGTTTGTTGAGTAAGGTTGAGCTGGTGAACAAAGTAAGGTTGTTGGGTGTTTCGATATCAAATTTTGTGGAAGAAGCTGATTTTCCAAAGGAAGGTATACAGCTAACACTTTTCGAGCATCGTCCTTAGCAAGGAATCATCCGGCTTAATCAAGTCTTTGCTAAGCCATATGGTACGCGCAATCTGAATTAAGCTTGTTACAGGCAAAATCGTCGTTATTTGTCACAATTCTTTATCTTAGCCAAAATAATTAATAAACATATCCAAAAATTAATGAATACGGTTTCAAGAGTACTCTTAGGTGCGTCTATCGTTTTTTTAGTGCATGAGGTTGGTTTTGCACAAAAGAAATTGGATTTTGCACAGTCCTGGGGGCAAAAGCCATCGTTGACAGTTCGCACGAATCAGTATCCTGGCTGGGCAGACGGGACAGCTTATCTGGAAAATGATGTAAATGATGGTCGTTTATATCAGGTTAACATTAAATCAGGTCACAGAAGCATTTATACAGTTCCTCCTAAAGAAGGGACGGTTGTCTATGTCGAAAACAATGATATCTTCCTGAAAAGTACAGATGGTGTAGCCAAGAAGTTGACCAACTCTCCTGATGTTGCTGAACAGAATCCGACCTTATCGCCGGATGGTAAATATGTTGCCTTTACCCGCAAAAGCAATTTGTATAGCGTGGACGTGACTTCGGGAAAGGAAATGCAATATACAAATGATGGTACCGACGTTATTTATAATGGTTGGTCATCTTGGGTATATTACGAGGAAATTCTTGGGCGTCCAACAAAATACAAAGCTTTTTGGTGGTCTCCGGACAGCCGTAAAATCGCCTTCATGCGTTTCGATGATACCAAGGTTCCTATGTTTCCGATTTATTCGTCCAAAGGCCAGCATGGTTACCTGGAGGAGACAAGATACCCCAAAGCTGGAGACCCAAATCCGGAGGTGAAGGTGGGTATCGTTCATCTCGATGGGGGGAACGTTACCTGGGCTGATTTCAACGAAAAAGATGATCAGTATTTTGGGCAGCCTTACTGGGCCTTTGATAGCAAAAATGTGATGGTGCAGTGGATGAACAGGGATCAGAACAATTTGAAGTTTTATCAAGTGGATCCGAATTCTGGTTCTAAAAAAGAAATCTACGACGAGCGTCAGGCTTCATGGATCAATTTGGATCACGATGAGCGTATCACCTATCTTGCGGACAACAAATATTATATCTTAAAATCGGATAAGACGGGCTGGGCGCATTACTACCTCTATAAATTGGACGGAACATTGGTCAATCCAATTACTTCCGGCGAATGGCAGGTAACCGAATTAAAACGGATTGATGAAAAAAATAAGGTGATTTATTTTACCGCACGTAAAGAAAATTCGGCACGTTTTGATTTATACCGCGTGGATTATTCGGGTAAAAATTTAAAACGTCTGACTTTCGGAGAATACTCACACGATGTCAATGTATCGCCTGATGGTAAGTATTTTATTACCAAATACTCCAATGTGAGTACACCCGATCGGTTTGCTTTGTTGGATAACCAAGGTAAAGTCGTCCGTCAGTTAGCAGATAGTAAAGCGGCTGATTTTGCTTCGTATACGTATGGTAAAACCGAATACTTACATCTTAAATCAGATGATGGTTTGTTCGATCTTCCATTGACAATTACTTATCCGACAAATTTCGATAAATCAAAAGTTTACCCTGTTGTTTTCAGTATCTATGGTGGTCCTGATGCTGGAACGGTAAAAGATACCTGGAAAGGAGCGAATAATCAATATTGGGCTAATGAAGGAATTATTCAAGTCTCTGCAGATCACCGGGCATCTGGTCATTTTGGTAAACAAGGTGTTGCTTATATGCACCGCAATCTTGGTCACTGGGAGATTATTGATTATTCAACGATTGTTAAATGGTTAAAATCGCAACCTTGGGTAGCTAAAAACAAAGTGCTTATCACCGGGCATAGCTACGGAGGGTATATGACTTGTTTAGCGATGACGAAGGCCGCAGATGTATTTGATTTTGGTATTGCCGGTGCTCCAGTAACCTCATGGGATCTGTACGATAGCCATTATACTGAAAGATGGATGGATACGCCTCAAGACAATCCTGAAGGCTATAAAGCTGGTTCTGTGTTAACCTATGCAAATAACTATAAAGGCGTTTTGCGTATTATGCATGGCGATATGGATGATAATGTTCATTTACAGAATACAATCCAACTTGTTGATAAATTGACAGATCGAAGTGTTCCTTTTGAGTTGATGATCTATCCGGGAAGCCGTCATGGATTTGACCGTTCGAAAAGTAAATATGATTCTAATGAGCGTGCGCGTTTCTACTATCAATACTTATTGGAGAAGCCGCTTCCCAAAGAATTTAAATAGGCATAGTTCGATATACCCTATAGAATCCCCTGTCCATTCGGATAGGGGATTTTTTTTTATGTTAAATATTATAAAAAAAATGATTTTTATGGGAGTGTAAATTGTTGAAAATTAAAAAATATGGCATCTTTGTAGAAGTTTATTCAAAGAAAAAATGATTCAATTCCTAAAGGAAAGTACTTTTGCTGTTAATGAGGTTTTTAATAAGTCATGGGAGTTGCTGAAAAGACATTATTTTTCAGTGGCGGGGCTTTGTTTTTTACTGTTCGTGACCTCCGGACTCTCTAATTATCTCGCGACCACCATCAGTGATTTCAATGTGGTGTTGAGTGGTTTTATGGCATTTTTTTTCATGGTGATGTATTTCGGATTGAATATGACTTTATTTAAGTATATCTTAAGTCTGATTGATGGAAATCATGATAAGAAATTGATCCAGTGCATCCCTAGTTCTAAGGAGCTCGCCTATTTTTTTGGCGCAATGTTAAGTATAATGGTGCTCTCCATAGCACTTCTGATGATTTTAGGAGCCGTTTCTTTACCATTCCTTTATCTATTTGAAAATGGTGACAATCGGATGGAGCTGATGAGTAACTTTACGATGTTTGTTGTTTTTGTCGCAGCAATATTGACTTTCATCTTGATTATTAGAGTGGCATTTTATCCATTTTTCATTATCGATAAACACGCGGGCACATTGAGGTCATTACGAT
The DNA here is from genome assembly GCF_050433745.1 of Sphingobacterium sp. HSC-15S19. Classification (NCBI taxonomy): domain Bacteria; kingdom Pseudomonadati; phylum Bacteroidota; class Sphingobacteriia; order Sphingobacteriales; family Sphingobacteriaceae; genus Sphingobacterium; species Sphingobacterium sp. HSC-15S19. The sequence continues at coordinate 148,656 of NZ_JBNPWQ010000010.1, forward strand.
TCAGTTTTGCACTGACAAAGGGCAATGTATTCAAACTATTATTGATTTTGGCTGTATTTGCTTTTTTCCAGTTATTACAGATGTATTTTAATTATTTAGAATATTACATAATTTTTATTATTTTGAACCTCGTGAGTTCTTTCTTGGTGGTACCTTTGGCTAGTATTGTTGTTTCGGTCGCTTACCGATCCATGATGGCGGATTACCATGGGGGAGAGGATCCAAAGATTTTAAATAATATATTTTAATTAATAGCAAAGGTTTTGAGTAAAAAAGGAATTGCCATTTTAGGGGCAACGGGAAGTATAGGTACACAAGCCTTGGATGTGATTCGAGCCTTTCCTACTAAATTTAAAGCAATCGTTCTGACCTGTGGTAGCAATGCCACATTGTTGGTTAAACAGGCCTTGGAGTTTAAGCCCAAGGCGGTTGTCGTAACAGATTCCCTTCAGTACAGTTATGTGCAGGATGCTTTAAAAGGACATGATATTGCTGTTCTTTTGGGGGAAGCTGGACTGGTTGAAGTGGTGCAGTACGAAGAAGTAGATGTTGTTTTGAATGCGATCGTTGGATCTGCGGGATTAAAACCTACTGTTAAAGCGATTCAATCGAAAAAAGATATTGCGCTAGCCAATAAGGAGACGCTGGTTGTCGCCGGTGAGCTGATTATGGCTTTAGTGAAAGAATATGGTGTACGCATGCTTCCTGTCGATTCAGAGCATTCGGCGATTTTCCAGTGTTTGGCTGGAGAGGAGCATAATCCAATCGAGAAAATATATATCACAGCTTCCGGCGGACCCTTTCGTGGTAAAAAGAGGGCAGATCTTCTCGCTGTGACCAAGGCTGAAGCCTTGAAACATCCCAATTGGTCGATGGGTGCCAAAATTACGATCGACTCAGCCTCCTTGATGAACAAAGGGCTAGAAGTGATTGAAGCAAGATGGCTCTTTAATCTGGCAATAGATCAGGTCGATGTGATTGTACACCCACAGTCTATTGTACATTCGCTGGTTCAGTTTCAGGATGGTTCCATGAAGGCCCAAATGGGGGTTCCTGATATGAAATTGCCGATCCAATATGCACTGACCTATCCGGCACGTTTTGAAAACAGTTTTGAGCGATTTAATTTCATGGACTATCCGACGCTCAGTTTTGAAAAAGCAGACATGGAAACTTTTCGGAATTTGGCGCTTGCCTATGAGAGCCTTCGTGCCGGCGGAAATAGAAGCTGTGTATTAAATGCAGCCAATGAAGTTGTTGTGGATGCCTTCCTGAAAGATCAAGTTGGTTTTTTGGAGATGAGTGATATTATTGAACAGACATTAGATAAAGTAGAATTCATTACGACACCGACGCTGGATGATTATCTGGAGACGGATCGTGTCGCAAGATTAGTAACAAAGGAAATAATCAAAGATTAAATTTTAAAAAGCATACATGGGTGTTTTAATTATGGTCGGACAAGTGATTTTAGGCTTGTCAATTTTAATTGTTCTACATGAGTTAGGACATTTCTTAGCAGCACGTGCATTTGGTATCAAGGTGGAAAAATTTTATCTGTTCTTTGATGCCTGGGGAGTGAAATTATTTAAATTCAATTATAAAGGATGTGAATATGGTATTGGCTGGTTGCCTTTAGGTGGTTATGTCAAGATTGCGGGTATGATCGATGAATCGATGGATACCGAGCAATTAAAGGGTGAGCCACAACCTTGGGAATTTAGATCAAAACCAGCTTGGCAACGTTTAATCGTTATGCTTGGGGGGATTATTGTCAATATTGTGGTCGGCGTTGTTGTTTTTTGGATGCTGACTTTTAAAATGGGCAATACAGATATCAAAATGGATCAGCTGGTAAACGGTATTGTTCCGGGATCCATTGGTGAATCCATCGGTTTGAAAGCTGGTGATAAAGTGATTTCAATAGACGGTCACCGTATCGAAAATTACTCGGAGTTGATCAGTTCTAAAGTATTGATGGGCGGAGTGACGCTTGCGGTTGATCGCGCTGGTAAAACAGAAGATATCAAAGTTCCGGCCGATTTATTGAACACGCTTTCTGATAAGAAAGGGGAGAAGTTTATTGAACCTCGTGTTAAAACAACAAGTGTTGCTGAAGTAACACCTGGATCGGTAGCAAGTAAAATGGGGTTTGTGAAAGGCGATAGTATTATTGCGGTGAACGAGGTACTGGTTCCTTTCTTCGACGAATTTAAAGCACAAATAAAAGCGAATATCAATAAAGCTGTAGCGATTAAAGTTTTACGCAAAGGAACTGAAGTTTCATTGCAAGGGAATGTTCCTGCGGATGCCATGCTGGGAATAGGCATTAATCGTGATTATTCCATCAAATCTTTTACAACGCAATATAGCTTGATGGAGGCATTTCCAATCGGCGCTAAAAAAGCATTTACGGTGATTACCGACAACGCCAAAGGATTTGGCAAGATTTTCAAAGGCGAGGTACGTGCCGATAAAGCATTATCTGGTCCTATTGGAATCGCTACCTTGTTCGGCACAGAAGTGGACTGGATCCGTTTTTGGTCCTTAGTAGGGATGTTGTCTATGGCATTGGCATTTATGAACCTATTGCCTATTCCAGCTTTGGATGGCGGTCACGTATTGTTCTTGTTGGTTGAAATGATACAAGGCAAGCCATTGAGCGAAAAATTCCTGGAGAAAGCACAAATGGTTGGTTTCTTTATTTTATTGGCTTTAATGGTCTTTATATTCGGAAACGATATTTTTAAGCTATTTAAATAAATTCAATTGGTCAAACAGTCAATATGCTGATGGCCAACATACCATAAAAAGGCTTAAAGCCAATCATGGTCGGAAGAAATTCCGACCATTTTTTATGGTAGGTAGGTGTTGAATAAAATAGCCTGCAGTTCGGTTTATAACATTCATCTACGCTATTGGCTTTCATTTGCTTTCATTGTACCTGTTCCAAAATACGAGACGAAGGTTTTTCTAACAATAAATTGTTTATTTATATTGCATTTAAAAAACAATTTTTCTAAGTTTGACCATGGATGGAAGAAATAGAGCAGATGTAAAGCCAGGCATGTTGGTGAATATAATCTTAAAAAAGGACCAACGTACAGGAAATTTAACAGAAGGCATTGTGAAAGACTTGCTGACATCATCCTCATATCATTCGAGGGGAATTAAAGTCAGGTTGACGGATGGCCAAGTAGGAAGAGTGGCTGAAATTATTGAAGATGATTTTTAAGGTATAGGCTACCGATCTTTATTTCTCTTTACTTAATCTTTTCTAACGGTATTGACACGGAGAGATTTACTACCTATGATGTTCTTATTGTATAAATCAAACTAAAAGCTTGTTGGATTGTTAATAGTGAACATTTTGAAATAAAATTTGTATAATAACATAATTATTGCTAACTTTTTTCTGTATTTTTTATTTTATTACATATTTATATAATATTGTTTTTATAATTATTAAAATGATAGCTTTTTCAAATGGATACCAAAAGTAAATGTACGGTTGTCTACGCAGATGATGCGCTGATTCATCATGTGTTGATGCGAGCTATGGCTCAATCTCATTTATTGGATTTGGTTTATTGTGCTTCCAATGGTAGGGATTTAATCGACTACCTCGATGAAAACGAGCACGAACTTCCTGAAATATGTATATTAGATCTGCATATGCCTGTATTAAACGGGATCGAAACGGCAAAAATCATACGGGAGAGGTTTCCCTCTATTCGAATATTTGGGCTGACATCAAGTAGTGATGAGAATGAACGGATGGAATTGCGGGACGCTGGGGCAGAAGAGATCTTTTCGAAAGAACAGATGCCACTATTAATGAAACAACTTGCTCCTAGCATATAGCTATAAATAAAGAAGAGGTCTAACAGATGTTAGGCCTCTTCTTTATTTTCTAAAGCATCCTTGAATTTAAGAAGTCTAATCCAGGATGGACATTTGCTTAGATCTTTTTTCCATAATCCAACATGGATAAAACTTGTGCTCAAGAAACGTTGTACGTCGAAGACCTGCATATCTTGCTGTATTTCTAACGATTCAGGCAAGTCTTTGGATTGAAAATAGTGCTGTAATTCTTCTGGAGTCATACCACAAAAATAACGTTTTAAATCCTTATCTCCAACCTCCTCCGAGTGCCCGGTACAGATCCACAAATGCATCTAAATGCTGTTGCCTCAACTCGACCAGATCGAGGTCACTGTTTAGGGCATTGCTTTGCGCTGTAATCACCTCTAAATATGTGGCGTAGCCACTTTTAAAGAGTAAACCCGCATTTTTGACGGCAAGATGTGCATTATCGACTCTTTCTTTGGCCAAAGACAATTGCTCCCGTTGCTTGTCGACCGTGACCACTGCATTAGAGACTTCGGCTACGGCTTCCACGACCTTTTGTTGCAACTGGATTTCGGCTTTATCACGTTCCAATTTAGCGACCTCATACTGTGTTTTCAAGGTTTTGTTTTTGAAAATAGGTGTGGTCAGATTCCCGGTTATTCCACCGAGCAATGCCCCTGGTATATTGAACCAATTTTTAGGGAGCATACTATTTACCCCCAATACGCCGCCAACGGTCAATGAAGGGTAACGCATGGCCTGTTGGATATTGGCATTCGCATTGGCTGCCATCAATTGAAATTCAGATGATCGGATATCTGGTCTATTACGCACAATTTCGATCGGGGAACCGAGTGAAATGTCTTTGCTTTCAGCGAAGAGATGCTCGTAAGAAGTGCCTCTTTTGATGCTATCGGGTAATTTTCCAGTAAGTGTCTGAAGCGCATTTTCCTGGATGACAATTTCCTTTTCGATTTCGGGAACGAGGGATGCCGCCAATAGGCGCTGTGATTGTGTTTGTTGGATCGCCAAGGCGGTGATCTCACCCGCTTCATATTGGAGCTTGATCATACGCAGCGTACTATCGTTCAATTGGACGTTACGTTTAGCAACCTCGATCTTGGCATCGAGCATCAAGAGATTGAAGTAACCTTTTGCGACAGCAGTTATGATAGAAGTCTGTATCGCATTTTTTGCCTCCTGTGTATCCAGATACTCGGCTAACAGCTGCTCCTGTTTGCTACCTATTTTCTTCCAGATATCTATTTCCCAGCTAAAATTAATATCGGAACCAAACATAGATTGATACACGAACATATTTTGCGGTGCTGTTTCACCTTTGTGATCATAATATTTGGTCAGGGGACCACTACCAAAGTCTTTCGATCGCCAGGTACGGTTTCCATTGGCAATTGTCGCATTTACACTCGGCAGATAATTGGCTTTGTTCTGCGCCAAAACTCGGGTTGAAATCTGCAGGTTGAGCAATGCTGTCTTCATTTCAAAATTATTCGCTAAGGCAGAATCAATCAATAGTTTCAATGTGGGATCGTGAAAGAAGGATTTCCAATGGATCAGTCCCATACTGGAGGTGTCTCCGAAATAATCCAGCGTATCGCCACGAAAGTTTTCGGGAAGTTTGAGTTTGGGCTGCACATAATCTTTGCCGATCTTACAGGCATTCATCAGGCCTAAGAGACCAATGATGATCGATATTCCCGAAAGGTATTTTTTTATGTTTTTCATTATTCTTCCTCTTCTTTAGCTAGTTTATCATGTAGTTTTTCATCCAGGCTTTTGAATACGACAAAGAGTACAGGGATGATAAAGATGCCGAATGCTACACCAAAGAGCATACCGCCGGCGGCGCTGAAACTGATCGAATGGTTACCGATCGCCGAGGGACCAACCGTCCACATCAAAGGTACAAGGCCAGCAACAAATGCCAAACTGGTCATCAAGATTGGCCGTAGCCTAAGTTTTGAGCCGTTAATGGCAGCTTCGACGATACTTTTACCATTTTTGCGTTCCTGAACGGCAAATTCGACGATCAGAATAGCATTTTTGGCCAAAAGACCAATGAGCATGATGAGTCCTACTTGCACATAAATGTTGTTTTGAAGTCCCACAAGGTTGATCACGGAAAATACGCCGATCAGTCCCACAGGTATAGACAGTAATACTGCCCAAGGAAGAATGTAGCTTTCATATTGAGCGGAAAGCAGGAAGTAGACGAATAGGATACTAAGCGCAAAAATCAATATCGTCTGTGAGCCGGATTGACTTTCTTCATAGCTCATGCCCGTCCATTCAAAACCATAATTACCCGGAAGTTTGTTGTCGGCCAATTTTTGGATAGCCTGCATCGCGTCATCTGTACTATAGCCTTCCGCGGGTGTAATATTTACCGCAATTGCATTGTATAGATTGTAACGCGTAATGGTTTCTGGACCCACAGTCTTTTCTAAGGTCAATATGGTGTTAATAGGCACCATTTCGCCTTTACTGTTGCGCACAAAAATTGAATTGAAGGATTCGGGATCTTTGCGGAAGTCGAAATCTGATTGGACATAAACCCGGTATTGGCGACCAAACCGATTAAAATCGCTCGCCTGTACACGTGCAAAATAAGATCGGATTGTGGACATGAGATCTTTGACCTCAACTCCCAGGGATTTTGCCTTTACAGCATCGATATTTACTTCATACTGAGGGAAGTTTGATTTAAAACTTGTATAAGCACTTCGTATTTCCGGTAAGGTATTGAGTTGGTTAATAAAGGTATCTGCAATGGTGTTAAAATCCCGAATGTCACCACCCATTCGATCCTGAAGGACCATTTCAATTCCGGCAAAGTCTCCAAAGCCCTGTACGGTAGGCCGGGGGAATACTGTAAACGTTGCTTCATTAATCTGGGATAGATCATGCCTGATGGTGTCCATAAATGCATTGATATTTTTGATATGCTCGCGTTTGGCATGTGGTTTTAAGGTGATGTAACCAGCGGCAAATGCCGGGCTTGAGCTTCCGTCCAGGGCATTAAAACCAGAAACTGTTGTCATTCCATTGATGTCCTGTCTTTTCTTTAAAATACTATCGGCACGATGAAGAACCTCAGTTGTTCGGCTCAATGAAGCGCCGGGAGGGAGGGCAATGTTGTATGTGATAAATCCATCATCCTCTGTCGGAATAAAACTTTTAGGTGTTTTAATCATAAACACAATGCCAAGTGCTGTAATTAAAATTAAGCCTGCCCAGGCTATTTTCTTATTCTTGATCAGTATTTCTACAATCGAGACATAACGGGCGGTCAGTCGATCAAAAGAGGTATTGAATGCTTTAAAGAAGCGATCTTTAAATTGATTGATTTTGCCGTTTTTTTGATTGGTATGCTGTTGCGGGGCTTTCAGGAGTAGCGCACATAGGGCTGGACTTAAGGTCAAAGCATTGAGTGCTGAAATTAGAATCGCTGTTGCCAGGGTGTAAGCAAACTGGCGATAAAAGATACCTGCTGGCCCTTCCATAAATCCTACAGGCAAAAATACAGCAGCCATGACCATGGTTATGGACAGGATAGCTCCCGTAATTTCGGACATCGTCGATAATGTAGCGGCTCTGGGTTTCATTCCTGTGCTGTGCATTTTTTCGTGGATGGCCTCAACGACGACAATGGCGTCATCCACTACGATTCCAATGGCTAACACCAGGGCAAACATCGTGAGGACATTGAGCGAAAATCCAAAAAGCTGCAGAAAAAAGAAGGTTCCCACCAATGAAACGGGGATTGCAATTGCAGGGATCAAGGTGGATCTAAAATCTTGCAGGAAGATAAAGACAATAATAAATACCAGGATAAAGGCTTCAAAAAGGGTGTGCTCAACTTGGTTGATCGATTCATCGATCTGGTCACGTACAGAGTAGGTCACCTCATAGTTTATGCCTTTTGGAAATGTTTTTGATTGTTCCTCGAGAACCTTTCTGACGGCAATATCAATATCATGGGCGTTGGAACCACTGGTTTGTGTTAAGTTGAGTGTAAGACCGGGATGTCCATTTACTTTATTGTCGCTGCTTAGATTTGTAGCACCGAATTCGACGCGTGCTACATCTTTTAAATAGAGCACTGAACCGTCGGTGTTGGTTTTGATCACAATACTCTGGAATTCCTCCGGAGTGGTGAAACGCCCTTTATGACGGATCACTGTTTCGAAAGCTTCATCTGAGGTTTCTCCAAATTTACCGGGGGCAATCTCAAAGTTTTGATCTTTTATAGCATTGGTGACATCTTGTGGGACGAGGTTATACAGGGCTAGTTTTTCGGGATTCAACCAAAGTCGCATCGCATAATCCCTTGCTCCCAAACGGGAAACCTGGGCTACACCATCAACACGCAGCAAAGGCCGCATCAGGTTAATCTGTGCATAAGCCTGGAGAAAGGTTTCGTCATAGGCACTATCCTGATGATCAGAGTAGAGATTGATGGTCATAATGACACCCGTTTGCCGTGGCATGACCGTGATTCCGGCCTCATTTACTTCTGCGGGAATGGAACTGATTGCTTTGGAAATCCGTGTCTGTACATTGACCGAGGCAATATCAGGATTGGTACCGGTCTTAAAATAGACCGACACACTTCCCGATCCTGAATTGGAGGCAGATGACTTGATATAGGTCATATCCTCTACACCATTGATGGCTTCTTCGATAGGTAGTAAAACGCTTTTTGCTACAGTCTCGGCATTAGCTCCCGGATAACTTAGTGAAACAAGCACACTTGGTGGTGCAATTTCTGGAAAACGCGAGACAGGCAGAAGTTTTAGCCCAACTAAGCCCAAGATTACCAGGATAATGGAAACCACCGTGGCTAATACAGGCCTATTTATAAATGTTTTTAGCATATATATGGAATTTTAAACACGCTACATGAAGTGTACAGTATGTCTGACACCTTGTAGCATGTAAAAATGATAGATAATTATTTCTGTAAAATCGGGGTTACTGGTGAACCGTCGGTCAATTTGTCAAATCCACTGGTAATAACGCGATCGTTTTCCTGTAGTCCTGAGTAGACGATATAATTGTTTTTACTTTTGCCTGTCAGTTGGATATTTCGTTTTTGTGCTTTGTTGTTTTGGTCCAGTATATACACGAAGGTTTTATCCTGCAATTCATTGACTGCAATCTGAGGGATTTGAAGAACGTCTTTTTTAACCTCTGCAATTTTAAGTGTACCACTACTTCCGGACCGAAGTATATTGTCGTGATTTTGAAATGTCGCACGCAAGGAGATCGCACCTGTAGTACGGTTGATCTGACCATTGACGGCATCCACTATACCTTTTTTTGCATATTCTTCGCCATCCGCAAGGACGAGCGTAACTTCGGGAAATACAAGCTTCTGATTCTGGTTGTATTTTTTCCCTTCTAAGCTATCTTTTTTTGCCTGTGCTTTGGAAAAATAAAGAAAGTCAGATTCATTCATGGAGAAATAAACATAGACTTCCTGGATATCTGAAAGATAGGTGAGGGGTTCTTTATCACCTTTTGAGACCAGATTCCCGATACGTTTTGGGATCCGACCAATGTAACCGCCTACCGGAGCGGTGATAACCGTAAAATCCTTACTGATCTGAGCGGAACGTACGGCTGCGATGGCCTGATCCAGTGTCGCCTTGGCTACCTGATAATCTGATTTGGCCGAAGCCAACCTGACATCGGAGATAACGTCGTTTTGAACCAGCGGCTTCAATCGGTCGACTTCGAGCTGTGCATTTTTAAGTTTGGCTCTGGCGACCTGCTCTGTAGCAACCATGTTATTGAGATTTTCCTGATAAGTAGAGGGGTCTACTTTGAACAGTTTCTGGCCTTTTTGAACAAAAGAACCTTCATCGATATAAATTTCCTGAAGCAGTCCTTCGACCTGTGGGCGGACCTCAACGTTAACTTTACCTTCTATGGTGCCCAAATAATCCTTGATGGTGGTAGCATCTGATTTAGTGACGGTATAGACGGGCAAGGCCACGTTTTTTTCTTTGGTTTTATTTTCTTTTGAAGAACTTGAAGAACAACTTACCTGTGTGGCTAAGGCTGAACAAATCAATAGGGATACTTTAAAAATAGATAATGTTTTTTTCTTCACAATGCTTGATTAATTTTTACGATATATGTGTTGGGTAATATGAATATTACAATATAAACGCCAAATAGTTTAATTATTGTGAAGATTAACATTTGTTAACATCTCAGATTCTAGTTAATAACTGTTCAATTATTAATCAATAATAATGTTTAATAGTTTTAAGAATTTGATAGTTATGGTTTTATGGAGAGGGGTACATCATATTTTCCCCCAAAGGAAAATATGATGTTGCTAGTATTGTAGCTTAGAATTTAAGGTGCTTCACGGTCAATCCGTTATTGATAAGCTGTTTTAAAGCATCAATACCTATACCGATATGTTCTTCCACATATTTCGCTGTAACGGTTACATCACTGACCGAAGTTTTTACTCCTTCTGGCACCATCGGTTGATCTGAAACTAGCAGTAAAGCACCTGTTGGAATCTTGTTGGCAAATCCGACGCTGAATATCGTTGCGGTTTCCATATCAACGCACATGGCACGGATTGATTTTAAATATTTTTTGAAAGCTTTGTCATGTTCCCAAACCCGTCTATTGGTGGTGTATACCGTTCCAGTCCAGTAATCGCGTTGGTGATCCCGAATTGTAGTGGATATGGCCTTTTGCATGGCGAAGGCAGGTAATGAAGGTACTTCGGGTGGAAAGTAGTCATTCGATGTTCCCTCGCCGCGGATAGCGGCAATTGGAAGAATCAATTCACCTACAGGAATTTTTTTCTTGATACCCCCGGTCTTACCCAAAAATAGAACGGCTTTTGGTGCAATTGCTGATAATAGATCCATAATGGTTGCGGCCATTGGACTTCCCATTCCGAAATTGATAATGGTGATGCCTCCGGCAGTGACGGATTGCATCGGTTTGTCTTCCCCGTAAATAGGAGCATTATCATGCATTTCAGAAAACAGGTGGATATATTTTGAAAAGTTTGTTAAAAGGATATACTCCCCAAACTCTTCCAAAGGCCTTCCCGTATAACGGGGAAGCCAGTTGTTCACGATTTCTTCTTTGGTTTTTAAACCTGGTGTGATCGGACTATTTACGGTATTCTTTGCACTTTTCTTTGTTGTCATAGTCATTAAATTTAATTTCTTGAATCTCTTATCTTCCTGTCAACATTCCGTTATGGCTATGTTATTATTGTAATATAAAATTTTTAATTCTTTTCTAAAAAAAAATCCCGTTCAGCGAACGGGATTTTTTTTAAGCGACTTTAAGCTTTTTTAAATCGGACTTTTCGAATTTTTTCTTCGCATAGTCCAAGGTAATTTCTAATGCTTTCTGTCCCGTTTGCTCTTTTGTTGACGGAATCTCAAACATGGCATCCAGCATAATGGCTTCGCAGATACTGCGGAGGCCACGGGCTCCAAGTTTAAATTCGTCAGCTTTATCAACAATAAACGTATATACGTCAGGATCAAATTTTAGTTCGATACCTTCGTATTCAAACAACTTCTTATATTGTTTTACCAATGCATTTTTTGGTTCAGTCAAAATGCTCAGTAAAGTTTCCTTATCCAATGGATTTAAGTAAGTCAATACAGGAAGACGGCCAATTAACTCTGGAATTAAGCCAAAGTTCTTTAAGTCTTGAGGAGTAATATACTTGTATAGATTATTCAAGTCAATTTCCTCTTCGTCTTCGTTCATTTTATAACCTACTGTTTGCGTGCGCAGACGGTTTGCAATTTTCTTTTGAATACCGTCGAATGCACCACCACAGATAAATAGAATATTACTTGTATTGACTGCGATCATTTTTTGATCCGGGTGTTTACGGCCGCCTTGAGGTGGAACGTTTACAACTGTACCTTCGAGAATCTTCAATAAAGCTTGCTGCACACCTTCACCCGATACATCTCTCGTAATGGAAGGATTATCGCTTTTACGTGCGATTTTATCAATCTCATCGATATAGATGATACCGCGCTCTGCAGAGGCTACATCATAATCTGCTGCTTGCAATAAACGTGTTAATATACTTTCTACGTCTTCCCCTACATACCCTGCTTCTGTCAATACAGTTGCATCCACAATACAGAAGGGGACGTTGAGTATTTTGGCAACAGTTTTTGCCAGCAAGGTTTTACCTGTACCTGTTTCACCAACGATAATCAAATTGGATTTTTCGATTTCAATCTCGTCTTTATCCACTTTCTGATTTAAACGTTTATAGTGATTATAAACTGCTACTGAAATTACTTTTTTAGCATCATCCTGACCGATTACATATTGATCCAGGTGAGTTTTAATCTCCAAAGGACGGATCAACTTTAAAGCAGTCTGTAAAGTTTTACTTTTTCGTTGTTTTAATTCTTCTGCCAAGATTTCGCCTGCCTGCTGGATACATCTGTCACAGATGTGTGCTCCGTTGCCTGCAATAAGCATCTGGGCTTCATTTTTGCTTATGCCACAAAACGAACAGTGAATGTCTCTATCGTTATTCTTTGCCATTGTTATTTAATAATCTCCTTCTTAGGAAGTAAAATCTCGTCAATCATACCGAATTCTTTGGCTTCATTGGCTCTCATCCAGTAATCGCGATCTGAAGATTTTTCTACCCATTCGTAAGTTTGTCCAGAATGATCTGAAATAATGGTGTATAATTCTTCTTTCAATTTCATCATCTCACGTAAGTTGATTTCCATATCGGCAGCAACTCCTTGTGCACCACCGGAAGGTTGGTGAATCATGACGCGTGAGTGACGTAAGGCTGCACGTTTGCCTTTTGCACCAGCAACCAAAAGAACAGCTCCCATAGACGCAGCAATACCTGTACAGATCGTCGCTACATCTGGCGTGATATATTGCATAGTATCATAAATTCCTAGTCCAGCGTATACGCTTCCACCTGGTGAATTGATGTAGATTTGGATATCACGTTGTGCATCGGTAGATTGTAGGAACAAGAGCTGTGCCTGAATAATGTTGGCTACCTGATCATCAATACCGCTGCCTAAAAATATGATACGGTCCATCATCAAACGCGAAAACACATCCATTTGGGCAACGTTCAATTGACGTTCTTCAACGATGTAAGGTGTAAGGTTTGTCGGAATGCTTGTCTCTGTACGAGCAATGAAGCTATCAACATGTTGGCTTCCAATACGGTGATGCTTTACTGCATATTTTCTGAATTCGTTTTTATCTATATTCATCTTTTTATTTTTTCTATTCTGTAGGACTAATATAAAACTATATTTTAAAAATCAAATAAATTGAAAAGATGTTTTACATCTACTTTACATTTTTTCGGTGATCCCCTTTCAAGACTTGGGGGACACTGTATCTCCGGATTAATTCTTTATCTATTTCATGCATAGCTCCTTAGTCAATTTCGTTGTAGTTGGGGAGGTCTTCCAAAAATTCGTAAGACGCGTTGATAAAATCAATTTTACAATAGTAATGATTCATGCCATTGCTCACTAATAGGTATGGTATACGATGAACCGTATTATAATTTGCAATTTGCTCAAATACCTGTTGGGTGATTTTTATATGTGGCGCTTTAAACTCGGCTAACACGACCTTATGCCCGCTACTGTTGTAAATCAATAAATCACTTCGTTTCTGAAGGTTATTTAATTTCAATCCGCCTTCAATATGCATCAGTGATTTGGGGTAATTTTTCATGAGCGACAAATAATTGATCCAATGTTGTCTAACCCATTCCTCCGGTGTTAATACCAAGTCCTTTTTTCTGAGCTCATCAAAGATGTAAATCGAATTGTTCTTCTTGGATATTTTAGCTTTAAATGGCGGTAAGTTCAGTGGAGTCGGTGAAAACATACACAAATATACTAAAATATTAGCAAAAGAAATAAATTCGTCAAGTCCGAAGGATGGTGTTTTTTTGACTAGTCTGATTTTTTAGGCCGGGGGAAACCCGAGGTCTGTATTTATGATGCGATTACTTAACGAGATGGTGAAAGTTATGTTGCTAAATGTTCATGGCATTAAATCAATAGTTTAATGTAATCGCGATACATGAGTCAATTATAAAAGCGTAATTTTACGGAGTTACTCGGTTGAATTGCCATTAAAATCGTAATTTTGCTTCGCATAAAAAGCCCATGGTCGAACTCGAAAGACATTTTGATATGTGGTGACATGGGGGTATTTTAGCCTTCGCAGATGGCTTGGATACCGAAAACAAATCTGGGCAGCTGATCTATTGCGGACGAATAAATAGACTATATATATGAACATAAATCCGATCTTATCCGATATTAAGAACAGGTCTTTTAAACCAGTGTATTTATTGCAAGGGGAGGAGAGTTATTTCATTGATACCATTGCCGACGCTTTGGAAGCAACCGTATTGAATGATGCGCAGAAAGGCTTTGATCAATCCATTTTTTACGGAAAAGATATCGATATCTCTACGATTGTCAATGCAGCAAAGAGGTATCCTATGCTAAGTGACTATCAGGTGATTATTATCAAGGAGGCACAGGAGCTAAAATGGAAATCGGATACGGAAGAACTGTTAACTAAATACCTGGAACATCTTACACCGACAACCATTCTTGTGTTTTGTTTTAAACATGGGAAATTTGACAAACGCAAAAAGATCTATAAGGTCTTTGAAAAAAAAGGACTAGTTGTTGATGCTGCCAAACTATACGACGATAAGGTGGGCCCTTGGATCGGAGCTTATGTGAAAGATGCCGGCTGGCGCATTCATCCGCAAGCGACGATGATGATTGCGGACTATCTCGGTAATGATCTGTCCAAAGTGTCCAATGAACTTGACAAGCTGATGCTTAATGTTCCAAAGAGTCAAGAGATCAGCATGGAAGATGTTGAACGAAATATTGGTATCTCCAAAGATTATAATGTTTTTGAATTAAATACAGCATTGGCTAAACGTAATGCCCTAAAAGCTTATCAGATCGTTGATTATTTTGTGGCCAACCCCAAAAATAATCCGCTGGTAATGGTCATTGGACAAATTGCCACCTACTTCACGAAGATTCTCAAATACCATTATCTGATCGATAAATCGGTCGCAGCAAAAGAATTGGGGGTACATCCTTTCTTTCTGAAAGAATACGAGCTTGCTGCAAGAAATTACAACCGACGGAAAACTTTCGATGTGCTCAATGTGTTGAAGGAGACTGATTTAAAATCTAAAGGTGTCAATGTGCCGAGCAATTTCAATAGTGAAGAGATTTTAAAAGAAATGATCTATCGGATACTTAACTAATCCCATCCAACAGCAAGAACACCAGAAATGGTGTTTTTTTTACACAAATTTAATAATTAAACACTTGTTTAAATTAAACGTTTGTTTAACTTTGTCGCGCATTTAGCGAGAACGTATTTTATAATCGCTATGAATATGCGATTGTATCTTTAAAAGATCGAGGTTTAAAATGGAATTTAACGAGAAACAGATTGATATTTTGCTTGCAGCAGAGCGTCTTTTTGCAACAAAAGGATTTGATGGGACTTCCGTTCGTGATATCGCCAATGAGGCGAATGTGAATGTTGCGATGATCAACTATTATTTTGGATCAAAGGACAAGCTACTGGATACGTTTTTTGAATGGCGTGTTCCTGATTTTATGATCAATGTGGATGAGTTGGCGCTTGTCGATAATGCGTTGGATAAAATTGACGCTATGGTGGATAAATCGTTTAAGTCCATGAACTCGCATCGTAAACTGTATCATATCATCACCATTGAAAGTTCGTTAAAACAACGCATGCTGATCTCGGAGGCTTTTCGCAAACTCAAGCTGCACAATCTTGAAGTGATATCGTCTGTTATCAATGCGGGGGTAGAACAGGGTGTATTCAAAGCGGGTTATGATCCCATCTTGATCCACTCCATGATGATGGGCGTATTTATGAATTTTCAGATGAATCATTGTTTTTTACAGGATCAGTTGCATATCGATAACGATGAGGACTATGCAAATTATATAGAAACAACTTTAACAGAATTTATACAGAAAACAATTAAAGCTTTATTGACATATGAAAAATAAGTTGGCCAATTTGAGTGCTTTATTGCTTTTAAGTCCTATGGGTCTGTTGGCGCAAGACAACAAACACATGACTTTGGAAGAGATAATTCACTTGGCCGCAAATCAAAGCGTGGAAGCAAAGTCTACCGATACGAAGATATTGGGGAGACAGCTCGAAGTCGAAACTGCCAAATCGAAACAGCTTCCTGATGCAAAATTGAGTGGACAATACATGGCTATGACTACTCCAAATGTGAATTTAAAGTTGGCTTTAGGTGAGGGGGGCTCTGCTCCGGATATTGCTGCAAACCAATTGTGGTTGGGACAGGCTTCGGTGAGTATGCCAATCTATACAGGTGGACGTATTAAAGGTGGAATTAATATTGCAAAAGATGTATTAAAAGCCGAGGAATACAACGCTGTAGCAAGTAAAGAACAACTGGCTATACGTGCAGTGAATCTTTATTTAAGTCTTTATAAAGCTCAGCAAACCAACTTGTTGATTGCTGAAAATATCAAGCAGTCTGAGCAGCGTGTTTCGGATTTTAAAGCGATGCTTGACAATGGTTTGATCGCGCGTAACGACCTGTTAAAAGCAGAACTGCAGCTTTCAAATTATCAGGTTTCGCTTCAGGAAGCACAGAAAAATATCAAGGTGCTGAATTATCAATTGGCTAATTTTTTGAAAATTGATGCGGATACGCAGTTGGATCAGATCAATCTGGCTGAGGTGAACGGTGTTGATTTGGGTTTAAAAGCATCTTATGACGCTGCGAAAACCTCGCGTTCTGATGTGAAATCTTTGGAGTCACAACGGTTGGTTGCAGAGGACCAGTTGAAGGTAACAAAAGCATCTACATTGCCACAGGTTTCTGCAACGGCAGGTTACAATGCTTTTGGTTTGCAAAAAGTGGTTACCGTAACAAATGCGGCCATGGTCGGTGTAGGTGTATCCTACGACATCGGTTCACTTTATAAAAACAAAAGAGAAGTGAATGTTGCGAAAAATCATATCAGGGAAATTGATGAGCACATTGAATTATTAAACGATAAGGTGAAAGTGCAGGTTCAACAGGCCAATGAAAACTATATGCTGGCACAAAAGCAGGATGTGGTTTACCATCAGGCTGTGGATCAGGCAGTTGAAAATTATCGTATTACAAAAGATAAGTACGATAATGGTATCGCGGATACGGACGATTTGTTAACGGCCGACGTACAGCAGCTTCAAAGCAAGATCAATCTTGCGATCAGCAAAGCAAATACCATTGAAAAATATTACGACCTGCTGTTAGCAAATGGGTCTTTAAACATTAAATAGCAATTAATCTAGACATGGAAAATACAGTAGAAAACGCACCTGAAAAGAAAGGTACAAATAAAAAATTCACAATTATTTTGGCTGCATTGGTCATCTTCGGAGGAGCCTACGGTGCTTATAAATATATGCATGGTCAGGCGCATGAAACGACAGACGATGCGCAGGTAGAGAAAAACATGAGTCCGATCATTCCACGTGTTGGTGGGTTTATCTCGAAAGTGTACGTAAAAGATAATGATTTGGTAAAAAAAGGGGATACGTTGTTCACCATTGAGAGCCAAGATTATCAGGTTCGTGTGGATGAAGCGCTAGCAGCCTTGGCAGCAGCTCAAAGTAGCTTTGATGTTTCAAAGGCAGATGTATCTGCATCTTCGGCGAATGTAGCCATCTCGGATGCAACGATCCAATCTAATTTGGGCAGCATCGATGCAGCACGTATTCGTGCTAAGCAAGCGAATAATGATTATATCCGCTACCAAAACTTATACAACAATCAGTCAATTACGAAACAACAGTATGAGCAGGCATTAACAGCGAAATTGGAAGCTGACAAGCAGGTTGAAATTTTGCAACAACAACGTAACGCCAGTGCTTCACAACGTAATGCAGTCGTGAGTAAGACTACAGTAGCTTCAAAGCAAACTTCTGTTGCTGAGGCAAATATAAAAAGAGCGAATGCGCAACTTGAAGCGGCTAAATTGAACCTTTCTTATACTGCAGTACTTGCTTCTGTGGATGGCCAGGTATCGAATATCAAGGTACAACCAGGGCAGATGGTCAATCCAGGTCAATCTTTGTTCTACATTGTAGATAATATTGAAACTTGGGTCGTTGCTAACTTTAAGGAGACGCAATTGGAAAAAATAAAACCTGGACAAAAAGTCGGTATTAAAGTGGATGCTTATCCTGCTATTGAGTTTGAAGGCGAGGTAAACTCTTTCTCTCCAGCCACTGGTTCACGTTTCTCTTTATTGCCTCCAGATAATGCAACGGGTAACTTTGTAAAGACTGTTCAGCGTTTACCCGTAAAGATCAAATTGACAAAAGACAATAAAGCAGAAAATGTGGCTTTGCTCAGACCGGGCATGAATGCTGACGTAGATGTGCATGTTAAATAACTATGGAAAATTTAAATCAACAAGATAGTCTGGTTGAATATGGTTTTCGTCGCGTTGTAATCACGATTACAGCGGTGCTTTGTGCGCTGTTGGAAATTGTGGATACAACGATTGTCAATGTGGCCCTGAACGATATGAAAGGTTCATTGGGGGCGACGCTGACGGATGTCGCATGGGTTATCACAGCTTACGCAATTGCCAATGTAATTGTGATTCCGATGACCAGCTGGTTGTCCCAACAGTTTGGGCGTAGAAATTACTTTGCGGCTTCTATTATCATATTCACAGTATCTTCATTTTTGTGCGGTAATGCAACCAATATGTGGGAGCTTGTTGCATTTCGCTTTATACAAGGGATGGGTGGGGGAGCCTTACTGGTTACAGCCCAGACTATTATCACGGAAAGTTATCCCAAAGAAAAACGTAGTATGGCCCAAGCTATCTACGGGATGGGCGTCATTGTTGGTCCTACATTAGGGCCGCCGTTGGGTGGGTACATCATCGATAACTTCTCTTGGCCTTATA
This sequence comes from Sphingobacterium sp. HSC-15S19, assembly GCF_050433745.1. Classification (NCBI taxonomy): domain Bacteria; kingdom Pseudomonadati; phylum Bacteroidota; class Sphingobacteriia; order Sphingobacteriales; family Sphingobacteriaceae; genus Sphingobacterium; species Sphingobacterium sp. HSC-15S19. The sequence continues at coordinate 167,585 of NZ_JBNPWQ010000010.1, forward strand.
TCTTTTATATCAATGTGCCGCTTGGCATTATTGCGACCTTGTTGACCTTATCTTTTGTACGCAGTCCTAAATACAGTCAAAAGCAGTCTGCTAGGGAAGTGGATTGGTTCGGTATGATATTTTTGATCATGTTTATTGGTTCACTTCAGTTTGTATTGGAACATGGACAACAGGATGACTGGTTTGACGATCCTTTGATTTTAGGCTTATCGATTTTGTCTGTCTTTGGATTACTGTTTTTTATATGGCGGGAATTGGTGTACGATAAACCGATTGTTAACCTGCGTGTATTGAAGGATAAGAATTTACAGGTGGGTGTGGTGATGAGCTTTATTCTTGGTTTTGGCTTGTTCGGATCGACCTTTATTATTCCCATCTATACGCAGTCGATATTGGGATGGACGGCAACAGATGCGGGTTTGCTCTTGTTACCGAGTTCGATTATGACCGGTATCATGATGCCTTTTATCGGTAAGATGATCCAAAATGGTGTTCCTCAGAAGTATATGGTTGCTTTAGGGCTATGTATCTTTTTTGGCTTTTGTTTTTGGATGTATAGCCTCATGACAAACGATACAGGTTCGGAGCATATGTTTTGGCCATTGATTCTCCGCGGAGTTGGCCTAGGATTGTTGTTTGTGCCTGTTATGACACTGTCTTTATCAACATTACATGGTAAGTCAATCGGTGAAGGAGCTGCTTTTACAGGGATGATGCGTCAATTGGGTGGTTCATTTGGAATTGCTTTGATTACGACATTTATCGCCCGTGATAGCCAAAAACATCGTGTTGATCTGGTAGCTAATTTGGATCCAAGTAAGTTTGATGTGCAACAACGGGTGCAGCAATTGCAGATGAGTTTTCAGGCGAAAGGTTTTTCACCTAATGAGGCTTTGGCCAAAGCGCATCAGATATTGGACATGAGTGTGATGAAACAAGCAACAGTGCTATCTTACATGGATGTGTTCCTGTACCTCGGGGTTGTCTTTCTGATTTGTGTCCCTTTTGTATTGATGATCAAACAAGGGAAAACACAGATCGATATGTCCAGTGTACATTAATATTGGATTCGTCTGCTGCGCTGTTATTATAGTGCACCATCAGTGAAGAATAATTTATCGTTCAATCAGAAGTCCTCAAAAGTGTTTAACTTTTTGAGGACTTTTTTTGTGCACGTTCTTTTGTGGTAGAAAATCACGTTGAGTTGGCGTTTCTTTTTGAGTTGGCGTTTGTTATTGTAGGGGCGTTAGAAAGCATACATTTTTGTCCATTGAAAAACCTGATTTAAAATTGATTGTTTAATAATAAAGAGTTTGGAAGAATTGATCTTTTGGCATCAGAAAAGTCGGTTCTTGTTGAATTGCGATTAAGGTAGATTTTTTGTCTTCAAAATAGCGGCTGCATGTATACAGAAAAACTTAATTTTTTGGCGTTTATCATTCCCTTATTTTTAATCTTGATGGTGTTGGAATATTGGTATAGCCTCAAAAAACAGAAACGTTTTTATTCTTTTGATGAATCGATCTCAAATCTCAATGTTGGTATCGTCGAGCGTATGTGTGATATGTTTTCTGTTAGTTTATTTTACTTTTTTTTCGTTTGGGTGTATCAAAACTTTGCGATATTTCACATTGAAGCGAATGTTTGGACCTGGGTTATACTTTTTCTATTTACAGATTTTCTTTGGTATTGGTATCATCGCTATAGCCATGAAATAAACTTGTTGTGGGCAGCTCATGTTGTACATCACCAAAGTGAAGATTATAACTTTACCGTAGCAGCCCGGATCACCATATTTCAAGCCGTTTTCCGTTCGTTATTTTGGGCTTTTATTCCCCTTTTGGGATTCCCTCCCTTTATGATGACCACTATTTTGTTGATCCATGGCGTATATCCATTTTTCTCCCATACGCAGACGGTAGGAAATTTGGGGATTTTGGAGCGTGTATTTGTAACGCCATCTCACCACCGGGTGCATCATAGCAGCAATGAAATCTATTTGGATAAAAATTATGGAGATATCCTGATTATTTGGGACAAGCTATTCGGAACATTTATCCCGGAACAAAAAGAAGAACCTTGTGTCTATGGACTCACAAAGCCCATTCATCGCTACACTTTTCTATGGCAGCATTTTCATTATTTATTTGAAATTGGTCTATCATTTAAGCGGGCCGAAGGATTTAAAAACAAAATGCGGACTATATTTGGTAGGCCTGACGATATACAGCCTGAAATTCGAGAAGAACTGGAAGAGCGCATATTTGCAGGAGCTAGGCCACAAGTTCATGCACAGGTATTAAGCCGCTATATCTTTTTTCAGTCCATGCTGACGATGCTCCTGCTTTTCTTTTTTTTGCTTTATGGTAATTATCAGCAACTCATACAACTCCTTATTGGCGGAGGATTTATTCTCTGTAGCGTCATTTGTATTGGGGGACTTCTAGAACATGAAGACTGGGTTTTTCCACTTGAGATGCTTCGGCTATTCTTATTACTACTGTATATCAGTCTAACTTTTTATTCAGCATTGGGGCTTGTTTTGGTAGGATGTTTCGCTTTGATTCAATTGATTTTTTATAAAACGTTAGCAGGTCACTATAAAAAAGTTTTGCGTCTTGAAAGATGTTGAAAAGTGCTTTCTGGAGAGCCATTCCCTCTAAATGATAGATGCGGTCAAATCTATGAAGTGTTACTGTCAATTATTGGTCTGCTGCTGTAACTAAGTCCGCAAATGATTGACAATAGGATCTGGCCATAATATCCCAGCTATATTGTTTTAGGGTATTTTGTTTAAATTGTAGGCTCAGGCTTTTATAATGGACTGGATTTGCTAAAATGGCTTGAAGTTGTTCGATCCATGCATTTTGGTTTTTGCTTGCCAGGAGCAGGCCATTGCAATTATGTGTTACGGCGCTTGTAATTCCTTCTAATTCGGCGGCCACAACAATGGTGCCTGCTGTAGAAGCCTCCAAACAGACGAGCCCAAAGCCTTCCATATCTCCGGGCACTTCAATATTGGGCATCAAGAAGGCCTGTGCGTTGGTCAAGAGGCTTTGCAGTTGTTCGAATGGGACTTTTCCAAGATGTTCAATTTTTTCGGGGTACGCTTTCAGTAATTTTCTGATCTCCCCCTGATCGGTCGGAAATCCGAGGAATAAGGTGATTAAATGATTTATCTTTTTGGGTATAAGCTGCAATAGGCGTTCTTTCCATGTAGGTTCGTGATCGAATGGACCTACCATCAGTAATTTGAAATCACCCTGGATAGCGGGAATGACATGTTTCATCAACCACGAGAAGCCCTTCCGTTTAACAGGGCGTCCCAAAGTGATAAAATAGGGCTTGCTTTGGCAGGCTGATTCATTGTTTGCAGTGGAGTGGTGTATCGGATCTACACCGTTGGGTATAACAATAATTTTGGATGGATCGATACCACGTAACTGGGCGGCGTCGGCGGTAGCTTGGCTAACCGCAATAAGCTGATCAAATGTATTAAACCGCGGTATGATCTTACGTTGAAAATAGCGAAAGGGAAATACAATATCCAGTCCGTGAAGCGTGGCAACTCGTTTTAAATGGGAATATCCTTTGTGAAAAGAGGCTAAAGACGCAATTAAACCATCATTAAAGTGAATAAGCTTGATGCCGGGGTTATCGTTAATTTTGGCTAGAATTCGGCGATTCAGCTGGAAGAAGAAAGCTAAAAGAGGTTCCCGGTTGTCATAGACTAAGGTGTGTACCTTCAAGTAAAGAGCCGCAGTATTGATCAGTTCAAAGCTTTGTTTTTCCATACCGCCAACACTTGGGGGATATTTGTGGCTGACAAATAGTATTTCTATTTCAGATGGATACATGTACTGGTTTCCTTTTGATGCATAGATAAAATATAAAACCCAACGCTACCCAGGTGAGCTGTCGGCCGCGACGTAATAATGAAGCACTGAGCCAAATACTACCCCCAGTAATACCGATCATATGGAGTAGGAGCTTATTGGCGATTTCTTCAATACCCAGTTGCCCTGGAATAAAAGCACCGATGCTTTTCAGCACAATGACACTCATATCTACTATTAAACCATGTATTGGTTGTACTGCAACACCCAAAAATTTTAGAATATAATAGAATTCAAGGCTGCCAATAATCCAATGTAGTGCAAAAAGTAAGTAAGAATACCAAAAAACCTTATTTTGATGCCGATAAAAGTCTTTTACGTTCCAAAGTAGTGACTGAAAATGCGCTATTGCTTTTCCAAAAAGTGTTGCTGTTGAAGCCTTGGTTTGCGAGGGACTTTTTGCAACCATTAACCAATAAAATATCAGGATCATCAAAAGGAACAAAAATAGACAGATAATATATATTACCGGGCCTGCGTAGCGTATAATTTCATTTTTTAAGGGAGAAAATACCAACCAAAGCATCGCAATCAAAAAGAGTGTCAATTGAGACAGTACGGCGGTAATACGGGATATTGCAACTGAATTCAATCCTTCTTTTAAGGGAATGTCATAACGGGTTATCAATTGTGCCTTTAATAAATCACCACCTATAATGCTTGTAGGGTTGAATAGTCCAACGGTTTCCCCGATTTGACGGATGGCAAAGAGTTCGATCAGATTGACCTTCTTTTTTGTGGAGCCCAAGCATATCCACCAAGCTAATGTGCCAACAAAATAGGCCGCGAAAGTCGTAAACAAAATAATTATAAAGCGATAACCAACTGAGGAGAGCTCTTTTTTCAAGGCATTTAAGTCGCTTTTCGCTAAAAAGACAGTGATGGACGCCAGAATCAAAAATAGAAAAATACCTTTGATGAGTTGGCTTGGGTTTGTTAGTTTGCCCATGCCAAATCGACTTCCTGTGTTTTGTCAATCAATAGTTCAATGTCATTAAAATAGCACCCAGATAGTCTATTCCAATCCAGTTGTCCGACATAGGATAGACCTTCATTGATGAGATTCTTTTTTAGGCTCACGTCAGAGAGAATTTTTTTGAGGTAGTAAACATATCCAGCTGCATTTTCAGGTTGACACTTAAATCCATTTTTCCCGTGCTGAATCAAGGAAGCCGAACCCCCACCATCGGCGATAACACAAGGAAGTCCGGATGCCAATGCTTCGACAACGACATTTCCGTACGTTTCTGAGACCGACGGGAAAACAAAGGCATCTGCCGAAGCATATAGAATTGCAAGCTCATCATGGCTTTTCTTTCCTAAGAAAATGGCATTAGGCATCTCTTGCATTGCAATTATTTTGGCTGTTCCTTCACCGACAACAATGAAATTATAGTCAAGATTCTGAGCTTGTATCTGTTGATAGATTTCAATAAGCGTTTTAATATTTTTTTCCCAGACGATACGACTGACAAAGAGGATTGTTGGTTTGTTATTCTTGGTGATAGTCTGCAGCTGAGATAGATTCTTTTTATTGGGATTAAACAAGGCTGTGTCTATTCCTCTTTGCCACAGTTTTAATCCTTCTTGTTGTAAGCCAATCTGCTGTAATTCGTTTAGAATAGAGTTGGTGGGTACATAGACAATATCACATTTGTTATAAAAGTTATTCATTGCTTTTTTCATCCATTGTTCAGTTGGCTTGACCAAGGGGAGTATGTTTTTGAAATAATAGGCAATGTATGAAATGAAGTGTGTATGATAGATCGTAAGGACAGGAATACCTTTCCGTTTGGCATAATTTAATGCAAAAAAACCTAAAAGCGAAGGCGTTGCAATATGGATCATGTCGGGAGCAAATTTATCTAAGGCGAGCTCAAGTTTCTTTTTAATAAGCTGTGGAATAGCGAGACAATAGTCGTCGTTGACCGGTATTTTGAATGTGGGTACCTTGTAAGAATGAAAATTGCGAAATTGCGTAGGGCCGCCACCATAAATAAAAAAATAGTTGAATTTCTGCTGGTCTATACGGTTTATTAGCTGAAACATTGTCCGTGATGCACCGTCGAAATCCTCGACGAGTATCTCTGTAAAGAAGGCTACCTTTCTCATGTTATTCTTATTAGGGGTTGTATAAAAATAGCTGAAAGCTGTAACTCCTATGCTATGCAGGTATTAACCTTTTGTCATTATAGTGTTTATAAATTATTAGTTTTTAATAATTTGTGCATAATTATTAAAAATAGAATTAATTGAATATGATAATAGAGCTAATGTTGGCGCAGTAGCTTTGGAGTGAACGAAATATTCAATCCATGCTATTAGATCTATTGTTCGAAAAAAAAATTAGACCTAAGGGTTTTCGAAAGATTGTCATCTTATTTATTTGTGCGTCTGCCGGTGTTATGTTGGGTTTTAAGTTGAAGCCAAAACAACAGCCAAAGCTCAGTAATGCTGTGTATGCAGCTATGCCGGAAGCGACTTACGGAAAGCTAAATTTGTTAACGTACAATATAGCTGGCCTTCCTGAATTGATTTCCAGTGCTGTAACCGAGCGGTCCTCCAGTATTACGTCGATCGGTAATCGGATCAATGGGTTTGATATTGTCAATGTGCAGGAAGATTTTAACTACAACAAGTTCCTCTACAGCGAAAATAAGCATAGCTACCGAACGGCAAATATGGGTGGGGTACCTTTTGGGGACGGGCTGAGTACACTTTCAAAATATCCGATTGTTGAGTTTGAGCGGGTAGGCTGGACTGATTGCAATGGTGCAGATTGTCTGACGCCTAAAGGCTTTTCTTATGCTCGAATTCAATTGGCCAAAGAGGTATTTATAGATGTTTATAATGTACATGTGACTGCTCAGGATGATCCGAATGCAACGATTGCCCGGCAGAAGAATATAAATCAGCTAAAAGCCTATATTAAAAAGTATTCGGCTGACAGACCACTTTTGATTATGGGTGACTTTAATGCACATTATGCTTACGAGCTGGATAACATCGGTTCTTTTCAGAAGGACTTAGGTTTGGTAGATGCATGGGTAAGTTTACGCAACAAAGGTAATATTCCTGGGCATCAAGTGAATTTTGAAGCGAAAACAGCATTGGAGTTGACAGAGGATTGTGAAGGTATTGATAAAATTTACTATCGCAATAACCATCATTTGCTATTTGAGGCAAAGAATTATCAGGTTCAAAAAAAGCTTTTTCAAAACGAAAAGGGCCAGGATTTATCCGACCATTGTGCGGTGTCCTTACAATTAGGTTGGCGTGTTGTCAAACCTTCGGTTCAGTAAAGTAAAACTTTCTCAATTCTTTCATATCAATCGCGATTAGCACTGAACCCCTCAGTGCTTTTTTATTGCGCATCAAAAAAGCCCCATAAAATGAATTATGGAGCCTTTATTAAATTGGGATAAATTATCTTATTTATACATTTCTTCACGTTGTGCTTTCACCACATCGCTATTAATGTATTCATCGTAAGTCATCAATTTGTCGATGATACCTTTCGGCGTCAATTCGATGATTCTATTTGCAACAGTTTCAGTCAATTCGTGGTCACGGGATGTGAACAACATTGATCCTTTAAAATCAGACATTCCATTGTTCAATGCAGTGATAGATTCCAAATCCAAGTGGTTGGTTGGTTCATCAAAGATTAGGAAGTTGGCACCTTGAAGCATCATGCGAGAAAACATACAACGCATTTTTTCTCCCCCTGAAAGTACAGATACTTTCTTCATAACTTCTTCTCCAGAGAACAACATTTTCCCTAAAAATCCGCGTATAAATTGTTCGTCTGCCTCTGGGTTAGTTGTATAGTCTCTCAACCAATCGACCAAATTATCACTTTTTCCTTCGAAGAATGCGGCATTTTCAATCGGCATATCGGCAGGAGTGATGGTAACGCCCCATTTGAATTCGCCACTGAAATCGGTGTCTCTACCAGTTATAATATCATAAAATGCTGTGGTAACCAATGAATTTGGACCTAGAACAGCGATTTTATCGCCTTTATTAATCATAAAGGTAATATCCTTGAAGAATACCTCACCATTGACCGTTTTGCTTAATCCTTCGACTTGCAGCGTTTGATCTCCTGGTTCACGATTCATGGTATTGAACATGATGGCAGGATATTTACGGTTGGACGGTTTAATCTCGTCAATATTAATTTTATCCAATGCTTTCTTACGAGAAGTAGCTTGTTTGGATTTGGAAGCGTTGGCAGAGAAGCGACGGATAAATTCCTGAAGTTCTTTCACTTTATCTTCCATTTTCTTGTTTTGATCAGAACGTTGCTTTAACGCTAATTGAGAAGATTCGTACCAAAACGAGTAGTTACCCGTATAGATTGTCATCTTACCAAAATCAATATCCACCGTGTGCGTACATACAGCATCCAAGAAGTGACGGTCGTGGGATACAACTAAAACGATTGCTTCATAACTTGCTAAAAAATCTTCTAACCATGCAATGGTATTAATATCCAAATCATTGGTAGGCTCATCGAGAATCAAAATATCTGGTTTGCCAAATAATGCTTGAGCCAAGAGTACACGGACTTTTTGGTTACCGTCAATTTCAGAAACTAATTTATAATGTAGTTCTTCTTTAATGCCCAAACTGCTCAATAAAGTTGCGGCATTAGATTCGGCATTCCATCCATCCATTTCAGCAAAAAGACTTTCCAGTTCGCCAGCACGTTCGCCGTCGGCATCAGAGAAATCCTCTTTCATGTAAATGGCATCTTTCTCTTTCATGATTTTGTAAAGCTCTTGGTTACCCATCATGACAGTTTCAAGAACAGTAAATTCATCGAAAGCATAGTGATCCTGACTTAAAACAGACATGCGTTCGCCTGGCGTGAATGCCACTGAACCTGTCGAAGGATCGACTTCCCCTGAGATAATTTTTAAGAAAGTAGATTTACCTGCTCCATTAGCGCCAATAATACCGTAACAGTTTCCAGGTGTGAATTTTAGATTGACATCTTCGAATAGTACACGTTTACCAAAACGAAGGGAGAGATTTGACACATTAATCATGCTGCAAAGATACGTTTTAATATTGTATTTTTAACTATTTGCGGTGATCAGTTTCAGGAGAAATTGAGGAGAGTAATGTTGGGGAAATCAACTGTTTTTAGCTTCTTTGGCAAACCTGTATGCGCTGAAATTTCAATGGATGGAGAGGATCTTTGAAATGAAGCGTGAAATCCAGCAATGTGTGCAAATAATGAATTAATAAATTATAAATATTGTGTTGGTGATTTAAATTGGCTTCTTTTTTGTGGACAAGAGCTGAAATGAAATCAATTATGAAAAGAAATAGAATAACGGGTGTCGTTATACTTGCAGTTGCTTTTTTATTTAATATCCAAGGAGCCTCGGCTCAATTTGGAGGGCTATTGGATAAGGCAAGCAAAGCCGTTGCTTCCAAGGGAAGCAAGGTACTTGGGCTGGATAAACTTTTAAAAGAGCCCGAAGCGATTAGTACAAGTTTTGAAGATGTAAATAGGAAGGGGGAGCAAATGCCCGATTTTCAAAATACGGCTGTTTATAAACCTTTAGAAAATTTGCAAAAGAATGGCAATGATGGTTACTTATTGGAGGCTGGACATTTTGAAATGACCAATAAGAGCTATTGCTTGAAAGCGGGTACTTATGCGCCTTCGAAAGGTGATGGATATATGTATGCACCTACATTGGGCAAGAAGAGAGACGTGGTCATTGCAATTTTGAAAAGCGCTGAAAAGCATCCTGAAGTTGCACAATCAGATATACAGATGCTATTGTGGACGATCATTGCGAAGACAAAATTTATTGATTATTCGGGTCCGGTGAAAGAAACAGCCTTAAAATTGCTTACAGCTGAACAAATTTTGCATTTGGAAGGTGGTGCACTCGGCGTTTTGCCATTTGACGTTGTCCAAAAGGCAAAAGACCAGATGCCACCGGCAGTACAGACAATCTTTGAAGCAGAAAATAATATTCGCCAGCTCGTTTCCTCAGGAAACTATTCGTACGCTGATTTTGAACAATATGCGATCTTAGCTGGTATGGCTGAGCCTCGTACGGACGTGCCAAGTGGTATTTGGACGCTTCATCCTGATGGTTATTATGTTCGTTATTATCCAAGTGGTTATGCGGTTACTAAAGTTCAGGTGTATGTCCCTCAAGAATTGATTACAAAGTTGAATGGTAAGAAGCTTGTATACGATGCAACAGATGATATTGCCTGTCCGGCAAATACGGGGGCGCAACGATTAGCACAAACGAATGAACCGATTCGTGATTAATATGTTGAGTCATTGAAAGTTTGATGGGAAGTGAAGGGGATGTGGAAGGAAATTTAATGAATAAGGGAGATCTACTGATCTCCCTTATTCATTAAATTTCCTCTTTTGCCTCCTGTATAATATATAAACAATGACAATGATAGCGATGATTGCTAAAATAATGTAATGGGAACCTGAATGTTGGGTTTTATCCTCTGTCGTCTGCGCATATGTAAAATTTGCTACGAAAAGAAGCACCATGAAAATCCACTTCTTGCACATAATAAACGGTTTATTAACTATAGTAGCAAGCTAAGTATTTTTTGCAACAAAGTCAAATTAATTCGGTAAAAAATAAGTTAGATTTTTATGAAATTTTAAGGTATAATGTCTGTTTCTCACATTTGATTCGTTAGGTTCGAAAAATAAAAGGATAGGAGAGGAGCTTTACCACTGATAAAACACAGCTAATTCAGCTTTTTTACATTGGATATAGCTCCGGATATTGTTTAGGGAATTCGGTAAATGGTCCTAAAAATCGTATCTTGTGAACCTTTGTAAGCGTTTTTAGATATTCAAATCATGTCAAAACTTATCAATTTAACTGTCTTTAAAGAATTCTTAAAATCCAGCTTTGCTGGCGGAATTATACTTTTTTCCTGTGTTATTCTGGCATTGATCGTAGCAAATACATCATTGTATGCCAGTGTAATGGAATTTCTGAACCGGGAAGTAGGCTTTGAGAGCGGTCATATTCATTTAAAATATTCCTGGTTGTTGTGGCTCAACGATGGCTTGATGGCGATTTTCTTTTTACTGGTGGGGCTCGAGATAAAACGTGAAATTGTAGAAGGTGAACTCTCATCGCCAAGTAAAGCAATTCTGCCCATTTTGGCTGCGGTTGGTGGGGCGCTTTTGCCTGCCATCATTTATTTTGCATTAAATCAGGGCACCGATACTGCAAACGGCTGGGGAATCCCTATGGCAACGGATATTGCATTTGCTTTAGCAGTTATCACGCTTCTGGGAAATAAGGTACCTGCCAGTCTTAAGATCTTTTTGGCTGCGTTAGCGATTGTTGACGACCTACTTGCCATATTGGTTATTGCGATCTTTTATAGCAATGGAATTCATGCGACCTATTTATTTATTGCTTTAGGTATATTTCTGTTTTTGATCGTGTTAAATAAATTGGGCGTTAAAGCAATATGGGCTTACCTGATTCCGGGACTATTTATTTGGTACTTTGTTCACCACTCGGGTATTCATGCAACAATAGCTGGCGTGCTGGTGGCCATGACGCTGCCGACAACACCGGATGCGGAAGAATCTCCCTTGGAGAAACTTGAGCATCTATTGACCAAACCTGTCAATTTCATTATCATTCCTTTGTTTGCATTTGCGAATACGCTTATTCCAATCCATGGGGAAATGATTGGTGGTTTGACTTCAAAATTGGGGATCGGTATTATCCTTGGCCTAATCGCTGGTAAATCAATTGGGATATTTTTGATCTGTTTTATTGCTAAAAAATTGAAGATTGCGCAATTACCGGAAGGGGCTGGCTGGAAACAGATTTTTGGTGTAGGTTTGTTGGGGGGAATCGGTTTCACGATGTCGATCTTCATCTCGATACTATCTTTTGATGATAGCATGCTGATTGAAGAAGCAAAGTTCGCGGTTCTGATCGCTTCTTTATGCGCTGGCTTGCTAGGCTATGTCGTTTTGAGCGCAGTGTCAGCCGCAAAGAAAACAGAGGTTATTGATTAGATTTTGAATAGATAGCAGTCGTATGCTTGGCTTACAGGAATGTGTAGGACAATTGTTTTTGGTCAAATTCATTTCTGATTCTCTCATGGATTAATCCGATCTGGACATCTATTTGAAAGCGGATAACGAGCTATAGGTATTAATTTTAGACTTTTATGAATTAGATTTAGTAATTTAGGGCACAACAATAAAAACAATACGTTGAGATTTGATGAATTTGGCTTTGTTCCAGCTTTGGAAGAAGGTTTAGAAAGTATGATGTTTGAGGAGGCTACGCCGATCCAAGAACAGACCATCCCGATTATTAAAGAGGGAAAAGATATGATTGCCTGTGCACAGACAGGTACAGGTAAAACAGCAGCTTATATGTTGCCGATCCTCGATGCAATAGCACGGAATTCAAGGGAATCTATCCTCGCTATTATCCTTGTTCCGACCCGGGAACTTGCTATGCAAATTGACCAGCAGATTATGGGCATGTCTTATTATACGGGTGCAACATCCATAGCCATTTATGGTGGTGGTGATGGTATGGGGTATGAACAGCAAAAACGGGCCATACGAGAGGGGGTAAATATTATTGTTGCTACGCCGGGAAGGTTGATAAGCCATCTTACCTCCATGAAGATTGATCTCTCTCATTTAAAGCACTTTGTTTTGGATGAAGCCGATAGTATGCTGGATATGGGATTTCAAGACGATATTTTACGTATTGTAAGTTATCTACCGAAGAAAAAGCAGATGCTTTTGTTTTCGGCGACGATGCCGATGAAGATCAGGTCTTTTGCCCGAAAAATTCTGCAAGAGCCTGTGGAAGTCAATATTGCCATTTCTAAACCTTCGGAAGGGATAGATCAACGTGTATATCTTGCCTATGATCAACAGAAAATGGAGCTTCTGAAGAATATACTGAAGGATCCCAACTATGTATCTGTTATTATTTTTGCATCCCAAAAAACTACAGTCAAACTTCTCGCTCAGGAATTACAGAAGCAGGGGATTGATGCGGAGGGTTTCCATTCGGATCTCGAGCAGTCGAAACGGGAAGATATCATGGCCAGATTCCGGTCTCGTCAGGTACGGGTACTGGTAGGGACAGATGTGATATCTCGCGGTATCGATGTGGTGGGGATCAGTTTGGTCGTTAATTACGATGTTCCACCGGATCCGGAAGACTACGTACACCGTATTGGACGTACTGCGCGGGCAGCAACTACAGGAACAGCCATTACCTTTGTCAATGAGAAAGACCAAAACCGTTTCGCTCAGATTGAGAATTTAATAGGTTATCCGATTGAACAACTTCCATTGCCAGAGGGGTTTGAAGCGGGACCTACTTACAATCCTGCCAAAAAGAATCCACAGCATAAGAAGAAGCGTTTCAATAGGAATAAAAATAAAAACTATCAGAAAGCTAAAAGAGCCTGATCTTAAAATACAAAGCCCCCATATGAGAAAAATATGGGGGCTTTGTATTTGAGTATATACTGTATTCAACTTTTATTCAACAGTCCATACGGCCAATTCATATCCGTCAGGATCCTGGAACTGAAATCTTTTTCCTCCGGGAAAGCTAAAAATATCTTTTAATATAGTCCCGCCAGCACGGATAACCTGATCACGCGTAGCCTGCAGATCGTCGGCATAGATTACGACGAGAATACTGCCATTTCTGGGGTCACCAAGTGTAAAACCACCATCAACATATTTTCCGCCAAAAGCCGTATATGCTGGCCCGTAATCCGTAAACTCCCAACCGAAACTCGTTGAGTAGAATGCTTTGGCACGTTCAAGGTCGCTTGATACAAACTCAAGGTATTGGATCTGCTGGTTGACAAATTTGTTTTCTGTACTGCTATTGCTCATAACGGAACTATCTATTTAATGTATATATAATAAATTGCTTGACCGGTTGTGCCGGTTTTGGAATTAAAACCCGAACCGTTTCATAAATATAAGGCTTTGTTGAAAATGACACACATTTTTCTTTTCAACATGTTTTTTTCGGGACTACCTGTTTATCGGGGCTACCTGCTTGGCACAAGGAGGAAACAATATTCATTTCCCAATCTTCGTTAGACTGGGAAATGAATGGAGGTTGTTAAGCGCTCTTTTTACTACTGATCCAATACTGCAATAACACAGATGAAACAACCAAAAACAGTCCAACATAGAAGGATAGGTTTAATTCTCTTGCTTCATTAAGAAGTAAAAATGCAATCAAAATAGCATATACTGGCTCAAGATTTAAGCTTAAGTTCAATGTAAATGCTGATATCTTCTTTAAGATTTCTGTAAATGCGAGATAGACTCCCACAGTGCAACATAAAGATAAGATGATCAGATAGAAAATATCCAGGGCATTGGGAATGAAAGTGCTGATTGGATAGTGCTGAATGTAAAAAGGAAGTAGACATGCCAGCCCTATTGTTCCACCGATCATTTGATAATAGTTAATGCATATTGCATTGTACTTTTTGGTCAATTTTTCATTGTGAACCGCATAGAGTGAGGCAAAAGCCGGAGAAATTATCCCTAAGACTATGCCAAGCTGGTGTGAGGTATCGAAGTGAAATATCAGTGCTATCCCACACAACGTAAGTCCACTCAACAGAAGTTCAGACAATCTGAATTTCGTTTTATTGATCATCGGTGCAAAAATAGCGGTGAAAAAACTTGCCATACAGTAGCAGATCACGCCGATGGAAATGTTTGAATATTTGATGCTAGCATAGAATAATAGCCAGGATGCTGTCAATAGTAGCCCATTTTTTGCAATATGCAGTTTCTCTTTGAAAGTAAAATCTGTAGGTATTTTATACCATTTTAGAATAAAAAATAGGATAACGGCAGCTAAAAATACACGGTACCATGTGAGTATCCCCTCGTTGAGTGAAATCACTTTTCCAAATACACCAGATAGTCCCAGGCACAGCACAGCAAGGTGCAGCATGAAATATGAATGTTTCATAAGAAATTGTCTTCCGGTTCCGTCCATTAAGGACGAAAGGTGTTAAATCATAAAATTGATCGTAAATAAGAAGCACAGCAAATCGGTCCATTTCTGGTATTGGGCTTCAGTAATATAGAGAAAAAATATTACGCTATTGGAGGGGGAAGACAACTCGTTCTATTCATCATATTTGTATTTACCCGAAGATAGGAAATTTTGGGCGCAGCTGCAAAAAAGGAATGAAAAAGCCCCTAGAAAGTCTTTGGTTCTAGGGGCATATATTTAGTCAGTTGCCTTTATTTTGTGATTCTATGGCGTATTTGGCGGTAAAGTATCTGTTCCGCCACCCAGTGCACGATAAAGATCTATAGCTGCGTTGAGCTTTTCCCGTTTTACTGTAATACGTTCCAAATCATTTTGGAGCGCATTGTTTTGGGCAGTTATCACTTCCAAATAGTTTGCCATCCCACTTTTATAAAGTAAGGCTGCATCAGCGGTGGCTTTGGCGAGGGCATTTGATTTGGCATGGATAAGTTGCAGGCGCTGTTCCGTATGTTTGATTTTTGCCAAGGCATCCGAAACTTCTGAAACTGCAACCATAACCGACTGTTTAAACTGCAATGCTATCTTTTCGCGTTCGATGACTGATATCTCATAGTTTGTTTTTAAAGCACCTTTCTGGAAAATTGGCTGTGCAATATTCCCCGCTATTGTTTTCACAATCGAACCCGGTAGATCAAACCATTTGTTAAATTGAATGGAGTTTGTACCAATGGATGGTGTCAAGCTTATGGAAGGGTACATCGCCGCTTTGGCGAGTCCCATTCTGCTTGTGGCAGCCACAACCGCGTATTCAGCTGCTCTGACATCTGGTCTGCGGCTCAAGAGTTCGGCCGGCACCCCTGTAGCAAGTCCGTCTCCAACAATCGTATCATCTAAACTTGCTGTACGTTGAATGCCCTGGGGGAAACCGCCGCAAAGAATGCTCAGTGCATTTTCTTCTACAGCCATGTTTTGATGGGCTAGGGGAATCAACAATTCAGCAGTTTTCTTCTGAGCTTCGGCTTGCTCCACGGCAAGCGAACTGACCAGTGATGAGTTGTATTGCAAACGTATCATATTCAGTGTGCTGTCGCTCAATTGAACATTTCTTTGTGCAATCTTAAGCTGCTCATCCAAAGCAATCAGATTATAATAGGACTGGATGACCTGTACAATAACCCGGGTTTTCAGAGCCGATAAATTTTCCTTTTGGCCAAAAAAATTGGCCATAGATTCCTCTTTTTGCATTTTTACCTTTCCCCAGATATCGGCTTCCCAAGATAATCTGAGCGTGGCACTATAATCGTCCATATAAGGTGTCCCGATAAATTGGTCACTGAGCGAGCCATTCAATGAGTTGCTCGATAACCAGGTTCTATTCGCTCCAATGCTTAAATCAGCTGTTGGCAATAACCCTTTCTTAGACTGCTTGTAAGCGAGTTCCAATTGTTGCATGTTGAGGAGTGCAACATTGACGTCTGTATTGTTGGATAATGCCTTCTCAATGAGTGAAGTCAACAAGGGATCCTGTACAAAGTTACGCCAGGATAGCTGTAGCGTATCAGACGTCAAGACAACCTCGCTGTTTTTGAAATTTTCGGGCATTGCTATCTCCTGACGTGTATATTTTTTCCCCACGCTGCATGCGGACAACAACAGGGTAGTGCTTGCGAAAATTGTTGTATAGTGATGAAATTTTTTCATTTTAATCGTTTGTATTGTGTACTGTATTGTCCGTAAGCTTTTTACCCGAAACTTTTTCTTGCAAATATTGGAACACAAGGTACAGTAATGGTATAATAATTACCCCAAGGATAACACCGCTTAACATACCCATTGCTGCTCCGGTACTGATGGAATGGTTACCTGTAGCCGTTCCGCCGGTCGCAAACATCAAGGGGACCATACCCGCAATGAAAGCCAATGAAGTCATCAAGATTGGGCGTAGACGAGCTCTTGCACCTTCTAAAGCCGAATCAATGAGTGAGGAGCCTGCTCTTCTCCGCTGTAAAGCAAATTCAACAATCAAAATGGCATTTTTTGCCAAAAGACCGATGAGCATGATCAAGCCGACCTGGACGTAGATATTGTTGTCCAACCCAATGGCACGTGTTCCTAGGAAAGAGCCGATCATACCTGTTGGGATTGATAACAGGACGGCAAGGGGCAATAAATAACTTTCATACTGTGCTGATAGTAAGAAGTATACAAATAGCAAGCTTAATGCTAGGATAAGTACGGTCTGATTGCCCGAAGACTTCTCTTCCAAGCTAAGTCCCGTCCATTCGTAGCTATAGTCTCCTGGTAACTTAGTCAATACATTTTTCTCCAATGTTTCCATGATCGCACCATTACTGATACCAGGCGTACTAACCACGTTTATCGTGAGTGAATTGTATAAATTATAACGTGTTACCGACTCAGGACCATAAACTTTACGAAGTGTAACCAAAGTGTTCACCGGAACCATTTGGCCAAGATTATTCTTGACAAATATTTCGTTGAAGGCTTCTTTATCGGTTCTATAGATGCCATCCGCTTTAACTGCTATCCGATAGAATTTACCGAAACGATTGAAATTCAATGATTGGTCACCCGCAAAGTAAGTTTGAACGGACGAAAGCATTTCACTGACATCTACGCCAAGTTGGGCAGCTTTGTCTTCATCTACTTCTAACTCCATCTGTGGATAATCTGCTCTGAACATGGTATAAGCAAACTGCACCCCTGGTTGTTTCATAATCTGCGCAATAACGGAGTCGGACATTGCTTTGAGCTCTACCGGCGATTTACCAGCTCTGTCCTGCAAAACGAGTTCCGCGCCATTCATCATACCATAACCATCAACAGGAGGGGAACGAAAGGCCATTGCGTTACCTTCTTTGACACTGGATAATTTTTGCGAGATCACTTGGTGAATCTGATCGATATCGTTCATCTCACCACGTTTCTTTTTATCTTTCAGGCGTATAAATCCTGTTGCATAGGCTGCGCTGGAGTTGTTACCGATCATATTGAATCCAGTAATACTTGTATGGCTTTCAATAGAAGGGATATCGGCAAGTAGTTTTTCGATTTTTTCTACTGCTTTTGTGGTTCGATCAAGTCCTGTTCCTGGGGGCATTTCCAAACTGTATACAACAAAGTTATCATCCTCCATTGGTACAAAACTTTTGGAAGTGCTTGTCATGAGGTATCCAGCAACGCCAATTGTAGCCAGGATCAAAAGTGCCGAAATCCATTTTTTCTTTGCCAGGAATTTTAATGAACCAACGTATCGGTTGGTCATGTTTTCGAAGCCAGCGTTAAACGCTTTGAAAAAACGTTGAGAAAATCCTGTTTTTGGGGTCTGCCCATCGTGATTTTCGGCGTGCGTATTTTTAAGCAATAATGCGCAGAGTGCTGGTGTTAAAGTCAAGGCATTGATCGCAGAGATCACAATGGCGATAACAAGGGTATAGGCAAACTGTTTATAAAACATGCCCGATGAACCTGTCATAAATCCAATGGGAATAAAAACTGCACACATAACCAAGGTAATGGAGATTACAGCCCCTGTGATTTCACTCATGGCACTATGGGTAGCCTGCTTGCCGGTTAAGTTGGAAGTCTCCATTTTTCCATGTACTGCTTCGACAACGACAATTGCATCATCGACAACGATACCAATGGCGAGTACTAAGGCAAATAACGTCAATATATTGATGGTAAAGCCAAACACCAGCAGGAAGAAAAAAGTACCTACGATAGCTACTGGAACTGCGATTGCTGGAATAATAGTCGACCGTATATCCTGCAGGAACAAAAATACAACGAGGAAAACCAAAATGAAGGCTTCAATCAATGTCGAACGTACTTGTGCCGTACTTTCATCCAAGCGTTCTTTGGTACTGATCAATTTAAAAATCTTGATCCCAGGAGGGAAAGAGCGTTGCGCTATTTCAATCTGTTTGTCGATTCCGATTTCAATTTCATTGGCGTTGGAGCCTGATGTCTGGAATATACCAATGGTAACGGTATTGAGGCCGTTATTTTGCGAATTACCACTATAACTGATCGAGCCAAACTCGATACGTGCCACATCCTTTAAGCGTACAATCTGAACGTTATTGTTTTTGACGATAATGTTTTCATACTGTTCAGGAAGGTTCTTTTTCCCTTTATAGCGTATGACATATTCTAGTGGTGCTTTTGATTCTTCCCCTAATTTTCCAGGTGCAGATTCCAAACTTTGTTTGGAAATTGCAGCAATGACTTCTTGTGGCACAAGTCCATAACTCGCCATTTTTTGCGGATTCAACCATACACGCATCGAATAGTCTTTGGAACCGAATACCATAGCCTGACCAACGCCAGGTACACGCTTGATCTGTGGTATCAAGTTGATGTTCACATAATTCTGTAAAAATAGTTCATCATATTTTTTATTATCTTCTGTATAGATATTAAATATCATGATCATACTATTTTGTTGCTTGGAGGTCGTTAATCCCATTCGGACAACTTCCTGTGGCAGGATAGGAGTAGCCTGTTGTACTCTGTTTTGCACATTTACGGCTGCCTGATCTGGATTTACACCTGCTTTAAAGACAATGCGTACAGAGAATGTACCGTCATTACTTGCAGTAGATGTAATGTACTCCATGTCCTCCACACCATTGATTTGCTCTTCAAGGGGTGTAACAACTGACCTCAATACTGTTTCGCTATTTCCTCCGGGATAGCTTCCGGTAACTTGAACCGTGGGCGGGGCGATATCCGGGAATCGCGTTTGAGGCAACCTAAAAAGACCGATGACCCCCAGTATGACAAATATGATAGATATAACAGTTGCCAAAACTGGCCTGTCAATAAATTTCTTTAACATTTTAGTTTAAATTTTATAAAGCTTTTAGTACCGTTTTTTTTTCAAAAGTGAATACTGAATGTATAGCCTTGTTGCCATTCTTTGAGCAGTTCAGCTTTTGCTATACCTGCTATCCTTGTTACATGGTGGATTTTTTAGTCGGTTGAACTTGCATTCCATCATTAAGCATATCAATTCTATTCATAACGATTTTTTCACCAGCTGTGAGTCCCGATTTAAGTAAGTAGGCGTTAGCTGTATTTCCTGCAATTTCAATCTGTTTCATGGAAATTTTATTTTTCTCACCAATAACATAAACGAAATAGCGGTCTTGAATATCCTTGACAGCGGCCATAGGTACCAACAATACGTTTTCATGCGCTTTTTTCAAGATTACTTTTGCTGAGCCACCCGAACGGAGAATTTTTTCGGGATTGATGAAACTTGCTTTAAGTGCCATGCTTCCTGTTGTTCTGTCGATGTTACCACTGGCTAACTCTACTTTCCCCGAATGGTTGTATGCTGTTCCATCAGCCAGTAATAGCGTTGCTTGTTGATTGGATGTTTTGTTATTATGATCTTTGATAAAGGCTATAAAATCGGCCTCACTCAATGAAAAATATACATTTACGGTATTGATTTCAGATAGCGTTGTTAAAGGTGTCGCATCTGCTGCGGTAATTAAATTTCCGATCCGATTAGGAATACGGCCGATATAACCACTCACTGGCGCATTTATCAACGTAAATTTGGCATTTATTTGAGATGAACCGAGTGCAGCTTGTGCTTGCGCTACCTGCGCTTTAGCTGCGGCATAATTGGCCTCTGCAGTTTTTAACTGTAATTCGGTATACACTTTACCCTCAACAAGTGGTTTGATTTTTTCAATCTCCAATTTCGCGTTTTGTTCTGCCGATAAAGCAGCTTGGTAAGCTGCCTTGCTGTTGTTTACTTGTTCGTTGTAGACATCAGCTTTTATTTTGAAAAGGGGTTGACCCTGGGATACATAGTCTCCTTCTTTGACATAAATCTGCTCGAGATACCCCGTTACCTGCGCTTTGACATCGACGTTGACGGTCCCCTCTAATGTACCAGGATATTTTTTTTCGGTCTCCGCGTGGGTAGGAGATAATTCGATAAAGTCAACAGTAACTGCCTGCTCTTGCGGTTGTTCTTGGTTGCCTCCACAGGACGATAATAATGCTGCTGCTGTAATAAGTGTAAGGAAAGGTTTTAAAGTCATCGTTCTTTGTGCCATTTTATCATTTTATAATGAAACAAAGAAAAGAATTCTTTTAAGCCATAAGGCAAAGAAATCTACCGAGACGTTACAATTGCTTACTGAAACGTATCAGTGATGATCTGAATTTTACGATATTAAATGATCCGATCCAATTGTGTTGGAGATATTGGTCTTACCGATTGACATCCCCTTCTTCATCGCGAAAAACTTACTTTACCTTTCTGACGAAAAAAGGAGTAAGCGGATCAGTTTTAATATTAATAGTCTAACCAATTTTTTAGCAGTTGAGCCTTTTCTCTGCTCACAAGGATTTCCACTTGATCGTTATTTTTAATTTCTATTTTTAGTTTTCCGTTGAAGTGGTTATGTAATCTTTTGATCGCATCTATATGCACAATGAATTGCCTGTTGGCGCGAAAAAATACTTTTGGATTTAATTGCTGTTCGAGTTCTTCCATTGTTTGAGGGACAATTTCGACAGTGCCACATTTGAGTTGCGCATGGGTAAGTTTAAATTCGGAGTAGAAGTATAATATCTCTTCAACAAGAACGGTTTTATAGCCGTCTTTGAATGGAATTAGAAAGCGTGAGCGAAAATCTTTCGGATAGATAAAATCCAATAAACCTTGAAGCGGTTGTTGGTTGATCTGGAGATCTTTTTGATAGTCAAGTTTTTGGATGGCGTTTTCCAGCTCTGTTTTTTCTACAGGCTTAAGCAAATAATCTATGCTATTGAATTTAAAGGCCCTCACAGCGTATTCGTCAAATGCTGTTGTAAATATGATTGGGCAATCTATTTTTATAGTCTCTAATATTTCAAAGCTTAAACCATCGGATAGACGAATATCCATCATCACGAGGTCGGGAAGTTCATTGCCATTGAACCAGTTGATGCTATCAGCGATATTATCCAGCACATCTAAAATAACGATGGATGGCTTTATTTCCTTCAAAAGTCGTTTTAAACGATCGGCATTGAGTTTTTCGTCCTCGATGATTAATACTTTGGTTATATTCATTATGCTTGCGCTAAAAGTGGGAGGATAACGTTAAATGTTTTGCCATCATTCTTTATTTGCAGTTTTAAGTTGGATAGCAAATCGTATCTCTTAATGATGTTTGAAATCCCGATTCCCGATGATTCGGATACATTCTCAATAGGGATTAATATATTTTCAACAACAAGTTGATTCTGGGAGTTGGTGTATACCTTTATTTTCAGCGGTTTTTTCTTATTTGTCTGATTATGCTTTAATGCATTTTCTACCAATAATTGTAAGGTAAGGGGAGGTAATTGGCAATTGCGTTTGGCGGGATTGACGTTTATTTCGAAGTTTACGCCATCGCCAAATCGGTTTTTGATGAGAAATATGTATGAATTTAGAAAGTTGAGTTCTTCGTCGAGTGAGATAATGTCCTTTTTGGAATTGACAAGAAGGTAGCGATATATTTTGGAGAAGTTTTCTGCATATTCATAGCCTAATTGTTGGTCTTCGAGGATGATTTCTGAGAGCACGCTCAGGTTATTAAAGACAAAATGGGGGTCGATCTGTAATTTTAACGATTGAAGTTCTGTTTCAAGAATGACCTGATCGAGCTTTGCCGCACGCATGGACTCATTTTTCCAGTTAGTGATCAAATGACTACCAATATTGATCCCCATTATCATGAGCGCAATCAATACACTGATTGTAATGTTTTGAATCATCCCCCTTTTTTCCTCCAAAGATGGGGCTATAGTAACATTTTGAGGTCCAAAATAATATTTTGAAATCAGGTACTCCAGCAGTAAATTGATAAAGAGTACTGCAAAAAGGTTGATGACGGTTTCAAGTAGAAGTCGCTCTGTCGGACTATCTTTCCAAGTTAAGAACTTATTAAGCTTGTCATGGACAATGATACTAAATTCGGAAATGATAAAGCTGTAAATGATCGTAAATGTCCATTCACCGAGTATTTCGAACATATTCCGTTTAAAATAGCCATCCCAGCAACTCGAGAAAGGATCAATAATATAGGCGACGAGATAAATAAGCAGAAAGGACAGAAAGGTAAATATCAGCCTTTTTTTATTTGTACTAATTAGAGTCTTATCGTTTTTATAGATCGCTATATCCTGCATTCTTTTAACTTATATGTATCGGTGAAATCTATGCAAATTTCGTAATTCCTTTTAGTATTGGACGACAAATTTCTGCTGAAGCGTATAAAGCCCCGACTGAAATATCAATTTGATGTACTCAGACGTATATTGACGAAGGCCGATAGATTATCTTGCCTTGGCATATCAGAATATAATTTTTTATGAAATTCGGATGTTCTGTTTTTTTTAATGGATTGTAAATCTTGTTGTTATTGTTTTTTTTGTGATCTGTTGATATAACAGTGTAAAAGAATGACTCTGGTTAAGGGGCTCGTTTTTAGCTATAAACAGAAAGGCTTGACATCGTTTCGTCAAGCCTTTCTGTTTTACTGAAGTAACTATTTTTTCGATGTGTTATCGTGTAAATTATTTTGGCTCTTGATGCGTTGTTGGTGTATGGATAATATCGAAATAGATTGTTTTGTCATTCGCGTTTGGATAAACTCTATACGTGAATTCTTTCTTCGTTAATACAGTAATATCAACCACACGAGTAAACAATGTTTCACCAGCAGCATTTTTAGCAACAATTGTTCTCGTTTTACCATCTGCAGATACGGTCCAGTCGCCGTGCATTTTGGGAGAATTGTCAAGATTGAACATTGTAAATGTACCGTCAGATTTGAAATAAGCAAATCCTACAAAATTTGACACATTCGCATCTGTTAACACTACACTTTCTCCTTTATTATTCTTTGCGTTTGTTGTTTCCCAGGGTGTACTGGCCAATATTTCGCTTGGTGTAAGCTGTGGTTCAACAACAGTTTCGTCATCTTTACTGCAGCTCATCGCTACTAATGTGCTTAAGGCGATACATACCGCTAATGCAATTTTTTTTAAATCTCTCATTTTATAAAATTTATATGATGTCACAAAAATAATCGCATTGTTTCAGCTGCGTTTGTCTCTTTTATTCCAAGGTTTGAAGGATTTATAAATTGAATGAGATCGCGTTGTAGAAGAAGGTTAAACAAAAGAAAAAGCTTGCTTTTAATTTGCTTTGAAGTATGCTTTACATGGAAACAAATTAAAGGTGATGGTAGAATGCCCTTCGGATAAAAATAAAACAGGGGACCCTAAAGCCCCCCATCTACCAGATATGTATAATAAAATTAGAAAATTGCTTTTTTTATAGCATTAGTTGTTGCTCCATCCACCACCTAATGAACGATACAGGTCAACAACTGCAGAAAGCTCCGCTTTTTTTACCTGAGCAAGTTCGAGCTCACTTTGCAAGATATTGCTTTGTGCTGTAATTACTTCCAAGTAAGTGGCCATTCCTGTTTCAAATAAAAGATTGGCGTGCTTCGTTGCTTCCTTTAGACGCGTCGTTCTATCCGAAGTAATCTTTTGTTTTTCTTTCAATTTTTGAATTGAAATTAAAGCATCGGAAACTTCTCCAGCTGCTGAGATTACTTTTTGCTTGAAGATCAGTACGTTCTTTTCTTGTTCGACACGTGCCAGTTCATATTGAGTTTTCAATTCCTTCCGCTGTAAAATTGGCTGCGTAATACTTCCTGTAATTGCCCCAAATAATGAAGCCGGTAAGTTGAACCAATTGCTTGCCTTGAATGCATTTACTCCTGCTTCGGCGCTAATAACCAAGGAAGGATACATGCGTGCCTTTGCGTATTGTTGATAAGCTTGTGAAGCTGTAATAGCCAGTTCAGCTTGTTTTACATCCGGACGATGACTTAACAAATCGGCTGGGACGCCAGTTGCTAATTCTTCGGGGAATTGAATATTCGACAATTTCTCCCCTATTTTAATTTCCTGCGGGAGTTTTCCGCTAAGAATCTGAATGGCATTTTCCTGAATACGGATCTGTTGTTCAAAGTCTGGGATCAAGGCAGCTGCAGACAATCGCTGCGCATCGACCTGTTCCAACGCAAGCAGCGTAATGTCACCAACTTCATATTGTTGCTGGACAATGCGTAAAGTTGTATCGCTCAATTGCAAGTTTTGTTTGGCGATATCACGCAATTGATAAAGCATCAGTAGTTGATAATAACCTTGTGCAACTTGTGCAATTAATTGGGTTTGAATTACTTTTTTCGCTTCTTCTGTCTGTAGATAGGAAGCTAAAGCAGCGATATTTTGGTTTTTGATTTTACCCCATATGTCGGCCTCCCAGGATAAACCTAAGGATGCCGTATAATCTTCCACATGGTGTTGGCCTAAAAACTGCCCCAGGCTCAATCCATTCATACTATTATTGGATGGGTTGGTACTATTTCCGCGGATCTGTAGTTGGGCCGTGGGAAGATAGTTTGCTTTTGCTTGTTTCAGGCTCAGTTGAGACGCTTCTATATTTTTTAGTGCCAGTTGCATATCTAAGTTATGTTGTATAGCACTATCGATCAAGGTTTGTAAGACTTGATCCTTAAAAAAATCACGCCATGGAATAGAACCTATGCTAGTTTCCTGCGGAGCTTTAGCCTGGTCGCGGTACTGTTCGGGTAAGTTGGGGGCAAGGTGTTGATTGCTGACCAACTTATCTGTTTTGCAAGACCATGCGACAAAGGATAAGATGAAAACCGTCAGTAATTTTGATTTACTATTCATATATTTAAATGCTGTCATGATATACTAATTGTTTGTATGCACGGGTATTTCCAACGAAACGGCATTGTTTTCATGTTGTTTTTGCTTTGGAGAACCTCCTATTTTCTCTTGGATAAATTGGAAGAAAATAAAGAGAATAGGGATAATAAAGAGTCCTAAAACTACTCCAGTGAACATCCCGCCCGCAGCGGCAATACTGATTGAGTGATTTCCTTGCGCTGATGGACCTACCGCTGTCATCATTGGAATCATACCAACGATAAAAGCTAAAGAAGTCATAATAATAGGTCTCAAACGTAATCTCGCTGCTTTAAGTGCGGCACTAGGAATTGATAGTCCCTGTTTACGCCCTTGGATGGCAAATTCTACGATCAGAATGGCATTTTTGGCCAATAATCCAATCAACATAACGAGTGCAACTTGTACATAGATGTTGTTGGCAATATCAGTGAAGCTAATTGCTGCGAAGACCCCAAATATACCTGTAGGAATGGAGAGAATAACCGCCAATGGAATGATATAGCTTTCATATTGTGCCGCAAGCAGAAAATAAACGAATATCAGACAGAGAATAAAAATCAATGTGGATTGGCCTCCGGAGACAATTTCTTCTTTAGTCATACCTGAGAACTCATAAGTAAATCCGGTCGGCAATTGTTGTTTTGCAACTTCTTCAACCGCACGGATAGCATCTCCAGAACTATATCCTGGTTTTGGTATCGCATTTATTCCAATCGAATTAAATAAGTTGTAACGAGATGCAGTTTCCGGACCATATACACGTTCTAATTTGACTAATGTATTGATGGGAACCATGTCTCCCAATCTGTTTTTTACAAAAATACCGTCCATTGAAGTTGGTTCACTTCTATCCTTGGCATCAGCTTGAACCATCACACGATAATACTTTCCAAAACGATTAAAATCTGAGGCTTGGGCACTACCAAAATAGGCTTGCATAGTCTGTAAAATGCTTTTTGTGCTTACGCCAAGTTGTTCTGCTTTGATATCATCTACCTGGAGTTCATATTGTGGATAATCCGCTTTAAAGGTTGTGAAAGCCATCATAATTTCTGGACGTTTCATCAATTCGCCAATAAACTTTTGGCCTATGCCACTGAATTTTCCGAGTTGTCCACCGGTCCGGTCCTGCAGTACCATATCCAGACCATCCACGTTACTGAATCCTGGGACAGTAGGGAAGGTAAAGACAAAGAAATTTGCGCCTTTGATATTTGCCAATCGCTGATTGACATCGGCCATAATAGCATTGATGTCTTTTATCTTACCACGTTCTTCATGTGGTTTAAGGAGGATAAATGCAACACCTGCTGATGGACTTGTGGATTGTGTCAAAATATTGAAACCAGCAAGTACATTTAAAGTTTTGGTAAAATCAGCATGTTGAAGTTGCTTCTCTGCTTCGGCTAATGCTCCAGAGGTACGATCCAAAGAAGCACCTGCTGGCATAGATAAGGATACAGCAATGAATCCTTGATCCTCTGATGGGATGAATCCAGTAGGTGTTTTACGGATCATAAATACAGTCAAAAGTAGGGTAATTCCCAATCCTGCAAATGCAACCCACTTATAACGGATCAAGAAGCGTAAACTACCTAAATAATTCTTCGTCAACCGATCAAATCCGACATTGAATCCAGCGAAGAAACGCTCTTTGAAATTAAGTTTCTTGGCATCAGCATGACCATGATGCGTTGGTTTTAAGAAGAGCGCACATAACGCAGGGCTTAGTGTCAAGGCATTGATTGCTGAAATAACGATTGCAATCGCCAAGGTGAAAGCAAATTGTCTATAAAATACCCCGGTTGAACCTTCCATAAAGCCGATGGGAAGGAATACGGCAGACATCACCAATGTAATCGAGATGATGGCGCCTGTGATCTCACTCATGGCAGATGTCGTAGCAAGCTTAGGCGGGAGATTTTCATGCTCCATCTTGGCATGAACAGCCTCCACAACCACAATCGCGTCATCGACGACAATCCCAATGGCTAGTACCAGAGCAAACAAAGTCAGTAGGTTGATTGAAAAGCCGAAGAGCTGCATGAAGAAAAATGTTCCCACGATGGCTACCGGTACCGCAATCGCTGGTATCAATGTCGATCTAAAATCTTGAAGGAATAGAAAGACAACTAAAAATACCAGTATAAATGCTTCAACTAGTGTATGTTTTACTTGGTCAATGGATTGATCAAGTGCATCTTTTGTGTTGTATAAAACGAGATATTTGACACCTTTTGGAAAGCTTAAAGAGGCTTTCTCCATGAATTTTTGAATGGCAATCTGAATTTCATTTGCATTCGAACCTGCAAGCTGCATGACCCCAATATTCAATCCTGCTTTACCGTTGATGCGCGTATGACTCGCATAGGTATAAGATCCCAGTTCGACACGAGCGACGTCTTTGAGTTTTAATACAGAACCGTCTGTATTGGAGCGGATAATAATATTTTCGTAATCACTTGGCTGGTTGAGTTTACCTTTATATTTGATTACAAATTCAAAAGCTTCACGGCTGCTCTCTCCGAATTTACCCGGAGCAGCTTCGACGTTTTTATCTTGGATGGCGGCCATTACTTCCTCAGGCGTTAATTTATAGGTCGCCATTTGATTTGGATTGAGCCATACACGCATGGAGTAGTCTTTACTACCACCAAATGCCAATGCTTGTCCCACGCCGGGTATCCGCTTCAGTTCAGGAATGATATTGATCTGGGCGTAATTGGTAATAAAGGTCTGATCGTATTTACTCTGATCTTCCGTATAAAGATCCAATACCATGATCAAGCTGTTTTGCTGTTTTGCGGTGGTGATCCCGGCTTGTACAACCTCAGCTGGCAATTGGCTGGTTGCCTGAGCCACACGATTTTGGACGTTTACAGCAGCTTGGTCAGGGTCTGTACCAAGTTTAAAATATACCGTAATCATTAACGAACCGTCGTTACTGGCGGTAGAGCTCATGTAGCTCATATTTTCAACACCGTTGATTGACTCTTCGAGTGAGGGGGCTACGGCACGAAGGACGGTTTCGGCATTTGCCCCAGGATATAATGCCGTTACTTGCACTGCGGGCGGTGCAATATCGGGAAACTGCTGCAATGGCAGTTTGAGGATACCAATCACCCCCAATATGACAAGTAATATGGAGATAACGGTAGCAAGTACAGGTCTTTCTATAAATTTCTTAAGCATGTGATTTTCTAATATTATAATGAATTGATGCTATCTCTTGATAAGGCTTGTGGTGTAATTTTCTGACCATCCTGAAGCAAGTCAATGCCTTTGTAGACAATTCGATCTCCCGCATTCAGTCCTTTACTTACCAGGTAGTTTGCACCACTTTTTCCAATGACAGTAATAGGCTGTTGAACAACTTTATTTTCTTTACCAACGGTATAAACGAAGATTTTATCCTGCATTTCAAGGGTAGCAAGCTGCGGTACCAATAATGCTTGTTCATACTTCTTCTGTAGTCTTACACGCCCCGTATTTCCATTGCGTAAAACTCCCTCCGGATTGTTGAACGTTGCACGAAGTGTAATCGCACCGGTATTTTTATCAAACTGCCCGTCCACCATATCTATTTTTCCTTTCTGATCATAAATTGTCTGATCCGAAAGAACTAGGCTGATCGGAGGGAGGTTGTGAAGCTTTTGTTGTAAGTTGCTCCCTTCTGTATTGTTTTTGAATGCGATAAAGTCATTTTCTCCCAGTGAGAAATAAACATGAAGATCTCTTACATTTGACAATGCGGTAAGTGGTTGTGCGTCTGTAGGACCAACCAAACTCCCTTGCTTGCGCTGTAATCTACCGATGTATCCTTCGGCTGAAGCCCGTATTAGCGTATATCCGACATTGATTTTTGCAGTTTCAACGGCCGATAGCGCCAATTGTACGTTTGCTTTAGCGGCATTACGTTCGCTAATAGCTGTTTTTAGCTGGAAGTCTGTCAGTACTTTGGTATTCACCAGCTTTGTTTTCTTTTCGACTTCTAACTCCGCATTTTCCAGACTAGCTTTTGCTGCCAGTAAATTTGCCTTCGCTTGGTTTAATTGTTCCTGATAGGGGCGGTCGTTTATCTTGAAAAGTGCTTGACCTTTAGTTACTTTGGCTCCTTCATCGACATAGATGTTTTCCAAAATTCCCTCTACCTGAGGTCTGATCTCAATATTGGCGGAAGCTTCAATAGTCGCTGGATATTCCTGGTAAACGGTCTCGTTACCGTTCTCGATGGTAACGACCGGAAGGTTAACTGGTGGTGGATCAATGGGTTTACTTGTTCCGGTTGAGCAACTGTATAGAAAGATTGCACTCAACACATATGCTGTCTTTACGATATTAATTCGTTTAACACTGTTAAGTGCTGGAACGTAAATCTTTTTAAGACTTGGTGATAAATTTGTTTTCATGTGATATTAAAAATTGAAGTTTTGGTGTATTTAACGGTGTTAGATTTTTTAACGTTGTATTTTTTGCTGTAAAAAAATTTAGTCAGTCAGGGAGCGTGTGATGCCGTAAATAGCATCCTTTAATACTTCTTGATTGGTATTTTCGCCATTACCTTGGTTTACCAGATTGATCGAAATCAATCCATGTATAATAGACCAGTAGGTGAAATACTTTCTACAGATCAATTCTTCGGATGGATTTTTCTCTTTCATGATTTCACGGATGACATCACTTATCAATTTCCCATGGGATTCTGCACATTTATACGTTTTTTCAAATCCACAACAGGCAGTTCCCACACCGAACATTAACTGATATAATTCCCGTTCTTCGAAGGCGAAATCCCAATAGCTAAACCACATTGCTTCCAATTGCTTCTCCAGATCGGTTTCAGTTGATTTGGCTTGCTTTACTTTTTTGGCAAGCAGGAGATAGCCTTGGTTGGCAAGTTCCATCAAAATGGCATCTTTATTGGCGAAATACTCGTATATCATGGGGGCAGTATATTCAATGATATCTGCAATTTTGCGCATACTCAGGGCTTGCCATCCTTCTTCTTTGACGATTTGGAGCGCAGCATCTAGAATATTGGTTCTATTTTCATCTTTGAGCCGTTGTATGCGTTCTTTACTACCCATGCTAATGTGTAAATAATTTAACAGTGTTAGGCAAAAGTGATACTTTTAATTTTATTTATTGACATCTAAAAGTCATTAAATAAAAAGGCCTTATTTTTTCGGTTTGGAAGAAGCGTTTTCAGGGCTTGCAGCAAGGGTTACAATCTGTTTTATGCGATTCTTTTCTTTCTCAGTTAGGGGAAGTGCCTGTTCGATGATAGGGAGAATTTCCGTACTTTTTTCCGATTGTAATAACAGGTCGATGAAACCAAGATAGGTGCGGATAAGGTCTGTTTTAATGCCGAAGAAAATGCGTGGATCTACAATTGTAATCGGTAAATCAGAATACACAACTTTTGGCAATTTAGAGTGCAGCAAAAATGGCACTAACGGTGCAGCATTTTTGGCAATAAGGAATGCAG
>NZ_JBNPWQ010000011.1:0-194189 GCF_050433745.1 Sphingobacterium sp. HSC-15S19
AACATAAAGATAAGCAGCGGGACTTGCTTTGATTGCGATAGCTCTCGCCAATTTTTATCCGCTTGTGTGTAATCGGAAAATTAAATGTAAATTTATAACGGAAATAAACTGTCGAAGGAAATTGTGCTGGCTGATAGGTTTTATCAAATATTTTCACGGGTTTGCTATGATCATACATAATACATAGCGCCATTTTCATATCCTCAATTTTTTTATAAAGCAATCCCCAACGAATCAGATCTTGTTTACGGACAGACTCACCGCCAAACTCCCAAGCACGTTCATTAATTACTGCATCCAAAAAGTTAGCATCATACGCTTGTATTTTGGAAGACCCGACGCCAAATGCTCTTTCACGAACTTTTTCCAAAGCCTGTCTCGGTGATATTTTGGCCATTTCATGTACTGCATCAGGATTTTCAATCTGACTTTGAGCTTCGGCATACATGAGATAAATATCGGAGTATCGCATTAGTATCCAATTGACTCCAGTAGCGATACGCCCTGTCGCGGTCTTGTGCATAGCAAGATAGGAATTAGACATCCAGTAAATCCTCCATTTACCAAATTTTACATCATTCGGATTATTACTCACCTTCTCTTTATTGTCAGCTCCATAGCCAATCCAGCTAAGCGTCACGTCACGCCTTTTATCTTCTCTGTCGAAGGAATAAAAATAATATGCGGTTGAGGTTACATAACTACCACCGAATCCACGGGAGCCATACTTTGAATTTCCATCCACAGCATAGCCCATCAAGGAGCCAATATCTCCATTGTTACCCATGCCAAATGCTACTTCAAACAAATTTTCATTTGAAGCATTTGGACGATTACCACATACGGAAGACCATATATTCTCAAAATCTGGATCCAAACGATGCGGGTTATCTGCTGATCCGATCAATTCTGCGGCCTGTTCTGCTGCGATACGGTAATATTCTTTCCAGTTTTGAGGGCGACCTACATAATAGCCATTGTTGGAAGGTATTGTCGGATGCTTCTCAGCAGTTGAATTAGGAAATGCTTTACTGTCTCTGAGAGACCAGCCGCCAGCAAATAATGCGACACGTGCCAACAGACCTTTTGCGAAACCTTTGGTTACACGTTCTACTGTACCATACTCACTATTTCCGCCTTTGTATGGAAGATAGGACTGTGCTTCTTCCAAGTCCTTTACCAAATAATGATACACCGTATCCTTATCGGATTTTGGCAAGTACACATTAGACAGGTCGGACTTGGAAGCTTCTTTTTTATACGGAATATCACCCCAATACCGCGCAAGCTCAAAAAATGCGAGCGATTTAAGTGTGAGCGCTTCTCCCAGAAGAGGTTTCATGCTATTTGCTTCACTCGCGAGAATCGGTGAATTGCGGATACCATCGACGACTGCGGTTGCCATTTCTGCAAACTCGAACAAACGTTGCCACCTTGTCGTAGAATTGTTGGCGTGTCCGAAATAATTTCCGGCGCCAAAATCGTCTGTCTGAGAGATATATCCGGTTTCGCTAAATGACCCATTGGATTCCGTATCCGATACTCCTTGCCAGTTGACCGATAATTTCTGCCCATAGATATAGGTATCGGTCATTTTCCCATACAGTCCCATAACCGCAGCTTTAGTCATAGAACTTGTCTTAAATACAGTCTCTCCACTTAGGGAAGAAGGAGAACTGGTTTCAAGATATTTTTTGCATGAACTCATACAGGCCAGTATGACAACAGCAATGATGATTATATTTTTCATGTTCTTGTGTTTAAAATGTAACATTTAATCCAAACAACACCTTTCTCGCTTTCGGATAGGCAGAGTATCCTACCCCGGGAGTCAATGGATTACGTTGTGTGTCAACCTCTGGATCCTGTCCACTATATTTTGTCCAGACATGCAGGTTATAGCCAGCGACATAAATGCGTAAATTCTGCATAAGAAGCCGCTTAGCAATATGTGTCGGCAAGGTGTAGCCTAGTGTCACATTGCTCAGTCTGAGAAAGGAGCCGTCTTCGATGGCCCAATCGGTTAAAATACGACCATTTGCTGCCATAGGATTCCACATCGTCTTTCCTTCATTGAGCGCACGGAAAAGCTCGGGATTGGCATCATTTCCAAACATGATATTGGCACCAGTGGCAGGGTTTATCGTGGTAAAACGTTGTGAAAGCCTCATATCATTACTGATATTCTGATACCGTTTAGAACCTTCATAAGCCATGAAATCTATTTTATCTGCATTATATATGTCGTTGCCGTAAGACCAGTTAAACATACCCGCCAGATCAAAGCTTTTGTACTGCACA
The DNA here is from genome assembly GCF_050433745.1 of Sphingobacterium sp. HSC-15S19. Taxonomy (NCBI): domain Bacteria; kingdom Pseudomonadati; phylum Bacteroidota; class Sphingobacteriia; order Sphingobacteriales; family Sphingobacteriaceae; genus Sphingobacterium; species Sphingobacterium sp. HSC-15S19. The sequence goes on from NZ_JBNPWQ010000011.1 coordinate 2,302, forward strand.
TTCAACATCAAACCACCTGTGTGTTTTGGTTGTGCTTGGCCAATCACCGCTCTGTCATCCTCCAATGTAATTACCTGACCTTCTCCGCCCAACTTCTCAAGTTTAATATGACCTGGGCCAAAATAATTCCCCCCTCTGGACATTACTTTCGAAGCATCCACCACTCCTTCATTTAATAGCCATCTATTTTGCGTACCATCAAAAGTAAAATCATCAAAAGAATAGAAACCATCTTGTTTAAAACCATACATCAATCCCAGTGGCTGTCCAACAATGGCCCTAAAATCATCGCGTCCAAAATCCAGCCATGGAGAGGCTGGCGTTGTCATTTCATTCAGACCATCAATCAGCTTACGAATCTTATTGCGATTAAAAGCAATGTTAAAGTCTGCTGATAAACGAAAATCTTTTTTTTCCACCAATACTGCAGATGCCGAAAACTCAATTCCCCTATTGGAAGTACTACCTATATTCTGATACTGGTTGGCATACCCCGAGCTCGACGGCAACGGTACCTGAAGGATTAAATCGTTTGTAATATTATTATAAGCATCAACAGTAAGGTTCAACCGGTTTTTAAACAAGGAAAGATCCAAACCTATATTACTGGACACTGTGCTTTCCCATGTTAGATTTTCATTCTTCAGCGTGGTCTTCGTACGTAACGCACTCTGTGGGGTTTCTCCAATATAATACAATTGATTTGCCGCATTAATAAAATCATAGTCCTGCCGCCAATAAGATCCTACGCGCGCGTTACCGACAGAGCCGTGGCTCAAGCGCAATTTGGCGTCAGAAAGCCAAGCTTTGGTACCTGACATGAAAGACTCATCCGAAAATCTCCAGGCAAAAGCCGCACCTGGAAAAAATCCCCATTGATTGCCGGGTGCAAATACATTTTTACCATCTGCCCTACCCGTCAATGTCAGAATATAGCGATCGCTAAAAGTATAGTTAACCCTCGAGAAGAAGGAGGTCGTCCGTGATGGTTCGCGAATGGTGGTGTAGGTAGGCGATGGAATACCATAATTCCACATCGCTAACACGTCGTCGGTTGAGAAATCTTTGGGATAAAATTTAGACTCCAACAGCATATCGTTTTGCTCGCTATTTGTCATCTCCTGCCCCCCAACGATTGTAAAACGATGTTTATTTTCTTGCAGTTTGAAATCGTAAGTCAGCACATTTTGGAATGACCACAGCGCCCCTTTTTGATCTTCTCGCCGCGCTACGGGCTGACCACCGTTAGCGCTGGACTGCCCCGTACCATTTATCCAGATATTATCCGTAAAATTTTTATTGAAACCATAAGAACCTTTGGCATTGAAACTCAATCCTCTGGCGATTTTCCAATTCAGCCCGGCATTAAAAATTAAATTAAAGCGATTTTGATCTTTATACTCATTCACAACATTTACAACGGGGTCGTTGAGTGAGCTCAGCGCTTCAGCTGAAGTAATATCTTCCGCTCCACCAAGGGCTCCTTCGGTCAGCGATGCAAGACTGCGAACGGGCGCATATTTTACAGCTTCCCGCAACTTGCGCCCGTCAGAGATACTGGGACCCGTGATTTTTGTGTTTGACATCCGCGAGTTAAACTCAAAGGAAAGCTTAGGACTAATCTTTTTATTGAGCTTTGCGCTCACATAATCCCGCTGGTAAGCCGAGTTTAACATAATATAATCCTCATTGTCGTGTGTATAGTTTAAGTTATAGGTCAGACTTCCATCTTTGTCACCTCCCGTCATTCCCAAGCTATAGTTTTGCTGCAGCCCCGTATTACCATATAATTTATCCTGCCAATTAAGTCCATCTTTGGACTTATAGATATCCACATCTTCCCAGAGTCCATACATGGAATTAAAACTGTTATTCGCAGCCATAGAAGGATCGAGCTCACGCTGCCAGTATACATACTCATAGGGCGACAGTACCTCAGTAAGGTTGTACACTTTACTTGCAGCCAGATAGGAGTTGAAAGTAATTTTTGGATTTCCGCCTTTCCCAGATTTAGTCGTAATCAAGATAACCCCATTGGCTCCTTCAGAACCGTATATTGCAGTTGAGGCCGCATCTTTCAGTACATCTATATTTTCAATATCTGCCATCGGAATATCGTTGATATTGGCTACACGAAATCCATCGACAATATATAAGGGCGAATTGTCCTGGGTAATGGAACTTCCACCACGGACACGGACTTTTATCTGGGCATCAGGCGAACCTTCCGTTATGGTGACATTGACCCCCGGTAAACGACCGGATATGGCTTGAAGGACAGATACTGTGGGTAGATCTTTCAATTGTTCGGCGTTAATAGAGGCTACTGAACCTGTCAGATCTTTCCGTTTTGTAGTACCATAGCCGATGGCTACAACTTCATCCATCATTAACGTATTATCTGCAAGAACAACATCTATTTTCATACGTCCATTGACCTGAACTTCTTGGCTTTTTTTTCCAACAAAAACAAATACAAGAACAGCATTTTCGGGAACATCCTTAAATGCATAACTTCCCGACTGATCAGTTGATGTCACCATACTGCTTGATTTTATTCGCACAGTTACCCCTGTTATCGGAACTCCTTTTTCATCCAACACCTTGCCTACGATAGCAATAGACCTTTGAGATATCCATCGAACCTGCTTACGGGGGCTATCCAAAAGCACTGTCATGGTCGCATAACTATCGTTTGCCTGAATGGTAGTTGAAATGAACACCAGCAAGAAGCCAATATTCACCCGGCTCCGCCAATTGTAATAAGGTACATCCCTAACACCATCTGAATGCAACAAATTTTTACGCAGCTGCGTAGAACGAAACAAAGAAAACTTTATTCCGTCAAATGGTTTCAATTTGTTATTTCTCATAAGATTTGATTTATAATTGCTTGGCTATATCGCTCGATTTATGCGAAATCACTTCCATACTTGGGGTTTAGTGCAGATAAATTTGCGAGGATTCCATTGATCATTCCCCACAATAACCGTATCATAAGTATAACTAGCAGCTTCCGCATCAGTTAGTATTGCTTTTGACACACCCATCTCATTATTGCTGTTTTTAAATCGTGTCTTACGATTGTCGGTGCCTATCGCATTTCCTGACACATCTATACTTTTGTAATCGGCAAATATTTTGGGAATCCCCCCCATATCTGTCCATCCTTCTTTGGCCACCGGGATATTCATTCGTGTGTAAAGAAAAACAGCTTTAGGCTGATCGTGCCATGGACGTCCTAATTTTACTTTTCCATCTGCGGCAGCGGTATTTCCATCGATTGTACAATATTTAAACACGTAACCCCATTTAGTTTCCTCCTTATGGCTCGGAGCCACAATCACCGATCCGCTGCGAACATTATACAAGGTGCAATGCTCAACATATGCATTACCGCCCCCATAAAAATAATCTACAGCCCCTTCTATCCAGCAATTGTATACATATAGCCGATCATTGGGCTTGCGTGTACTAGTCATCCAGGTATCTTGAAAAGATCGGAATATGCAACCACTAAATGCTACCCTATCCGCTTGGATACGTATTGCCAAAGCCTGTGGGCCGCTTTGCCGTTCAAGTCCCCAATCATTTATAAAACTGATATTTTCGGCATAAAAATCATCCCCATAGATTGACACCACTGCCCCGGGATAGCGATAAACCGCTGCTTTGGGATTGTGAACGGAAAATTCCCAAGCTGCAGTGTCTGTTTGATACCATTTAGAATCCGGCTTAGGTAAAGACTGTACGTTTAACTTAAAATGAACACGTGTTTGCTGCTTATCTTGACCAATTAAATGGATGAATCTTTTTTCTATGGGTACCGTGATTACTTCATTATAGTCTCCATTTTTCACATAAATACGGTAAGGTTCACCGCAATGTTTTGGCGCACTATCAATTGCCTTTTGTATAGTTTTATAATCACCGGTACCATCGGCTGACACGACCACATTGTGACCTCCATCTAGTGCTATCGTTTTAATTATGCTGGCACAGCAAAAAAAGGGACTACAAAATTGAACATAGGTCAATAGAATAGATACAAGAATTTGTCTAATCATTAGAAGTCTATAATTGGTTCGTTTAACATTAAGTTTGCAAGACTGTCGTCAGCAATAATCAAAGCTAATGGAGCACAACAAATTAAAGGTTCAATAATTGACAAAAAAGGTTTAATTTTTATAAAAAACTAATTATAAGTGATTTATATTTAAAAATTATGATAAAAATGATTTATTTTTATTTCGCATAGTATATTCTTTTGGAGAGATCCCGAACATTTCCTTGAAACTAGTACTGAAATATTTGGGATTATTAAATCCTACGCGATAAGCTACATCGGATACGTTTTCCAGCCCCGCATCAAAATATAATTTAGCCTTTTTCAGGCGCAACTCCCGAACGAATTCAACTGGAGCTATATTTGTCAGGCTCTTAAATTTTTTGTAAAAGGTATTGCGGGCCAAATTCAGCTGTTCGGCAATCAAATCAATATTAAAGTCAGATTGGTTCATATGCTGTTCCACCACCTCAACTACCGTATCCAAGAATTTCTTATCCTTGTCGTCAATTTGAACTTCTGATACCTGAATTACAGGAGCATTCCGCTCAGTAACCTGTTTAAAATAGGATCTTCTTTTTTGAAGTAAATTATGAATAGCTGTTAATAGAAAAGCAGGTTCGAATGGCTTTGTGATATAATAATCAGCGCCATAATGCAATCCTTCAATTTGCGTTTCAACAGCGTGTTTAGCACTCAACAACACAAAAGGAATATGGCAAACCCGCGCATCCCGCCGAACTTCTTTCAACATTTCAATACCATCCATTACTGGCATCATCAGATCGCTTAATATAAAATCAGGCATCATGGAGTGAATCTTTTCCAACCCTTCTTTACCGTTTGTAGCTATTTCAACGTGATAATGAGCGTCTAATTGCCCCTTTAAAAATATTCGTAAATCCGCATTGTCTTCAACTAACAATAAAGTTTCATTTTTGTCTGTATCGAAAGATACCATGCTATGCTTATTGGGATCGGAATACGGAGGAAGGTCAAAAGAATTAAAATTACGGAATTCTTGAACATTTTGCGGTACATTTGCATTATTGTGAATTGGAATTTCAACGCTAACATGGAGTCCTTGGGTTTCCCTGTTTTTTGCATAAATGTTTCCGTCGTGTAATAATGTAAATTCTTTTGAAAGCGCTAAACCTACTCCCGTACCTTTTCTTTTATGCACTTTAGGGTTATTTTCTGTGTAAAATAATTCAAAAATATAAGGCATTGTTGCACTTGGAACTCCAGGTCCCTCATCAATGATATGGATATACATTTTCTCTTGCTCTAGGTTTAACTGGATTTCCACGCTACTTCCTTCGGGTGCATAATTGAGTGCATTTGACAACAAGTTGAAAAGGATTATCTCAATTTTCGTCTGATCTAGTTGAACAATCAGTTCTTTAAAAGCTGTAACAAATTTAAGATTCACCTGTTTTGCTTCGGCAGATGCAATAAACGCGAACAATACGTCAGAGATCAATACCACGATGTCGAATTGCGTAAGATGCAATTGATGCTTACTTTCCTGTACCTTTCGCAAGTCTAACAATTGATTGACAAAAAGCTCCATTCGCGCAGCATTCCGATGAATAATATCCATATATACCTGTTTTTTTGAATCGGTCTCTTCACGTATCAATTTCTTGACCGGGCTTATAATAAGTGTCAATGGTGTCCGCAATTCATGCGAAATATTAGTCAAAAACTCCATTTTAAGTGCACCAAGATGCTGTTCGAGAAGTACTTTCTGTTTTAAATGTATCATTTGCAGACATATTTTAAAAACTGCATAGGAAATCCCGAGAATCAAAAAACCGTAGACTATATATGCCATATGTGTCTTCCACCATGGTGGATTAATCATAAATTCAACCTTTCTATAAGGGATTCCTTCATAAAGATCATCTTCCCCCCTTATCTCAAGGGTGTAATCGCCGGGATTTAAATTGGTGTAGGTAATGCGTGTAATCTGGTTATTAAGATGCCAGCTAGTATCAATCTGTCTTATACGATATTGAAAATTAGGGTGCATATAACGCGGATCCGAAACTGTTACATCAAAAGATAGGTTATTTTGATTATGGTTTAATATAAGCCGATCAGTATATTGTACTCCGACTTGTTGTCCTTTTTTTTGGGTATTAATTACAAATTCCTTATTATTAATCAAGAGTCCAGTCAATAGAAGCTTCGGTTTGCTATATTTCTGTTGAAAGGCTTTGGTGTCGAGACAAAGTACTCCTTTTGTTGTACCAAAAAAAATCACTCCTTGCTTCCTCTGTACTACCGTCTTTTCTGAAAATCGCATATTACCAAAACCGTCACTTGCATTAAAATTTACGAACCTCTTTTTTTGACGATCAAACTTCGACAATCCACCTTCTGTTGCTAACCAAAGGTTATGTTCTTCATCTGAGATACAACTTAAAACATAATCATTAAAAAGTCCTTCGTTGGCGGTATAATGTTCAAATCGAAGAGCATTAAAAGGATCGCCACTGCATTTTGTCAATCCCCCCCCTGACGTACATATCCACATGGTTCCATAATGATCTTTGTACAGATATTGCACATCATTATCGCCAATATGATCTCCATCATAATACACAAAATAAAAATTATCCTTTTTATTGATTGGATTAACAACTAGAACACCATGGGTTGTCGCTACCCAAACCATTCCCTTATCATCGAGAGTTAATTGCCGAACTCTGTTAAATACATCTTTCCGCAAACCAGATTTATGCAATGCTATTTGTTCAAATTTCGTTACTCCATTAATTTCAGTAGCTCGAAGTAAACCCGCTCCATAAGTTCCTATCCAAATAGCCCCCTGTTTATCCTGCAATAACGAATAAACTTGGTTGCTAATTAATTTTTTGTTTATCGTATTAAATTGTTCAAGTCTATATGAAGTTCGCTCCTTATTTTGTGGTACAGCCTTTAACAGCCCATGCTTCTTAGTACCCATCCACATTGTTCCTTTACGATCCTCCAATAGACTATAGACGGACGAAAGTGCTTCTGAATCCACGCCACTGAAAGAAATTGGCAAAATTTTCCCCTGATCAAAAACTGATATGCGTCCCAATTTTTTGCCAACCCAAAACCTTCCCAACTGATCAAATAGAAGGCTACGAACTTCAGGGTCCGTTGCTTTCACCTCTTCGTTACCAAAAGGTTGGAATGACACCCCTTTATTGTAAAAGACTATCCGTGCCATTCCCTCCCCCTCTACGGCAAACCAAATTACACCAGCAGGGTCATATAGAATATCATGGACAAAGCGTGGAAAGTCTATCTGTTGACCATTGATTGATTTGAAAGAAAAGCTGAGCTGGGCATTCTGTTCATCAAAAAAACCGAATCCGCCCCCTCGCATACTGATCCAGACTCTTTGCGATGCATCCTCAAAACATTTAAAACTCACGGTTGAACTCTTTTTAAAGAAAGGAGAACTAAAATAGTTGCTTTTAAGATCGTTCAAATTCAGCAGGACCACGCCATTTCCTTCTGGTTCAAGCCACAATCGTCGCTTACTATCTTCATAAATTCCAGTAAGGCTAGTTCGAAATTGATATAGTTTCTGTATTGTATGCCTTACGACATCAAATGCAATAAGTTCACCCAAGGAGGTCGACAGGAAAAGCTGCTTTTGATCGCGTGACATACGCATTTCATTGATTCGTCCTTTTGTTACCGATAACTTCTGCAATTTTTGTCCTTGTTTATTATACACCAAAAGGTTGTTTTTTTCGGTAGAAAAAAACATGAAATCAGAAGATTCAGCAATCTTAAAGATACCATTTGAAGCCAATTCAAAAGATTGAATAACATGTGGCTTATTCCCTTTTTTTGAAGATAATTGAAGCAAATGAAGACCATCTTTTGTCCCAATCCATACCTGTCCTTCGACATTCCTATGGAAGAAAGTCAATTGATTTGACGATAGATGATTATCTACAGCTTTATTGTCTGAGCTAAAGATTGAATAGTCAGAATTTCCACTTTTCGTATCTATACAAAATAAACCATCGTCTGTGCTGCCTACCCATATAGATTGTGCATCAATTGCTAAAATTTTGTTAAACTGTACTGATTTTTTTTGTGTAGCTTCCACCTTTTCCGATATCGAGCAAAACTCTTCGGTAGCCTTGTCAAAACGATAAAGTTTCATATCATAAGTAAGAAACCAGATGTCGTTTTTATTACCATCGATCATCTGAATAACTCGACGACTTGCGACATCATACTTCTTGGATTCTGTAGAATTATAGGTTTTGAAATGCTGACCATCGTACCGGTTAATTCCGTTCCATGTGCTAATCCAGATAAAACCATCCTTATCCTTCAATAGTCCTGTCAGATTACCATGAGAAAGACCTTTATCTCCGCCAAAATGATCCAATCTAAAACTTTCCTGACCTAGAACGGTGGGTATATAAGCGAATACTACCGCTAATAAAAATATCCACGAACTACTAAATTTTATCATAATGAAGATTAGATTTATCCCTCTCTTTTTGAAAATTTGGTTACTACCTAAAAGTAGCTTTTTATTCACGTATTACTTTATATTTTCTACGCAAACGATCTCAAAAATATGATATGCAGATATTGCCCAATCTAAGTATATATGGCAACCTAATAGTAATAAGATCCATATTGGACCGATTTATCTTATTCTTATGGATTGAATTATTTTTAAGCTCCTGAAAAATTGATTTTAAAAGTGTATGCCGTTGCTGTGCCATTAGCACCTGACAAAAAAAATTAAACAATAATATTACAAATAAACTTTTAATCAAACACAAACTTCTCTTATGCTTACAATTGGTTATTTCAAGCAACAAGATAAGAAATTATTTACGGTAGCAAAACTTCTAACCAAGTCTGGCGATCTACACGTTCTTTTATAACAAAAAAGACTATCCTAGGATAGTCTTTTTTGTTATAAACTCTTCTGTAGTAACTTATGCTGCGAAGCCGTAAAAATATTCCGGAAGATTATATTGATTTCATGATCAATGGCGGCCCCCGAGATTCCGGTATGCGGATAGAGTCTTATTGTATTTGTAAAGATACATTCCACAAAATCTCGACTTTGTATCCCTATCTGTTCATAAATTGCTGCATTATCATTGCCATCATGAAGATTTACCCAAGAAAGAACGGCCAAATTCATTATTGCTTCCCTCCGATTAACATAATCTTGCTGAAAGTCATCGAGTACCCTAAACGCTTCTTTACTTTCAGTCTTCTCCCATTTGGATTGATTGCTTTTTAACACAAATAGTTTTTCTATTAAATCCAAAAAGCGCTTATACATTCCCGTAAAGTTGGCCAGTAAAGTCAATTCCGCAAAAGGCATAAAGGGATATTGATACAACAGCTCGCTACGTGTACTTTTTGCCGCATCAATATCAAAAGACTGCCTACCATCAACGAGTATGTCTTCCAGCGAAAAGGAATGCGAAGCCGTAGCCTCCAATCCAAATGTATCCCAGTCGTAATGCACCAGTACATGGTCACGATCCACAAAAAATGATTTTATCAGTGGTTCACCTTTTTCGTCCAACACGGGTTTTCCTGCCTCCTGAATTGCAGCATTTAAGGTAAAATGGGTTAAATGAGGAGCTCCGGTTGCATATCTCCAAAAACCGCGGAGCCGATAATGTTCACCTTCACGTGTAGCTGTACCTGATACCTGCCCACTGCCGCCAAAACAAACCCGATCCGTTTTGAAAATCTGATCTCCTAAAACCGGATCAATAAAACCGACAAAGAGATTTGCTCCTGAGCATAACGTTACTGTCCAAGCTAATCCCCCATCCCAATAAGCCAGGTCAGCCAATAAATTGAGCCCTTCAGGTAGACTTAACCCCAATCCACCCAATGCAGGTGGAACCCAAATCTTAAACCATTTCCGACGAAAAATCAGTTCGAGCTGTCCATCCGACAATGTTTTCTGATGGATTCCCTTAGCCTGATTATCTTTCAGAATAGCAATATCTTCGCTATTGAGTTGCATATCTTTCTTCACTTATTATTCTCCTCCAATTAAAATATCCACTAAATGCCATAACAAATAAAAACAAGGTCAAGCCCGAATAAAGAAATAACCCTTTATGGATCAGTAAAGGAATTGCCATCAGATTACTGATATTCAACAATATCCAATTTTCTATCTTCCGTTTTGCCAATAACCACATCCCTGCCCAAGCTGTGCAGGAAACTGCAGAGTCCCAAAGCGGTACATCAGAATCCGTTAAATGGACCAATCCGAAATAAAACAACAGAAAACCGAGAGCGCAGATTCCCCCTACTATCCACCATTCTTTCGGCTCACAATGCGTTATGGGAGCAGCAACATCGCTACTATATTTCCAATAGATCCAGCCATAGATGCTCATGATCAAATAATAGAGATGTAGTAATATTTCTGCATATAGTTTCGCATGGAATAATACGTAAACAGAAATTAAGATACCAATAATCCCAAAAATGTAATTGATCGATTTATTTTGCCGGGAAAACCAAACCTGTAAAATACCAAAGGATACCCCTAGCCATTCCGCGATGGTGGCCTGTTGAATCTGTTTTATAAAAGCTTCGAAAATTGTTTCAGAAGTCATCGCCTTGTTTATTATTTCGTGTAATTCATAATAAACCTATGGGAGAAAAACGGACGTTTTTATTGAAATTAAATCCCTACGCCAGCATTACCTGGATCAGGTATATAAAAGCGATTGTACAAGGAGGTACAATCGCTTTTATTGGGTATAATCTCAGCCGAGAATGACCATGGTCATTCCAAGCACCCCATAAGTATATTTTCTGTCGAATTGATTATTCTATATCAATCAATTTCAACGCTTTGTGCGTACGCGTACGCGTTTCTTTACATAGTTGCGCATCATCGTTCAATGATTTCCCGTGTGAAGGAATCATTTCACGTAGTTTTTTACGGTATTCATCTGATTTCGCACGTTCAGGGAAACATCTCTTCAACAGGCTGATCATGATAGCAACTGACGTCGAAGCTCCAGGAGAAGCTCCTAATAGCGCAGCAATAGAACCATCTGCACTAGAAACGACCTCTGTACCAAATTCTAAAATTCCACCTTTCTTCTCATCTTTCTTGATGACCTGAACACGTTGTCCTGCTTTCTCGATAACCCAATCCTCCAATTTAGCTGTAGGCATAAATTGTTTTAAAGACTCTAGTTTATCTTTTGGTGACTTCATGACTTCAGTAATAAGATACTTCGTCAAAGGTAAGTTGTCAAGTCCGGCTGATAACATCGGGCGGATATTGGACAATTTGATAGAAGCAGGTAAATCGAAGTAAGACCCTTGTTTTAAGAATTTAGTTGAGAAACCTGCATATGGTCCAAACAATAACGCTTGTTTGCCATCAATATAACGTGTATCTAAGTGCGGTACAGACATTGGAGGAGCTCCAACAGAAGCTTTTCCATACACTTTCGCATGATGTGTATTAATGATCTCTTCATTTACACAACGTAGCCATTGGCCCCCTACAGGAAATCCGCCATAGCCTTTTGCTTCGGGTATTCCAGATTTTTCCAACAACAACAACGAGTGGCCACCGGCCCCAATAAATACAAACTTTGCTTTTATTTCTCTCTTTGTTCCTGTCTTTAAATCTTTGACCTCCACTTCCCAACGGCCATCGTCTTCACGTTCGATGTCGATTACTTCATGGTTTAAGGAGATCGAAATATTTTCTTTATTTTCAAGATTAGCGATCAAATCACGTGTCAACGACCCAAAATTAACATCAGTGCCCAGATCCATTTTTGTCGCAGCGATTTTTTCATCGGCCTCGCGTCCTTCCATCATCAATGGAATCCACGATTTCAACAATGCCGTATCTTCGGTATACTCCATCCCTTTGAACAAGTTTTGGGTCGTCAATGTTTCCCATCTTGTCTTTAGGAATTTAGCATCTTTTTCACCAAAAACCGCACTCATGTGTGGAATACTACGGATAAAATTTTCAGGTTGGGCAATAATGCCTTTATCAACGAGGTAGGACCAAAATTGCTTAGACACTTCAAATTGCTCTGCAATTTTAACTGCTTTATCAATCTTTACAGAACCATCTTTCTGTTCGGGGGTATAATTTAACTCGCATAAGGCAGAGTGACCCGTGCCAGCATTATTCCAAGCGTCAGAACTTTCAGCAGCCACAACATCCAAACGCTCAAGAATTTCAATATTAACGTCTGGGCTTAATTCATTGATTAGAGTACCCAAAGTAGCACTCATAATACCGGCGCCGATCAGAACAACGTCAACTTCTTTATTTGATTTTTTGCTCATGTTTTTGTGATTGATGCAAATTTAATATAGTTTTTGGTAAACGTCCAAGTCTTTTGTCAAAAAACTGTACTTTTTAGAACCACTTATTCAAAAATACCATTGATTTATTAAAATAATCCTAAGTGAGCGATCGCTTACCGTAAAATTCTAAAATTGTTTCCTGAAAACACGCTTCCACTCCAACGTAAACACAAGGTCAACACACAATGTTTTTCTATTTTAAACCGTTATTTATCGAAAGATTTTGTGTTATAATATAGTTTTAACATTTTTGCAGAACATCGAAAGGCAATAGTGTACACAATAGCTAAAAAACAAGATCATTTATTCGCTAATACGACGGCATCGAAAAAACACAAGCACTGGGGCATAACCAAGATAAACCAAATGGAAACGAGTTCATGTTTCGTATTGAATTCCAGTAACAGACGGGCTGTGAGAGAAAGACAGCGCGTGGAAAATGGACATAAATGCCTAAGTGTGAATAATTGAAGAACAAATAACTTATACAGATGAAAATACTCGAAGGAAAAATTGCTTTAGTAACAGGAGCATCAAAAGGAATCGGAAGAAAAATTGCAGAAGTGTTTGCACAACATGGTGCTAACGTCGCTTTTACATATCTTTCTTCTGTCGAAAAAGGACAGGCGCTAGAACAGGAGCTTCAGGCTTTCGGCACCAAAGTGATTGGTTATCGCTCTGATGCTTCAAAATTCGAAGAAGCAGAACAATTAATCAACGCGATCGTTGCCGATTTTGGGGGATTAGATATCGTTGTAAATAATGCCGGTATCACAAAAGACGGCTTGTTAATGCGTATGACCGAAGAGAATTGGGATGATGTATTAAATGTCAACTTAAAATCTGTCTTTAACGTTACAAAAGCTGCTTCGAAAATTATGATGAAAAACCGTAAAGGTTCATTTATCAATATGTCTTCAGTTGTTGGAGTTCAAGGAAATGCCGGTCAGGCAAATTATGCCGCATCAAAAGCTGGTATTATCGGGTTCACAAAATCTATCGCTAAAGAATTAGGCTCTCGTAATATCCGTGCAAACGTAGTTGCTCCAGGTTTTATACGTACCGAAATGACTGATGTACTGGATCCTAAAGTTGTGGCTGGATGGGAAGCCGGGATTCCATTGAAACGTGCTGGCGAACCAGAAGACGTTGCCAATGCATGTCTTTATTTAGCATCTGATTTATCAGCATACGTAACCGGACAGGTTCTTCCTGTTGATGGTGGTATGTTATAAAATAAACAGGCTTAGGTTGAGTTAAGAAAACTTGACCTAAGCCTGTTCTCTAGTTATATTTCACGGCCTATCCTGATCTATTTCTACGAAACACCTATGCACGCCACAATTAACGGTTTTCTTTTCCAAATTTTAGTTAATTTTGTCCATCAAATTTTTAAATGCTATGACGAACTGGAAGGATTTTTTTGACATTAAAACCGAGGATGATTTTAATCAGCATTGTTTAGATACCTACCAATTCCAAAGCCAGCATTGCAAAATTTATCGTGACTATATCAGGCTCCTTGGGCGAGAAAAAGACCTGATTCAGCACTATACCGATATTCCTTTCATGCCCATCGAATTTTTTAAGACCCAACAGGTTATTGCTGAAGGGATGGAGGCTGAAATCGTATTCGCGAGTTCGGGTACAACAGGTATGGTCACCTCAAAACATCTGGTCGCTGACCGGAGCATATATGAGCGAACTTTTCGGAAGATTTTCGAAAGTTTTTATGGTCCGCTCGGCAACATCGCCGTCCTTGCATTGCTCCCATCCTACCTAGAGCGAAGTGGTTCGTCGCTGATCTATATGATTGATGATCTCATGAAGCAAAGTGAGCAACCGGAAAGCAATTATTTTCTCTATAACCACCAAGAGCTTTTCGATACACTTATTAAGCTCAAAAATAAAGGCACAAAGACCATCCTCTTTGGCGTAACGTATGCCCTACTCGACTTCATTGAACAATATGCCTTTGAATTTCCTGAACTGATCATTATGGAAACCGGCGGAATGAAAGGTAAGCGTAAGGAAATGGTGAAACAGGAAATCCATAAACTCCTGGAAGAAGCCTTTTCTGTGCATGGTATCCATTCTGAATATGGCATGACAGAATTACTCTCACAAGGCTACTCTTCAGGTCAGGGAATATTCTATCTTCCCAAATGGATGAAAATCTTGATCCGAGATACCAATGATCCTTTAAGCCTGATTCCGTTGAATAAAACTGGCGGCATCAATGTAATCGACCTCGCCAATCGCTACTCCTGTTCATTTATAGCCACACAAGATTTAGGTAAAGTATATCAGGATGGCTCTTTTGAAATATTGGGACGTTTTGACCAAAGTGATATTCGTGGTTGTAATCTGTTGGTTCAGTAATGATCTGATATGACCAGCGCGGCATTTGCCAAACGGTTTGGTTCCCTCAAAGCAAATTGCCTATACCATAATAAAAAAACACCTGGTCATGATGCACGGCCAGGTGTTTTTTTATTCGAAATACGATTCCTATTTCAGACTCGGATCTTCAAAGGTATTGCCCGATCGCATATCCCCCGAATCATATCCTTTTTTAAACCATTCCATACGTTGCGCAGATGTACCATGCGTAAATGATTCAGGAACAGCATAGCCCTGTGCTTCAGTCTGTAATTTATCGTCACCAACAGCAGCTGCCGCTTTCATCCCGTCCATTATATCATTATAATCAATTTTTATATCGGTTAAATCATTGATGTAATGCGCCCAAACACCTGCATAAAAATCCGCTTGCAGCTCGGTCATAACGGAGATCCTGTTATTTTCACGCTCGCTCAGTTTCCCACGGGCTTGATTGGTCTTCGGCAATAATCCCACCAATTGTTGGATATGATGTCCGACTTCATGCGCAATTACATACGCCATGGCGAACTCTCCCTTTGCACCGAATTTATCCGAAAGTTCTCTACTAAAGCTCAGATCCAGGTAAATCTTTTGATCACCCGGACAATAAAAAGGTCCGTAAGAAGCCTGCCCCATACCACAACCATCCGTTTGTGTTCCCCCATCGTAAAATACGAGTGTTGTAGGGGTATAATTTTTCTGCATCTGCTCTTTAAACAGCTTTGCCCAAACATCCTCGGTACTCTGAAGTACAGTTAATGAAAATTCAGTTAGTCTTTTTTCCTCCGGATTTAACTCACGCGGCTGTCCTGACTGTTCAGTTTGTGCCCCCATATTTTGGGCTTGCTGTAAGAGTTGCATCGGATCTCCACCCATCAAAAATCCAATGACCAAAACAATAATTCCACCAATTCCTCCTAAAGCAATTTTTCCTCCCCCCGACATTCCACGACGGTCCTCAAAATTACCACTTTGCTTGCCTCCTTGCCATTTCATAGTATTCCTATATTACAGTTAATAATCTTTTCTAATGTTGGTTAAACACAAATTCGGTACCAATGTTCTACATGAAGTAAATTTATTTGAAGAAAAAATTTACTTCACTTTACCTCGTAGTCCGCATCATATAAATAAATTTACCAGCAAACAAATGATAGTCATAAGCAAAAACAATGCTTTATAAGAGTAAAAACAGGAATTATTTCCCCAAGCCGTGATATTCGTCATTGCACATCAAAGCAAATTTGGCTAAGTTTGGGCTTTCAAAAAAACTGACATGAAATTAGAAGAACAATTACAAGCGAGAGCTGGCGGAAAATGTGAGCTGACAGGCGAAGATGCCACTTTAATTGCCTACACATTACCTCCGGAAATAACATCAAATTTGGACAATACTTTACTGATTTCAGAAACATTGGTCAATCAGCTCAACAAAACAGAACAATTAAATCCAGACGACTGGAAATTCCTTCCAAATGCAATGTGGGCCGAAAACCCATCGGTGCAAATTGTATGCTGGCGTATGTTAAACCGATTAAAAAATGAAGGCTGGGCGTCGGAAGCACTGGATATCCTCTATCTCGACGATGAAACACTATTGGAAGCTAAGAAAACTGGAGATCATGAAAATGATGGCTATGTTTCTTTTCATGAAGATAGCATCGGGCAACGACTGTTGGAGGGCGATACTGTTGTGCTGACAAAAACGCTTGACGTGAAAGGTTCCTCCTTAAAAGCGACTTTAGGCACCGTGGTTAAGAATATTCGACTAGTAGCAGACAATATCGAACAAATTGAAGGAAAGATTGAAGGTCAAACAATCGTTATATTGACCAAATATCTCCGTAAACAAAATTAAAATAGACTTTTCGACTAAATAATTAAGGCTTAAACTGGGGTTCATTCCTGTTTAAGCCTTAATTATTTAGAGAGATAGCAGTCACTATTGCGGATAATTCCGCACAAATTCAAAACGATAGTTTGAATGTTGTTTGAGACTATCGATCAAATCCGATAACAACCGCTGTCCTTTTTTCGTTTGATACATATTGTCATGTGTCAATAGCACAACATTGTTTTTCGTATAAGAGGTACCTTTACGGAGTAAATTCTTCATTTGGGTATACAACTGATTCACCGATAGGTCCGGTTTCCCTGTAACACCATTTATCTTCCACTCACAGTCCCAACCAATTACTTTGTAACCATTCTGGTGTAGTAACTCGGCAGTCGAAGCCCCACTTTTCAAATCAACCTTTTTACGGTCTCCGATATACCAGATATTTCGTCCCGGCAACCGAACTATTTTATGTGTTAATCCCAGCGATTGCTCAGCAAGTTCAAAATCTTCAAAAGCCGTCTGCGGATTCGAATAGAAAGTACTGTATTTATTGTGCGCATGCCAGTAACTGTGGTTGTAACAATCCACTAAAGGATTATTCTTGTAACGTTCTGTAAAACTGTGTAATTTTTTACTCATTTTATCATGATTGCCAATCAGAAAAGCATTAATTTTGATGCCTTTCGCTGTCGCAATGGAATCAAGGTGCTGGCTTCCATTCAGTGGACCATCGTCAAAAGTGAGATAAATATAACGTGGAGAAACAGTATCAGTCAACAATACGGTCGTATCTTTAGTCCCTTTGTAGTCCACATTTTCTTCCATTTTTGTAATGGTGTCTTTGCGCAGCGAATCCACTTTACTTATCGAATCTTGCACAGCAAGCAAACTATCCTTTTTTGGCGGCATAGAGTCAACAGCTCCCACATTTTGCACCTTATTTGTCCCACTTTGATTGCAGGAGTAAAATCCAAAAATAGATATACTTAACCCTACCCATACAACACCCGAATTAACCAGTTTTCTCATTACAAAAATTAACTTACACATTACAATTATTTCCCATAAACTCAAAATCACCTAAAATAAGCGGATCTCAGTCCCGTGTAGCGCAAAATTAATATATTTTTCATTAATCAAGCTGTTATGTTATTTAATTTATTGTGCATGTACACTAAAAGCTTCATGATTCCGAAAAACCCGGAGCTACGAATGCAAACAGCCTGTTATTTCTGGCCAAAAAAAAGGAACCTATATGTATATAGATTCCTTTTTTATCATGTTATTCAATTACTCGATTAATCTCTATGTCTTCCTCCGTGACCGTTACCACGCCCATGTCCGTTTCCATGCCCATGGCTATTGCCTCGTCCATGCCCATTTCGGCTATCGTATCGACGGCTTTCTCCCCATGAATGTTCGCGCCTTACACTACGTTCGCTGGCAAATGAATACCCACTACCACCGTGGTGGTTGTCACGGATAGATACTTGTCTTCCACGGTAACCGCCATAACGGCTTCTATACCGATCGTGGTGATGCCATGGTGTGCGATCGTTAATAACGACTTTATGAGCCCGATAAAAATCGTAATGTCTGTATCTCCTCGGTAAACTTGCTCTTCTTATCCAGCCGCCATTATCATAATAAACGTAACATCTCGCGGGTACATCGTAATACATATTGTATTCTGGAATATAATAATAGCGGGCATAATCATAACCTGCTGGCCCCCAGCTTGGCTGACTCCCAATATTGACACTGATACTGACTTGCGCTTGTGCAGCTCCCGCTGTAAAAAGGCCTGCAATAATCGCCGCCGCGTAAAACAATTTTTTCATAAGTAGCTCCTCCCTCTAGTTTGTAATTTCTTCTTTACAATACGACAACAAACAGTGTGCAAAAGATTAATGTTCAAATGTTAATTTTTGTTAACGAAGCAATAAGAATCTCATTTTAAACAGGTTAAATATGACTGTAGTTAGCAATAAAACCGCAAACTTTTTAGTAGGATCAGTTGTTCAGATCATACAGACTTTAATGAACTAATCACAATGAGTATATATAATGTAGGAATATTGGTTGGTAGCTTACGAAAGGAATCTTACAACAAAAAAATTGCGCAGTTTATTCTTGAGCAAGAGGAATCTAAATTTGGCTATCGCATAATCGATATCAGCGAGCTTCCCCTATATAATCAGGATTTTGACGACGTAGGAAATCCTCCTCCGAGCTATGTGCGATTTCGGAAAGAGGTCGAGTCCCTGGATGCTGTACTTTTTATTACTGCAGAGTATAATCGTTCTATTCCTGCAGTTTTAAAAAATGCGATTGACGTGGGTTCAAGACCTTATGGAAAAAATAAATGGGATGGTAAACCTGGCGCCATAATTTCTTCATCAACGGGAGTTTACGGTGGCTTTGGCGCCAACCACCATTTACGTCAATCACTGGTCTTCATCAATATCTTAACGATGCAGCAACCCGAAGCTTATCTGGGCAATATAACAACATGTATTGGTCCCAGTGGGACTATTGAATCACAAAAAACCAAAGATTTTCTACGTAGCTTTAAAAATGCCTTTGAGCAATGGGCTGAGCGAATTATACATACAAAAGGGCAGGATTAAATCCCGCCCTTTTGTATGTATAATCAAATTATTCTAGTCCTGTTCATCACTGACGTCATAGTTCCAATGTTGTAATTTTTCCTGCAAGATCCGCGATATCTTATTGAAATAGCGCTTTTGCTTATAGCCCATTACCCATTGTACGCCCTGTACAGCATTGGTACAGAAAATCTCATCCGCCCGTTTCATGATTTCGGGGCTTATCTGTGCCTCAACCACCTCTATACCTTCATCCTGTGCCATGTCCATGACTACCCGGCGCATTACTCCTTCAATACATCCTTCGGATAACGCTGGTGTATAAAGTACCTTTTCATAATAGACAAAGATATTTGAAATCAGGGATTCACATAGATAACCTTCCTGATTTAGAATCAATACATCATCAAAAGCCATTTTCTTTTTATAGATGCCAGCCAACACGTAAATCTGCGCATTTAAAGATTTAATCTTTGAAAGGTCGCTATACGGTTTTTTGAATTCATTGTAAAGTCCTACAATCAAACCAACCTTCTTATCGCGAAGATTAGGTTCTATGCGCTGCACCTGCAAAACAAAACCAGGTTTATTACTCGTTGGACTATACAATCCGCCTCCAGATCTAAACACGATCAATCGGATACGAACCTGCTGCCCCAACATATTGTTTTTACGGATTAATTCTTCGGATCTCGAACGAATAAAAAATTCATCGAATAGATTCGCATCATCCAAATGAATCAACTCCATTCCTTTCTGTAAACGCTCTACATGAAAATTTAGAAAGCGGATATCACCATCCTTATACAGCATCGTTTCGAATAATCCATCCCCATAACGGAAACCTCTATTCTCAATGCTAAATATTTCCTGATCTTCCGGCACTACACTGCCATTGAAATTGATATAGTTTGTTGGCATCTTAATTTTGTTCTAAATTTTAATCATTTTCTATAGCCATTGAATTTGCCGCATATCCGCGCCACTTTTCTAAAGCTAAACGAAAATCTTCTGGAAATGGTACCTCAAAATACATATTTTCTTTTGTAGAAGGATGGATAAATCCCAATACTTGCGCATGAAGGGCTTGTCGTGGCAGTAATGAAAAACAATTATCCACAAATTGCTTGTACTTTGAAAATACGGTACCTTTTAAAATCTTATCTCCACCATACATTGCATCATTAAATAACGGATGACCAATAGATTGCATATGCGTACGAATTTGGTGTGTACGCCCTGTTTCTAACTGACATTCAATTAAAGTAACATAGCCCAGTCGCTCCAAAACGCTGTAATGTGTCACTGACCAACGCCCTTTATCTTCGCTATCATACATGGCCATGATGCGTCTGTCTTTTAGATGACGTCCAATATAACCTGTAATTGTTCCGTCCTCTTTTAAATCACCCCAAACTAATGCAATATATTTACGGGTAATGCTGTGATCGAAAAACTGTTTTGCCAAAAAGGCCATTGATTTTTCATTTTTAGCAATAACCAATAGTCCGGAAGTGTCTTTATCGATTCGATGGACTAAACCCGGGCGATCGGAGTTTCCTGGAAGCTGTGGCAGTTGCTGTATATGATACGTTAATGCATTTACCAAGGTTCCCGTATAATTATTATATCCTGGATGCACAACCATGCCCGCCTCTTTATTCACAATCAGCACGTCGTCATCCTCGTATTTGATATCCAATGGAATGTTTTCTGGATAAACTTCATTATCCCGAGGTGGATCAGGTAGCACCAATGTAATCACATCATCAGGTCTAACCTTATAGCTCGCCTTGATCTCCTTACCGTTAACCATGACAGAACCTGCTTCAATAGCATGCTGAATTTTGCTCCGCGTCGCATTTTCAACCCTGTTCATCAGGTATTTGTCAATGCGGAGTAATGCTTGTCCCTTATCCACCTCAATACGTAGATGCTCAAATAATTCTTGTTCTTCCTGATCTTGCGATCCAATTTGTTCTGTCATGCTACAAAAATAAACCAAATGAAACAATTTTCGTTAAATTTGTTTTCATTTAATGTTATGTTGCCCTTCAAAATCCATAGCCCCGAAACTGAATTGTGCCTCCCAGCCTGGGAAAAGAAGCATATCAAAGTAACACTTAAGCGCGATGACCTCATACATCCGTTTATTTCAGGCAATAAATGGCGAAAGTTAAAATATAATCTGGAAGAAGCCCTGCAGCTTCAGAAAAATCATCTTGTTACATTTGGAGGAGCATGGAGCAACCATCTTTTAGCTACCGCTTGCGCCGGAGCTACCTTTAAGTTTAAAACAACCGCTTTTGTTCGAGGTGAAGAAGGGGTTAACAACCCTGTTTTAGCAATGTGCCGCCTTTTTGGGATGCAGCTCATTTACGTCGACCGCGAATCTTACCGAGATAAAGAAAATTTATACAACACCTATTTTGGTCAGGATCCAACGACGTTCTATATACACGAGGGTGGTTACGGCATGCTAGGAGCAAAAGGTTGCTCCGAACTCGTTGATGAACTCCAACATGAATACCAGCATATTTTTACCGCCTGCGGCACAGGAACAACATTAGCTGGAATAGCCAATGCGATAGAAAAACGAGATCTATTTACCCGCGTACACGGCATACCTGTTTTAAAAAATGGAGGTTTTATTCAGGAGGAAGTCGATCAACTTTACCCCAACATCACCCCTCCTATTTTACATCTTGATTATCATTTTGGTGGTTATGCAAAATCCAATACCGACTTGCTCGCCTTTGTTCAGCATTTTATAGCTGCTACAGGAATCATGATCGAGCCCACCTATACCGGCAAATTACTTTATGCCGTAGATGATCTGATCAAAAAGGACTACTTTACCCCCGCAGATCAGGTACTCATTATTCATACTGGCGGACTTACAGGCCTGCTTGGTATGTACGAACGTTTCAATTTTATTGATCTACATCAATAAATATGCTAGAACGCCGTACAGAGACATTTGATTGACATTTATTCAGCAATTATATCGTAAGTTTGAACAGATTTTAAAATAAAACATAGCGAAAACATGCGAAAATCATGATTTTCTAAAGGTAACAACGAGGTCAGTATGGGGTAGTTTTGCCCTATTTAACACCTCATAAATTAATGATATAAAGATGAAAATATTAGCATTTGCAGGAACAAGCAACAGAAACTCAATCAACAAAACATTCGTCACAAGTACTTCCAAATACTACAAAGAAGCAGACGATAGCATCGAATTGCTAGACTTAAACCATTTTGAAATGCCGATCTATTCTTACGACAAAGAAGTCGAGTTGGGCATTCCACAGTTGGCACATGACTTTGCGGCTAAAATGGATGCAGCAGATTTCCTTTTGATTTCCTTGGCCGAACACAATGGGTCATATACTACAGCTTACAAAAATATTGTTGACTGGGTTTCGCGTATTCCTAACCGCAAATTATTCAATGGCAAGCCTGTTTTCTTATTGGCTACTGCCCCTGGTCCAATGGGAGGAGCCACGGTATTGAACACCGCAGTAAACCGAATCACTTGGGATGGCGCCGATATATTAGACTCCTTCTCTCTTCCTGAATTCCACAAAAACTTTGAAGAAGGTAAAGGTATTATCGATCCCACTTTAAGAAGTCAATTAGAAGCTAAAGTACGTAAAACAAAACGTGCACTTGCCGAAAAATTAGCCGTACAAGGTTAACAAAAGATTAACAAATAATCGTTGTGAATACCTCTTTTAATATGTAAATTGAAAACCTATTAAAAGAGGTTTTTTGATATGGCAAAAAAAATATTACTACTTGTAGGAGACTTTGTAGAAGATTACGAAGCAATGGTTCCATTTCAAGCAATGGGTTCAATAGGATTAACGGTAGATGCAATTGCTCCGGACCGCAAAAGCGGAGATGTAGTCCCCACAGCAGTGCATGATTTCACTGGTGACCAGACTTATAAAGAACTGCGCGGGCACAATTTCGCAATCAATAAAGATTTCGACCAGGTCAATGTCGAAGATTATGACGGTTTATATATTGCGGGAGGACGATCGGCAGAATATATTCGACTCAACAAACGTGTTTTGGAGATTACAAGACACTTCTTTGAGCACAATAAACCTGTGGCAGCAATATGTCATGGCATCCAAGTGTTGACAGCCGCAAAAGTACTCGCAGGTCGCACTTTGACAGCTTATGTGGCTGTGGGTCCCGACATTGAACTAGCGGGTGGCACATGGAAAAATATCCCTGCGGATCAAGCGGTGGTAGACGGCAATTTGGTCACCTCTCCTGCTTGGCCAGGACACCAGGCAATTTTAAAAGAGTTTTACAAATTATTAGGTATAACAATTACAATTTAAGTATTTTTAATGAAGAAGAATAAAAGGCTATGGCTTTTGGTCATACCGATTTTAGTGCTGTTGGGTTTTATTTTAAAAGATAGTTTCAATCAGAAAAGTATTGAAGATCTACCGGGAGGTTTTAAGGAAGTCGCTTTCGTCAGAAATGAACAAAATAAAGGTGGCATCATACGCATTTATGCCGTTACTGTAGGCGACCTGTTGAATGCGGATTATTCTGCCTGTCTTGATTTAATGCCTGTTAATGATTACGGAAGTACAACAACCGTGTATTTCTTCGACCGAAGTGCTCCTTATCCGACAAGCTTGTCAATTGACACGCCACATTTTGACACAACGAAATACAAAGCTATTCAAATTTCCAAAAAGTACGGAAAGAAGCAATAGACGAAACCAAACATAATGACATATCCCCCAAAGTCCGAATAGACCTTTGGGGGATTTTTTTTACCATGCAGTGCAGCACCTTATAGCGGTTATTGCCAGGAAAGAAGAGCAGTGTCAAAAATGTACCTTTAAAACTACGGTCCACACACATGAACTAAAAATAACTTAATAATTCTTTAACACAAAAAAGTTCGATTATCCCCTGTAGAGCTATAGTTTTGCTTTTTAAATTTACGTATATTTAGTTATGTCGAAAAAATTTATTCCTAGAGACGTTAGTTGGTTGAGCTTTAATGGCAGAGTATTACAGGAAGCTGCGGACGAGACGGTCCCTTTACCCCTAAGAATCAAATTTTTAGGTATATTTTCCAATAACCTCGATGAATTTTTCCGTGTACGTGTTGCAGGTCTAAAACGGGCTATAGACCTGAAAGACAAAAGTGCCAACCAATCCTTCTACGAAGACCCACAGCTCATATTGGAAGAGCTCAATATCCGGGTAATCAAGCAGCAAAAGAAATTTGACAGTACGTGGAATCGTATCCAAAAAGATATGGCCAAACAGAATGTCTATATTAAGACCAGTGAGGAACTGAATCCCGAACAACAAAAGTTTGTGAGCGACTATTATCAGGATGAGGTGGAATCGAACGTCATTCCTTTGATATTGGACGATATACGACCTATGCCCTATATTCGGGATAAGAGCCTTTACTTGGGTATTGCGATGGGAAAACAGGAATGGCAGTATGAAACCAAATTTGCACTCATCGAAATCCCGACCAGTCAAAATGGACGCTTCGTACAATTACCTTCGCCAAAAGATGAAAAGCATATTATACTTTTGGAGGATGTTATCAAGTTTAATCTTCCATTAATATTTTCCTATTTCGGTTTTGATGTATTCAATGCACATGTCTTTAAAGTAACAAAAGATGCCGAATTTGACATTGACAATGATATCAACACGACGCTGGTTGAGAAGATAAGCAAAGGGGTAAAAAACAGAAGAAAAGGTAAACCGACCCGGTTTATTTTTGATCAAGAGATGGACCATAAATTGGTCGAATTCCTGATCAAGAAACTTAACCTTTCAAAAAAAGACAGCATCATTCCAGGACAAAAAATACACAACTTCAAACACTTCATGGATTTTCCCAATGTGTTTAAATCCTACAATCAGCCCTTGGAACGAACGTCCTTTCCACATCCTTATTTCAAAAACTACGAACGTGTAACGGATACTATATTAAAAAAAGATGTGCTGCTCTCCTTTCCATATCATGAGTTTAGACCGATCATCGATTTACTTCGGGAAGCAGCAATGGATCCCGATGTAAAAACGATCCAGATTACAGCATATCGCTTAGCTTCCAATTCCAAAATTGCAAATGCCTTGATTAATGCAGCCCGCAATGGAAAGGAAGTCACCGTGATGCTTGAACTTCGTGCAAGATTTGATGAAGAAAACAATTTGGACTGGAAAGAGAAACTTGAACTCGAAGGCATTAAAGTACTTACCGGTATCCCAAATAAAAAGGTCCATGCAAAACTATGTGTGATAAAAAAACGTATTGGGATGAAAACGATCCAATATGGTTTTGTCAGCACAGGAAATATCAACGAGAAAACGGCGAAATTATACGGAGACTATTGCCTCTTAACGAGTAATAGGGACGTTATTGCCGATATAAATAAGGTTTTCAATTACCTGAGACGACCCAAATCAAATCCGGCTGACATTATCAAAAATTGCAAAAGCCTTTTGATATGCCCAACGGATATGCGTAGAGAACTTCTACACTACATCGACCAGGAAATTACCGAAGCAAAGGCTGGCCGAAAAGCATACATCATTGTCAAGGTAAATTCGCTCAGCGATAAAGAGATGATTAAAAAGCTCTATGACGCAGCAACAGCTGGTGTCAAAATAGATCTTATTATCCGGGGAATCTACTGCGCAACAAATCAAAAAACGTTTAAATTGCAAATGAACGCCATTTCAATCGTAGATGAATATTTGGAGCATGCACGTGTGATGTATTTTTATAATGCTGGTCGAGAGCAGCTATTTATTTCCTCAGCGGACTGGATGACAAGAAACTTGGATCATCGTATTGAAGCCGCAGTAAAAATAACAAGCAAAAAAATCAAGGAGGATTTAAAAGAAATGCTTCAAATCCAGCTCAAAGATAATGTCAAAGCGCGGATACTCAATAATTCCCTGAGCAATCATTACGTCGAGAATAAAGAGGCACCATGTCGTTCACAGATAGAAATATACAATTACCTGAAAAAAAAATTAGCTGATCATTAGCGGCCTGTTTATCAATAGGCGCCCAAATTGATCCATAAACCCAACTGGGTTTTATACCTATTGATACAGACGAGAATCTCCGTTTTTATTATATTAATTAAGACACAAGTTGTATCTTCATTCCATGAAATTCAACTTGTGTCTTACATTTGGCTTAAGCCTTTTCACACTTTGCCTCCGTGGGCAGGAAAAGATCATGCCTTCAGATTTTGTATACGTCAAGGACATTATCCCTACAATAAGCTTAGAAATGCGTTATTTTGGCAGTCACAACTTCACCGGAAGGCCGATTAAAGGTTATGAAAAACCAGTCGCTATTTTAACTAAACGCGTAGCGCTAGCACTACAGCAAGTCGAGAACCATTTAAATAAAAAAGGTCTTGGCTTGAAAATATTCGACGCCTACCGCCCGCAACGTGCTGTTGACAACTTTAAAACATGGTCCTTAAACACCAATGATACCATCGCAAAAAAGGAGTTCTACCCGCTTATCAATAAGAAGAATTTGTTTAATCTAGGCTTTATTGCCTCCAAATCGGGCCACAGCCGGGGCAGTACAGTAGATCTCACGCTCATTAGCTTAAAAGATCAAAAAGAGATTGACATGGGTGGACCTTTTGATTTTTTCGGCGCAGTCTCACATCATCAATACGCGAATCTGACAGCCCAACAGAAAGAGAACCGAAAGATCTTAAAAGAAGCAATGGCTAAATTTGGCTTTAAAGCTTATGATAAGGAATGGTGGCATTACACCTTGCAAGACGAACCCTATCGTAAAACCTATTTTGATTTTATCGTAAAATAAACATGTCTGTAAAGGAAACTCCCATCGAACACAAGGGCTTTTATGTTTTTCATTTTAAAGGCAACAAATCAAAACCCGTCTTTAGTTCCGAGCAGCAGCACATTTTATCAAAAGGTGAGCTCTATTCGCTCTGTTTAATAAAAAAAGGTGAAACTTCCTTCATCATTAATAATGAACGGGTACAAGTTGCTCAAAATCACCTATTGTTGACCAATCCTTCTTCGCGAGTTAATGGCTCTTCGGTCGTCAAATCTTGGGATTGTGAGGTTTATTTGATTTTCTTTACGCTGGATTTTAGCTTCAAACTGGATTTTCAGGAGGATTTCTTCGAGGTCACCAAGAAATCTCTTGCCTTAAATGACAGCTACATCTGGTCGCTATCAAACCAAGATTCAACGAACTTATCCAACTTATTTAAACAGTTTATTCATTACGATCGACAAGGGGCTAGCTATCTTTTCAAAAATCAGATCATAAAATCATTAACGGAAATATTATTTTGCGAAATAGCCCGTCTAGGAAGCCAAAATATGCGAAATACGCCAGCTATTCCCGCTCGAAAAAGAGAGATACTTGCCAATTTCCATTTGCTCCTAAAGAAGTCGTTTCATAAAGAACACATGGTGCAATTTTATGCGATGGAACTTGGTATCACAGCAAAACACCTATCCGTAATTACGAAAGAACTAACCGGAAAATCAGCAATAGAACTTATTCAGAACGTCTTAGTGGAGGAAGCAAAATCGTTACTTTGCCAGGGGCTTTCCATCGGAGAAATTGCGGTGAAATTGCATTTCTCGGATCAATCCTTTTTTGGTAAATTCTTTAAGCGAAATGTTGGAATCTCGCCTAAAGAATTTCGTCAGAATCTTTATTTAAACAAAGTCGATTAAATCAAAGATACTTGTAAATTGTTGGTCTGCAGCTGAAGTATCTTGCAATTTATCCTCGCCCCAAGTCTGCCCTTTCAACCATAAGGTTTGGCAGCCAACGGCTTTGGCAGGTACCATATCTTTACTATAGGAATCACCCACAACCAATACCTCTTGCGCAGGAAGACCTATTTTAGTCACACCTAAAGCATAAATTGCAGAGTCAGGTTTTCGTACACCGACTACGGCCGACTCCACAACAGACTGAAAATAAGAAAGAATTCCAAAATCAGCGAGCACTGATTTTAAATTTCCATAGAAATTTGACACCATGACAATTGGATATTTGGCATGTAGTGAATTTAGCAATGGTTTTACCTGTTCAACTGTATTCTTTGCCAATGAATAGCCGTCAAAAGCTATTTTATGCGCCAATGACCGATCTAACTCATAGCCAGCAGCAATAAGATAGTCAAATTGTACATTTAACTTTGCTTCAAGTACTTCCAAAAAATTAAACTCGGGTTTAATGATAGGCTGTAAAGCCATCTGACGTTCCGCGTAGGTATAGGCCTCCTGAAAAGCGTTCAAATTTACAGGAACCTGATATTTTTCATAACCCGACCAAATAACAGCTCCCCAGTGGCCACCATTCGTATCCAAGGTTCCGCCATAATCAAAAATAATCCCTTTAATATTAAACTTATTCATGTTATTTCTTTTTTACTAAACTCATCCACCCCAAACCGATCATAATCCAGACAATTTCCCTAATTCGTGTCACAACACCCATAAAAATACCGACTTTCGCAGGCAATCCTATACTCATCACAGCCATTGCTAATCCACCTTCCCGCGTTCCCAATTGCATTGGAAAGAAAAAAACAAGATTGGCAAATAAAGAAGATCCCGAGCTAATGATCATGGCATCAATAAAATCAATATTGATATCTAAGGCTAAACCAATAAAATAAATCTCAAAACAGCCCACAACACGTGCGACAAATTCCCAAAAAAGGGCCGTATAGAAGCGATCGCGACGATTTTGAAAGAGGTTTTTCACCTGCTGATCGACGTCATTCAACGTTTCATACTTCGTCTCCAGTAAATGACCAACTTTTTTGCCTACCAAAGGTAGTTTAGACAAAGCCTTCAATAGTGAAACTGTAATTCCCTTCTTATAAAATTTCGTAAATAGCCAAGTACAAATGATAGCCATCACAAAAATCACAGCACAGGCCACATCAACCATTGTACTTGCCGGTACGAACCAGAGAATTAGAAAAACAGAAGCGACCCAAAATAAAATATGCGACAAAATGTGCATGACACCGTATAACAGCACGGAAGAACCTGCCTTCGAACCACCGACATAGTTTTTAAGCTCCATAATACGATAAGGCTCACCACCTAATGCAACAAATGGCGTTATATAATTAATGGCGTACCCCGATATTGTCAATTGTAAGACCTTCCAAAAGGGTACATCTGTCTGCGGCAATTCGGGTTCCTGAATAATTGCCTTAAATGCCATTGCGTTCATCCAGTAGAGTACTGCCCAGCTACCGAGGACGGGCAAAAACCACCAGCCAATTTTTTCGAGGTTGTTCCAAATCTCATCAATTCCCATTGCTTGAATCATATAGGCCAGTGTACCTATACCGATGAGCATAAAGAGTACTTTATAGATCTTACTCCCCATAAGTTGGATCATTTGTTAATTTATCAACAAAATAACCGCTTACTTTTTCTTGTCGGTTACACATGTATATCAATATCGGATTAAGGACAAACATGTCAAAGAAAAAGTAAATCCAAGGCTGACCGATAAACAACCAAACAAATAGGAAAATCACCCTTGTATTGAACTGTACAATATTTGTATACTTCATCAATGGTTTATTTTGAGTTCTAAAGTCGACCATCAATTGTTTTGGCAATTCATCTTTATAACGACTCTTCACAATATGCAGCAGCTTTTGCAGTTTTGGAGAAAGCTTTTCCTGGTTACGTGTATAGCCCATGTAGCCATTCAGCACAAATTTGCTGAAAAAATTCTTGCGCCAAGACAAGGCATCATAGTCAACTTTCAAATCACGTGTATTGTCCAGCTCACTTCCAGCTTTACCTTTTATAAAATACAAATGTACATTACGATAATAGTCAGCCATTGCCGACTGAAGCATATGCGATACACCTGCAAGTACACAGAATACCCATAGCCATTGTGGCCATCCTTCATTAATACTGCGTAAACAGATCGCAATATGAATAGAAGCAAACCAAAAATCTCCGGCAAAACCATCCAAGATACGACCAAAGCGACTTTTATTGTCTGTCATTCTTGCCAGCTGTCCATCGGCACTATCTAAAGAATTGGCAAAAACCAATAAAAGCATGCCAATCACATTAATCCATAATGCAGGGTAATAGAATAAAATACCCGCCGCAACGCCAAAGAAAATACTAATAATTGTCACAGCGTTGGGTGTAATACCAATTTTGGCACAGACTTGCGCGATACGATAACCTATAGGTCGATAAAACCAAATATCAATTCGCTCTTCTGTATCATTAGATTTTAAAGATTGTTCGAATGCACTCAAATTATCTTCTTCGATTACATTAACTTGTTCTTTCTGCATTGTGGTTCTTTTCAGTAAATTTATGGTAAACCATTTGAGCAATGGCCTCAGCGGCCTCTGCCCGACATGGCGCAAAACTTGGCCAGTCGTTTAAGTCAATAATATGGAAGTCTCCATTTGCATCAATAATCACATCGCCGCCATAGATATGTACATCCAGGACTTCCGCAGCACGATTGGCAACTTCTTTTAGATTGTCGAGATCAAAAGGAAAATGCACTACCTCGTCATTAATTTGTTCATACAAATCATATTTGTGATGATTGTGTTCATATGGGTAGAAATAAAAGAAAAAATCCGTTCCCCGCACTGCATAAAACTTGAGTAAGTCTCCGGCAAGATGTTCAGAAATCACAGCCTCTTTAATCCCACGAAGTGCATATTCATTCAAGATATGTTGCGCTTCTTTCAGACTTGCAGCAAAGGTAACATCTTCCTTATGAATCGCATGAAAATCGCCACGTTTGATCCATACACCCTTTCCTTTCAGTTTTTCAAAAATAGATTGGATATCTGCAACGGTAGAGATCACGATACTCTTCGGATAAGGAACTCCACCTTCTAAAAGCTTAAGGGTCATGTTTTTCCGAAAGCAATTTTCAATTCCAAATCCTGAATTCAAGACATTGATCCCATTATTTTGAAGAGATTGCAACTTTTTCACTAAAGTCTTTGTTCTCCCCATAGTCAGAATATTATCCTGCTTCAGGGATGATGAAGACAAAAATTCATCTTCATTACACACCTCCACCGAAGCACCTTTTTCAGTCAGTTTTAAAACTACTTCATTAAATATAGCGGCATCATTCCCCACATGGTTGGGTGAAAAGCGATTTTTTCGAGTTACGCCTAAAATAGAAATCATATCGCTCATTTTACTAACTAACCTCCTCACTCAAAAATTGTTCCGCGACGACACGATCTTTTAAATGATCAATATCGACCACCTTGTCAAATACAAATGCTTCTACTTGTAAATCGTTTTTCAATAAAGCACGCTGAAAATTACGCATTCTGGAATTACCGGCTTCAACGGAGCTTAATGCACAATCCATAGCTGCTTTTCGGAAGCAATAAATTCCGCCAGAAACATACTTCGTTTCTGCGGTCGCTGTATCCAGAAAAGCTTCCACCCGAAGCTGTGAATTTGTGTTCACATAGAGCGGACTCTCATCGTCGACAAAAGGAGTGACTGCCATAAAAGCATCGGCATGTTGATGTTGCTGGAATGCCTCCAAATAGGCATGAAATTCATGTGGTCTAAAAACCGTATCTGTTGTTGTCAGACAACAGGACGACCAATCGGGGTTATTTTTGACAAGCAAGGCAAAACTATGCAATGAACTTGCAGTATCTTCCTCTATAAGTACAATAGGTAATTCAAACGTTGTTTTTTCCAAAAACAATTTCAGTTCCGGAGATTGTTTATTGATGATAACATGAACTCTTTGCGCCCCTTCTTTAACAAACACGCGAATCAATCGCTCAATTAATGGAACTCCATGTAATGGTAGCAAGGGTTTCGGTAAATTAAATCCCTCTTTTCGCAATCGAGAACCTTCTCCCGCCGCTATAATTGCAAATTCCATTTCTTTTAATTGCAAAATAAAATCATTTATAAAAAAGCAAAACCCCCGTCACTATCTCAGCGTTCGTAAGCGCAAAAGTCTACAGAGGGTTATATCACAAATCTTCAATATCGTAAGGATTTTGAAGAAAAAGGGGAAAAATTGTTTTTAAACAATTGTTTCCCCTCTCTTATTAAGGTAATTTATTGAATACTATCTACTAGCTCCTGGTAATAATCCAATCCCAAATGTGTGATTAAATCTTCACCCATAATGTGGCGCAATGTATTTTGCAATTTCATCAATTGTTTGAAGATATCGTGTTCAGGAGGTAATCCCGGAGCGGTTTGAGGAGATTTCAAGTAAAATGATAACCACTCTTGAATACCAGACATACCCGCACGTTGAGCCAAATCAATAAACAAAGCCAAATCCAACGCAACCGGAGCAGCTAAAATTGAATCGCGACACAAGAAATTGATCTTAATCTGCATTTTGTAACCCAACCAACCGAAGATATCGATGTTATCCCAAGATTCTTTATTATCGCCGTGTGGAGGATAATAGTTGATACGTACTTTATGATAAAGATCACCGTATAACTCAGGGTTCTTTTTCGCATCCAGAATTTCTTCCAATACCGATAATTTAGAGACCTCTTTTGTTTTGAAATTTTCAGGATCATCTAATACTAATCCATCCCGGTTACCTAAGATATTCGTCGAAAACCAACCTTCAACACCCAAAGCTCTCGCTTGAAGACCAGGTGCCACAATTGTTTTCATCAATGTTTGGCCTGTTTTAAAATCTTTACCTGCAATTGCCACACCGTTTTCATGCGCCAACTCAACAATAGCAGGAACGTCACATGTTAAATTTGGTGCACCATTTACATAAGGAGCTCCCTCTTTCAATGCCGCATAACAATAGATCATACTTGGTGGAATACGTTGATCATCATTGTCTAATGCTTCCTCTAATTTAGCTAAAGTTGAAAAAGCTTCGTTTGTTTCAATATAACGCTCAGTAGATCCACACCATACCAATACAACACGGTCTAATCCGTTTTTCTCTTTAAATTCACGAATATCACGTTGTACGGCATCTGCCAATTCACGGCGAGTTTTTTCAGATTTGATGTGCGTTCCGTCCAAATTTTTCACAAAATTACGGTCAAACACAGCCTTCATCGGTTGGATTGCCTCCAATTCAGCCTTAACAGCATCCAATTGGCCTTGCTCCAATACCTGTGCATTTGATGCAGCCTCGTATACGTTATCCTCATATACGTCCCATCCACCAAAAACAACATCTTCCAATTTTGCTAAAGGGACAAAATCTTTAATTAATGGATTTCTGTTCTCAGTGCGTTTACCCAGACGGATTCTGCTCAATTGAGAAACAGATCCGATTGGTTTTGAAAAACCTTTGTTTATAGATGCCACACCAGCGATTAATGTTGTAGCCACAGCACCTAATCCCGGAATAAGAATACCCAATTTTCCATTGGCATCTTTCACTTGTTGTCCCATATTAATTCTATATACTTAAATTGTTATTTAATTGATGTATTATGATAAAATAATTCTTAAAATTAGCTTAAAAAAACATATTTCATACCACTGCCCACTTAATTTATAAAATCGTGACAAATACCAATACAAACCCCATTCGAAACCTAAAAAAATAATCTGAAAATGAATTATTATTTAGTGTTCTACTCATCCATCTGATTGAAATTTAACGTTTTTAGCTAAAGCTGTTAACCCAAAAAATAATTCTCCTTAATTTTACTCAATATATTAAGATTCGAAAACTAATCCAAATTCAATCCAAAAAAAGTTTTTCTTTCTCAAAAATTGGTCAATTTTTCTTTTTCTATTCGCTATAAATATGACAATAAAATTGGAAAATGGTTTTAGTAGCACTAACTTTAGCCTAAAATCTAAATACACGCAATGAATCTATCGTTCAATTTATAAACCATCAGCTGTTGATCCGCTCATTGTAGCTGGAGAAATGGTCTGCCAAACGATAACGCGATGACAAATTTAACTGTATCGCATAGCGCCCAAGGTGCATAAGAGTATCCATAGCATTGCAAAAAATGAACCCAAGTGTAAAATTATAATTTACACCAAAGAATGTACTGAACAAATAATTATCTGAATGAAAAATACAATTTCGTGCCTAACTTTAGCGCTTTTAAGCGCAAGCCAGTTACATGCTCAAACAGCTGCCGACTCGGCTTATGTTAGAGATCATTATGAAAAGACCGAAGTAGCAATCCCCATGCGAGATGGGAAGAAATTATTTACTGCGATCTACAGTCCAAAAGACAAATCCAAGAAATATCCAGTTTTACTCAATAGAACACCCTACACGGTTTCTCCTTATGGGCAGAACGAATACAAAAAAAGCTTGGGAAACTTTCCCCAAATGATGCGTGAAGGTTATATTTTCGTTTATCAGGATGTCCGTGGCAAGTGGATGAGCGAAGGTGATTTTGAAGATATTCGTCCGACCACCTACAGCAAAGATAAAAAAGCAATCGATGAAAGTACGGATACCTATGATGCGCTTGAATGGTTACAGAAAAATCTCAAAAACTATAATGGCAAAGCCGGGCTCTATGGGATTTCCTATCCAGGCTTCTATTCTACCGTCGGATTGGTCAAAACACACCCGAGCTTGAAGGCAGTCTCCCCACAGGCTCCCGTAACAGACTGGTTTATCGGCGACGACTTCCACCATAATGGCGTATTGTTTCTTCAGGATGCATTTACATTCATGTCAACCTTTGGTGTCCCACGTCCAAAACCCATCACACCAGATCAATTTAAGGGCAAAATTCAAATCAAAGAAGCCGATAAATATAACTTTTTTGCAGAAGCAGGAACAGCGCGGGAACTCAAAGAAAAGTATTTTGGTGACTCCGTACAATTTTGGAATGACCTGTTTAAACATCCCGACTATGATGATTTTTGGAAATCGCGTGTGATCACCAATTCTTTACAGGAGGTAAAACCAGCTGTGATGGTGGTTGGTGGTTTCTTTGACGCGGAAGATGCTTATGGAACATTTAAGACTTACCAATCGATTGAGGATAAAAGCAAAAAAAACAACTCGATTTTAGTCGCGGGACCTTGGTATCATGGCGGCTGGGTTCGTGCAGAAGGAAACTATTTAGGTGATATTCAATTTGAGAAAAAAACCAGTATTACTTATCAGGAGCAATTTGAACAACCGTTTTTCAAATATTACCTAAAAGATGAAGGAAACTTCGCCCCTTTCGAAGCTAACATTTTTGTCTCAGGCAGCAACGAATGGAAACATTTCGAACAATGGCCGCCAAAAAATGTAGAGACAAAAAAACTATACTTCCAACCTCAGGGGAAACTTGGATTTGACAAAGTTCAACGTACAGATTCCTGGGATGAATATGTAACAGACCCTAATAAACCTGTTCCGCATCAAGGTGGGCTAATTCAAAACCGAACACGGGAGTATATGGTAGATGATCAACGTTTCGCAGCTAGTCGCCCTGATGTCATGGTTTATCAAACGGAACCGTTGACGGAGGATCTGACGATAGTAGGCCCAATCAAAAACTTCCTCAAAGTCTCCTCAACAGGAACCGACGCGGACTATGTTGTCAAACTGATTGATGTATACCCGAACGATGCTGCAAGTTATCAAGGAAAAACAATGGCTGGATATCAAATGATGGTACGTGGTGAGATCATGGCGGGGAAATACCGAAATGGTTTTGATAAAGCACAGGCCTTGACTCCAGGTATGGTCGAAAAGGTTAATTTTGAAATGCCAGACGTTGCGCATACCTTCAAAAAAGGACATCGCATTATGGTTCAGGTACAAAACTCATGGTTTCCGTTAGCAGAACGAAATCCACAGGTATTTTTACCGTCTTATACAGCCACCAAAGCTGACTTCCGTAAAGCTACCCAACGTATTTTTCACGATGTGAACAATGCCACATACATCGAATTTTCTGTCCTCAAAGATTAACAGGTCAATTCGAAAGCCAGCGCTTAAAAGCTAATTGAATAAGGCTACATCAGCTAAACACCTATGCCTGATGTAGCCTTATCTTTAATCTTCCGCTACATACGTATCTTCTCCGGCCTTCCATCCCGCAAATAATAAAAGTACGATACTCCCCGCCAAAAAGTAGAACGAGTAATTCCAGGTAGCATCTATTTCGTGCAGCCTACCAAAGACCGGCGGACCAAAAGCCGCAATAAAATAGCCAACAGACTGCGCCATGCCCGATATTTTGATTGCATTTGCCGTTGATCTAGCCCGCAGGGTAAAGAAGAGAATAGACAAACTGAAAGACAGTCCATTGGAAAGTCCCAACAATACGGCGGCAACATAAATTCCCTGAAGCTTGTAATGCCAAAATATAAAGATACTTCCAAGCATGCCTATCGCAACAGCAGTTGCCATTAAACGTTGATCCTTCATCCGATGAGCCAAAATAGGTCCAATGAACATAATGGGAATCATGGCAATTTGGATCAAAAACAGCAACCAGCCCGTATCCTCCTTTGGCATCCCATAATCGACCAATACGTTGGGCAACCAAGAAATCAAGCTGTAGTAAATCAGGGACTGAATACCCATAAATAGGCTGATATACCAGGCCAATCTTGACCTAAAGATATGCCCGATTCCACTTGTCGCTTGTCTATTTTCAGTAATACCTTGAGCTTTCTTACGGCCTAAACCATCAAAAAAAACAACTATAAGTGATAACAAGGCTAAAATCACCCAAACACCCAGTGAGCCTTGCCACCCAAGACCGGTCCATTCACCCAATCGTAAACTAAAACCCGAAGCAAAAGCCGCAGTCAGGTTCATTGCTACCGCAAAAATCCCTGTCATCAGCCCAATCTGCTTTGGAAAACTGGTTTTTATATAGCCAGGTGTAACGACATTGCCCACACAGATCCCAAGTCCAATTAAAAAAGATCCCACAAACAGCGTTGACATATTGCCCCAGACCCGAAGCACAATCCCTACACTCAACAGCATTAAACCAAACAATAAAAAACGATGCATGCCCAGTTTATGCGAATATCGACTTACTGCGACAGAACAGCTCGCAAACATAAAAAGGGGAATTGCCGTCAATAGGCTGCTTTGAAAACTATTTAATTGTAAATCTTCACTGATTTGCCCCAGTACCGGGCCAACGGCTGTAATTGGCGACCGCAGATTGGTTGAGACCATAACAACAACCAATACGGATAACCAGGTCCAAGAAACAGCTGTGGATACTTTTATATTTTCTTTCATAATAAAATCGCGCTATACATGTAATGATCGCCTGCAAAGATATACCTGAAATTTTAATTAAATTTGCCATTAATTTAATTTAAAACGACATGGATCAAACAAATCATACATTGACAATTGAACGCATCCAGAAATCAACCTTTGTCTGGTTTGAAGAAAACTGGATACACGACAACGAGTTGCACAGTCATCGCAAAGGCCAGTTGATTTATGTCGAACAGGGTTTCCAATACCTTACCGTCGCAGGAAAAATGTATTTACTCCCCCAAAATCACGTTGCCTGGATTCCCTCCGGTGCAGTACATAAGACCAACTCCCACTCTGAACGCATCAAGCTTATGGTACTTTTTTTTGATACTCCACAATTTGACGGCGCACAAGACCAGTTGTTTTTCAGTCAGGTACAGCTATTTTCTGCGCCTAAAGTATTACGGGAAATGATTTTGTATTGTGAAAAATGGTCGAAATTGATTGAAGAAGATAAACATGAAAAAGTTTTCTTGGGTGCTTTACTCCATGAACTCCCCTATTTTGCGGCACAATTGCTCCAACTTGGGATCACCCTTCCTCAGGAGAATAGACTTCAAGCCGTCTTAAATCACCTACATGACCATTACACAGAAGCCTTCACATTAGACGAGATTGCCCTATTGTCCAATCTTTCGCTCCGAACTATTGAGCGCCTTTTTAAAAAGGAAACCGGAATGACACTTGCAAAATATCAGCAGTTACTCCGCATTATCAAGAGTTTGGAACTTCTTAGCACAAAACAATTCACCATCTCCCAAATCGCGTATAAAGTCGGTTATAAAAGCGTACAAGCGTTTACCAATAGCTTTTATGCTGTGATGAAATATAGACCTTCGAGTTTCATGATGGACTAGTTTTCGCACAGCTACAGGCCGTTTGTAGCTGTGCAGCTACAAAATATAAGACATTTTAAAAAAATAGTAACGAATAGTTGCACAGGTGTAATATTTACACTATCTTTGTATCATCATAATTTAGGTTTATAATTGGTTATTTAAGGTTTTCATTCTCCCCGTTTGA
The DNA here is from genome assembly GCF_050433745.1 of Sphingobacterium sp. HSC-15S19. Taxonomy (NCBI): domain Bacteria; kingdom Pseudomonadati; phylum Bacteroidota; class Sphingobacteriia; order Sphingobacteriales; family Sphingobacteriaceae; genus Sphingobacterium; species Sphingobacterium sp. HSC-15S19. The sequence goes on from NZ_JBNPWQ010000011.1 coordinate 40,902, forward strand.
AAACCTTTTTTTATTTATTTTCACCGTCCCTCAAATCATTTCACTGCTCCGCAAACACAATAATTTCCCCCTTAGGCCCAAACAAAAGCAACTAATCGCATGTTCCCAAAAAATAGCGTTCAAATTAATTCTTAAAAAATTCAAGAAATTCTTTAACAATACTGTATTTTTAACGAATATATTCGGATGAGAAAGGTCAGGCGAATAGAAAAGAGTTCAAATATTGAAAAAATAATCTAAACATATATGGCAGAACATGGGGATTTGCAAATCGCAATACTAATCGATGCGGATAATGTATCTTATCGAAAGATCGAAGAGATTTTGAATGAAGTCAAAAGATACGGGATTCCAACCATCAAACGCATCTACGGAGACTGGACCAACCCTTATGTTGAAAAATGGAAGGACAAACTTCTTACTCACGCGATTACCCCCATACAACAATACAGTTATACCCAAGGCAAAAATTCTACTGATTCCGCATTAATTATTGACGCCATGGATATTCTGCATTCGGACAGAGTGGACGGATTTTGTATTGTATCGAGCGACAGCGACTTCACCCGCTTGGCCACCCGCCTCCGGGAATCAGGCAAGCTCGTAATCGGTATAGGTGAGAAAAAGACACCTAAGCCTTTTATCGCCTCCTGTGACAAGTTTATCTATGTGGAAATTTTCGAGAAAAATCAAAAGAAAGAAACAGTCACAAAGAAAAAACAGCAAAATCAACCCAAACCCGCCCCGGTTGACAACCCGGCAAGTATAGCGGTACTGGATGAAGAAACCCTGGAACTTTTAAAAGACACTGTCGATGATACAGCTGATGAAAATGGCTGGGCTTTCCTAGGGGAAATCGGAAGTCTTTTCAATAAAAGGAAACCTGATTTTGATGCGCGAAATTACGGATACGACAAGATGTCCCACCTTTTTAAAGCCTACAAGGAAGATTTTGAAATTGAAGAGCGAAACACCGACAAATCGCGCATAAAACACTACTACATCCGTAATATCATTAAACGGCCTTTAGCAATGGCCAGCCCCGCTACAGCAGTGGAAACTGAGCACAAAACTCCTTCTACTCCTATTCCTTCCGTACCGCCTACAGAAACTGCGGGAAAAACTGCCAATCAAAACAATAGAAAGAAAGGGCGCCAAGAGAAGAAACGTCAGGATAAAACAAGTTCTGAACCGATACAAAATGAGGCTCCAAAAGTTCAGGAAATTCAGGAGCAAAAAGCCGAGTCCCAAGCCTCCACAGTACAGACACCACCGACAAACATGCTTTTTCCTTCAGAGGGCAACAAGATTACTGCAGATGATGTTAAGAAATCGCAAATAAGAATTGCAAAAGAATTCAAACCTTTATTTCCCACTAAATCCCAAAAATTAAGGATTATGATCAATGCCGGAGAATATGAATGCAATTTTACCTACCGAGGCAGAGGATTTCATGTACTTAAACTGGGAAAAGAAGCCGCTACGCAGCTTGGTCTTGCAGAAGGAATACAAATACAACTGATCAAACTGAATGAAGTTAGCTTTAGCCTTCAAAATAAATCCGTTTAAATCTTATTCAGGGTTATTTTTCTCGCTTTAATAGGGTGATAGGACAATATACATATTGTCCTATCACCCTATTAAAGTATTAAGCTGAAGGTTTGTCGTATTAAAATAACGATTAGCGTCTGCCGGCAAATTCCATCGTAAAGTGGTAGTTCTCATCGATTGCCATTGGCTTGCGATCTACTTTACGAAAATCCCGTGCTTCTTCAGTCCATAGAAAAGGATAAAACGAAAAAACTTGATTACCATTCAACGATTTGACGTCTTCACTCCAGTCTTTCCATTTAAATGTTTCATAAAACTGTCTGATATCCCCTTTCAAAGCCCAAAAAACAAAGTCCGAATAGCCACATTCCAAACTTTCCCATTGCAAGGTATCTTGAGCAAAATAATAGACCTGTCCAATAGCATCTCCCAGAGCGCCGGCATTGATGGCAAAATAACCACCCAAAACATCGTCAGCTATAAGAAGAAATCCTCCTTTTTCGCCTTCCTTGTCAAAACTTTTGCCCTTATTCCACTCCATAATTCCGCGGTTCAGCTTTGGCGAACCGGAGCCTAAAATTCGCAACCAGCCACCATCGATCAGTATACCACCGCTTTGATGAATAATGGCCCCCATCGGAGATTTCGTCGTAATTTGTGCCCTTAAAAGTTCCTCATCAGCCCGCTTAGGGTTTTGAGGAAGCACTTCATATGAATTTGTCGCTTCCTTCAACCAGCCCTCAACCAGCTTCCATCCCGAATTACCTGTATCAATCAGTTCTTTTAGACTTTTCATTTCTTGTGCTTTTATATGCTAATATCAATGATCCTCCACACAAACGGGAGGATCATTGATATTAGCATTTTTGCCGAAATTAACACAATTCTTTATCGCATCCAAATTACAGCTTGCACAAGAACGTATCGAAAAAAAATATTCATCGAAAACATGAACATAAAGATTAGGAACCTTGCATCTATTTTAAGTAATTTTAGGTTATGCAACATGAATTAGAAAAACTCAGATACCCCATAGGTCGTTTCGCGATACCCGATGTAATTGACAGCTCCCTGTTGAATGACTGGATCAAGACAATTGCAGATTTTCCGGCTCGGTTAAAATCCGAAGTCGGCGACCTTACGGACAGTGCGCTAGAGAAGCGCTACCGTCCTGACGGCTGGACGATACGTCAGGTCGTTCACCATTGTGCCGACAGCCATATGAATAGCTTTGTCCGGTTCAAATTGGCCCTAACCGAAGAAGATCCAACCATCAAATTATATGAAGAAAAATTGTGGGCCGAACTTCCCGACGCCAAAATAATTCCCATAGAAAGTTCGGTAAAATTGCTAGAAGGTCTACATGAACGTTGGGTCATACTGCTGAGAAGCCTTTCAGCCGAACAACTTGAAAGGGGTTTTATTCACCCCGTTACCAAAAGACTAATTTCTTTAAAGGTCAATATAGGCCTGTATGCATGGCATTGTAACCACCACCTCATGCATATTGTCAACGCCAAAAACCATTGATGGAATTACATAGCATAATGATCTTTTGACCGGCAGTCAAAAGATCATTGTGCTAAATTCACTTTATTGTTTTCACTTTACGACAATGACATCGCCCACAAAAAAGCCAGCAATCCTGCAATCAGAAGTCCAATAAGACCCGACAGAAAAAACGACAGAAAATAATACCCCGCGGTTCGTATTTTTTTCTTTACAATATGAACAATACCTACCGTTAACGTATAAATCGTTCCAAATCCAAAAAAAACAATCATGATCAAGTCGATCAGAATGCCACTAAAATCTATATTTGCTGATGATAACATGATTTACTTTTTCTTTTTAAATAGTTTACTAAAAAAGGAAGAACTTGCATTTGAATCATCGGACTGATTATCCCATTGCAATAAATCCTGTTCGATATCCAGTTCATTGGTTTTTGCAAAACCTAACCAATGGCCAAATTTTTCCTGATTTCTAAATGTAGGATCATTCTTGTAATAATCCAATAAGCGCGCTGTGGCACTTTCGTAAACGCCATAGTCATTGGCACGCTCAAAATAGTGGATCGCTTTTTTACTGTCCTTTTTAAATTTCAGTCCCTGATCATAGAGCAATCCATAATAAATATTGGAATAACTATTTTCCTTATCTCTTTTCAAGTAAACCAATAGACGATCGTAATCTTCCAAACTGTAATAGATAGAGGCTATATTGCTGTTGTTTTCAACTAATTTTAATTCCGCTTTCCGATAATAAGTGAGGGCTTTTTCCAGATCTTCTTCAACATAGGTCCCACTTGAATAAAAGTAACCTAAATTGGACAAAGCATAGCCATTCCCCAATTCGGCTCCTTTCATGTAAGCATCAAATGACTTTTTCAAGTCTTTGTTATAGCCGATTCCATACTGAAAGAGGTAGCCAATTGCATTCCAGGCAGGGGCATATTCTTTTTGGGCGGCCTGTTCATAATATTGAATTCCCCTGTCCAAATCTAAAAAACGATTGTCTTCGCTATCGGTATCCGTAAAGATATTCCCAAGTTCATGCATGCTGCTTTCATTTCTCTGGTCGGCAGAAAAGGTAAAATAGCGCATCGCCTTTTCAACATCGCCCTGCCGGTAGCAGTCTAAGGCCATATGATACAAGGTATAACTATCATAGCTGGATTCAAAATTATCGCCCTTTGCAGTCTTCCATCGATCAAAAAAACGGCTACATACATCAAAATCTTCTCCTGACAATTGATCCAGCTTCTTCAGAAATTGACCATATCGTTCTTCCTGAATTACTTCCACACCATCGGAGCCTTTCTTATACAAGCGGTCACCTTGCAATAACATCAGATCCTGATAGTGATCAACGCTTGCACAGACATAATCATAGGCGGAGCTGAGCGCCCTTTGCACTGCGTCAAAATAGTAATATCTTCCCGCATGGTCTTTCAGAATAAAATAATCCATCACAGCAGCATATACAATTTTCACATAGTGGGTTGAGAGCGGGATCAGCCAGGCCTTTTCAGCAGCCTGATAGATCCCACTACCGGCAGCAGTTTCGATGATATAGCAATCCCAGGCACCATTACCGAAATCAGTCCCCCCTTGAACGGATTGCATTACCAAGTCTTGCAGTACATAGGCCCGGGCTTCCAGATCAAACAAACGAATGCTACCGGAATCGGCAAAGAATAATGCACCTCGACCGTTTCCAGCATTGAGTATATCAACATCTTTGACCAAGATAGTTCCATCGGGAGACAAAACAGATTTTTTCTTTTTGTTATTCAAATTGACCGCATAAAAATCAAACAGCAGTTCGCTCAGGGCACCATTGGCAAAAGCACCAAGTAAAATACCTCTGTTGGAATAATAATGACGCAGTTTATTTTCGGGAATATCCTGATAGATAAATCCATCATAATCTATGTAAAACGGTCTGTCTGTACCAACAACATTAAAGAACTGACCTTGGGCGTCGATAATGTAGTATTGCTGATCTTTCTTTCCCTGGTAATAACCGTAAGCAAAATCTTCGAGTTCATCATATTCAAGTGGTATGATTATTTCTCCGTTCCCGACGTTGATCAATCCGTATTTTTTAGCTAAGCTCACCTTACCAACGGTTGATCCAACTCCATATTGGGCTGGCGCTGCCGATGAATAAATACAGGGAATAGTTTCTTCGCCGCCCCTATTCAAATAACCGAACAGGTCATTTTTCTTTATGACAGCGATCCCTTCATAGTCAAAATCACCAATTTCCTGATAGCTTGCTTCGACCTTCACCTCCCCTTTTGCATTGCGTATCCCCCAAAGCTCCTGGTCTTCAAAAAATTGATTATCCAGACTATCAATCGCTTCGCTATTCCACCAGCCCAAGCCATACTTGCCCCATTCCAGCTCGAGCATCGCTAAAAAAGAAGTATAACCAGCGGGAAGCAAAATAGATTCGAGCTCAGCTATGGACTGTTTTTCGATTGCTTTTTCATAGGGCAAATTCTTCTCATAGACTTCAAATGCAAAATCTTTTGCCTGTTGACTATGTTTAACATCGCTCATGTTAAATACATCACTCGCGTTCAGCTGGAAGTAATCAAAGGGCAAACCGTCCAAAAAATCGAACAGTTTCCCGATAGCTGCCATGGCCAACGCATCTGAATTTAACCTATATTCACGAATGAGCAAATCATAAAAAGCGCGAAGCTTACGGATTCCTGGCTCCTTTTCGGAATAAACTAAGGTACCTTTTGCCTTCGGATTAGCAGCAAATAAGGGTAAAAAAAGCGGCGGAATCACATAGTTCCATTCCCCTAAATAATGCGGAAAGTAATCTTGATCCTTCTTATCTGTATTGTAAATATATATGCGATGAGCCATTTTCTATGCGATAATAATTCTCTTACTATTGATCAATTTCAACAGTATTTTCTTTAGCAAAATTTAACCAAAACTCGTATTTATCCGCGTTTGCTGCAGCTCCATGCGCAGCATACAGCTGCAGCAAACGATTGACAGCATAGGCGTACACGTTTTCTTCATTGGCTTGTTCATAGTAACGGATGGCTTTTGGCAAACTTTGTTTAACACCCAGTCCTTCCTCATACAAAATCCCATAATAAATAGCAGCAAATTGATTTGTGGTATCCCTTTTTAAATAACGTAATAAGTTCGCGTAATCTTGTTTTTGATAATAGATTTCTGCCATTTGCGCATCGTTGGGGATACCCGCTTTTTCAGCTTGTTTAAAGTAATCTAAGGCTAAGGCATAGTCCTGTTCCACATAGGCTCCTTCGTAATACCAATTCCCTAAGTTGCTCATGGCTTGCGCCTCTCCAAGCGCAACAGCTTGCTGATACCCTTTTAAGGCCTTCGAAATATCCAATTCAACACCATGCGCTGTCGCATATAGAAAGGCCCAGTTATTCCATGCCTGAGCATGGTTCTGCGCCATTGCCTGTTCATAGAAGAACTTTCCCTTTGCGATATCCATTCCATCGTAGCCTGCATCTGTATATATATTTCCAAGGAAATATTGGCAGTCTGCACTGCCCCGATCGGCCGCGATTTTGAGCAGCCGAATGGCTTCGGAGACCTTCCCTTCAGCATCGAGCTTCTTCCCCCTTTCAAGCAGTGTGTCATTATCGAAATACTGTTCATATCCATCACCCTTGCGTTTCGTCCAGGCTTGATAAAACTGCACAAAATAGCTTTGATCACGCCCCTGTAGCTGATAACGTTCTGTATATAAATGCCCGAATGCTGTTTCGGGTATCTCTATCACATTCCGGTTTAGGTCGAGATGAAAGATCTTCTCTCCCTTAAAAAGCAACAGGAGTTCGCCTGAGATTGCCTCAGGTGCTGGATAATGAAAAGGCGAACAAATATAATCGTAATGCTCACTGCAAAAGTTAAGCTTCGTATCGAAATAGCGCATTCCCGCAGCACAGTGTATGCGCATAAAATCCAAAAAGCAATGTTCGATTTTCTGATGGGCAATAACAGGTTCAAGTAACCATTCTCCTCGAAGAGCATCATAAATCCCCTGTCCTTGAGCACAGCCTACGACAAAAATATCTTTACGGTATTGCTGTATGCTATCTACAGCTACTTTATCTATCAGGCTGTCCATCAGTCGAAATACCCCATGTTCAAGCGAGTAAATCTGCCATCTTTTATTTTTGAGATAGGCAATACTTTGATAGTCATCCAACACGATAATCCGATCAATTCCTTCATCCAAGATATTACCATCGGATTGAATGACGGCAATTTTTGGCTGTAGCTTATTGGGTTTAATCCAAAAATATCGATTGGCTAGCGGCTCCAGACTACCTTCCAGAAAAGTCCCTAAATACTGACCGTCCATTCGGTAATATTTCCTTTTTATCGTTCCTTTTTGCCGGTTATAGAACAGCTTGTTATAGTCATACATAAACGGCTCGGGTGCAGGATCTGAAATAATCAATCGTCCTTCAGCCGAAAGGAGAATGTGGCTATCCCCTTGTCTTGCGTTTATAAATCCATAGGCGATCCAGTCGAGTTCATCATAGATTGCAGGTATGCTCAGCTGTTTGGCATCCATATGCAGTACCCCACGTTTTCCTGCCACTTCCACTTCAGCGTAATTGTTCCCATTGATATGCCGGGCATCGAAAGCGTCGCTATACTGACAGGACAGCAGCTCAGCGCCGCTAGCATTGATATAACCATATTGTCCATTTGATTGAACTACCGCAATCCCCTGATCGTTGAATTCAAATATCTCATCATAAATCGCGTCAAGCAAAATATCACCTTTAGCATTTTTTAATCCTTGTTTTCCTTCCGCTTCGAAAACCTCTGCTCCTTTCTCCTGCACAAGCTCTTCTGCCCATAAGCCCAAGCCATAATCAATCCAATCGGTTTGAAGAGCATCTAAAAATGAAGTATAACCAGACTCTTTCACAAGAGGGTCCAGCGGATCTAAGGACTGTTCTTCGACCGCTTGTTCATACAAAGCGGCCTTCATTCTTATTTCCGCCACCCAATCTTTGGCCTGCTCCGCGTCATTTTCTTCATTCATGGTAAAAACATCCCGTCCATCGATCTGAAAAGTATCGAAAGGCAAAGCCTCCAAAAATTCAAACATCCTATTGACAGGCTCAAAATATATTTTTTTATAATGCAATTGATACCTATCAGCCAACAACGCATAAAAATAGCGAAGCCTTGCGATCCCATCTTCCTTGTTTGCATAAAGCTGGCTGCCTTTGGACCGGATATTGGCGGAAAATAAAGGTAGCATCAGGATAGGAATTTCATAATTCCATTCGGCCAGATAAGAAGGATATGTTTCTTTGGTATTGAGATTTACATTATAGATATAAATACGATGTGCCATGCGCTAATTTTTCTGTTTGTCGTTGTATCGCAGTAATCCATTCCATACGACAAGAATCATGCGAATGCTGTAAAAATACCGTATTTATCATTTTTTTTATTTAGCGGAAAACAGGGATTTTTTTCTCAGTCTATTTTAGGCAACTTTGGTTTGGATTTTGTAACAGAAAGAACAATGAATCATTTCAAATACAGTTATTATATCGGCGCATTGATACTTCTTTCATTGCAAATTGCCTGTCAGGAAAAATCAAAGCCACAGGAAGCACACCTAGCACCCGCAAAAACGACCGAAAGGCCAGTCAAAGATACTGTCTTAAAAGACACCGCATTGCCAAAACACGCCAAACTGGATAGCATTGACCATGCCAATTCGCAAAGTGTACTGGAATCTGATGAAGTCACCACAGCTTATGTAAACCTAACTTCTCAAGACAGCATCATACGCCTACATTCCAATATACGTTTAGACCATCGCTTCTTTGGCTATGAGCAGGCAGATATAGGCTCAAAAAAACTACTTTTATTTTCCATCTTTACCAACGATGTGGAACACAATCCATTTCAACTCAGACTGGGTGCATATTACGATACCGCTGGCTTAGACAGTAAAGGCTCGAAACTAAAATATGTGGACACAAAGGGTGATTTTGTGCAAGCTAAATTCATCGATTCAACCGATATACCGGTGTGCACGATCTATTTTGAAAAGAAATGGGTCGAGATCGAATAATAAAAACCGTTTCTCAATTTATATGTTTATGGGCAACAACAATAATTACTAAAAACAACCATGAAGTTCACTATAAAAACTATTTTTCTACCCTGTATAGCATTGTTTTTCAGCTGCCAGCAAAAGAATGAAGCTAAAAAAACAACTATTGCAGTTAGTACCCCTGCCAGTATAGACACTTTACAGAAAAAGGAGGCGATGAAATCCACATCCAATGATGACCTGGCTTTTTTTAATCAGCTCTATCCGATTGATATTCTTCAGCCGGAGAGCAAAAATAGTTTCAAGAAATATGGTATCGAATTTTCAGGAATATGTTATGCCTGTGATCTTGCAGAAATCAAAATAAATAAAAAACAGCTGCTTTTGGTCAATGTCTGTGATTCCAATGAAATCTATCAGATTAAAGAATTTACTTATAATGCTAGTGATAGCAGTCTCACGATTAAGACCAAAAATCATGAGTTTTCCTTCAAGAAAATAGAGAAAGAGCCTATTTTCGAATTACAAATCAAGGGGGATTCGCTGTTGCTAAAGAATAAACGTATCGCAAAATACTACACCCAGAAATCTTTGATCGATCAATTTGAAGTACATGATTGTGGTGATTTTCAGGGTTAGCACCGGCTTGATTTCGTTGGTATTCACGAATAGCAACAGATCAGGAGAATAAAACAATCCCGATTATTAATAAATGACCTTATACGAATTATTTCATTTCTGCCTGCTCCCCCTGTTCTACTTATACTTCAAAATAAAACCCCGATTCAGTAAGTTCTTTATATTTTACCCTATCAAAACTATAAATCTTCGCAGCCCTGGCACGCCGATCTTTCTGCTTATCGCTGTGGTCGATCAATAAACCCATGCTGAGGATTTTTTTTCGAAAATTCCCACGGTCAATTGACCGTTGCAAAACAGTTTCATACAAATTGTGCAAATCGGGCAAGGTAAACTGTTCGGGCAGCAGCTCAAAACCGATCGGCTGATAACGTATTTTCCCTTTGAGCCTTTCGATGGCGGTATTCAGGATCTGTTTATGGTCAAAAGCGAGGTCTTTATTTTCAGCAATGCCAAACCATTTTACAGCTTCAATATCCGCACCCGCTTCCAAAATATACGTTTCAGGCTTGACAAGCGCATAATAAGCAATGCTGATCACTCTTCCGCGCGGATCACGCGCTAAGTCTGAAAATGTATAAAGCTGTTCAAGGAAAATATCCTTGAGACCGGCCTCCTCCTGCAGTTTACGAAGCGCACAGTCGTCGGCGGTTTCTTCTTCCTGAATAAAACCACCTGGAAAAGCCCATTTTCCCAAGAAAGGTTCTATTGCACGTTTGGTCAATAATACCTTAAGCTGGTTTTTATCAAAGCCGAAGATCACACAGTCAACCGTTACTGCAGGCCTCGGATATTCATATACATATTTTTTTGCTGAGCTTGCCATGTACTACAAATTTACTTCGGTTGACAATTTGATCTGTATCCCATATTTTTCTTTTAAAGCATCAAACTGCAGGAAGGTTTGCTCTTCAAATCCGGCAATCGGCGACATGCAGTCTATCAATAAGGTAATACGGGAGGTGATGGACCGATCATGTTCAAAATACTCCAAAATCTGCACCGCCGAAGCCAATACGCAATGGCTTGATGCCTCTCCCGCGATATAAATGGCATCGTGTGCCCGTATTGCTTCAAGTACAGCATGGTTTACGAATTTATGACCATCATATTCGGCTTTAATAATACCATACATTTCCGTATTCGGATCCTGTCCTTTGTAAACCAAGACTGGTTTTACCTGACGCACAGCACTATGAAAATAGAGCATATTCGTAAATTGACTCTCAAGCTGTGCGCCAGAGGTCCCCTCCAAACAGTGATATGGCCAGATACACAATTGTTTTTTTCCCTCAGCTTCCAAATGCTGAAGATAATCCAGCGCTAAGGCTGTATGGCCATTCACAGCACGCCAGATACCATCGCGGACATCAGCATAGCGAATGATGGTAAATGGCTCCGGATGATTTCCTTCCGTATCCAGCCACCAATCGGCATGGAAAATCTGCATCATCGAATGACAATCAAGACTGCACATCACTTGTGTCAGCGAGCCCAAATTACGGTACATCCATTGTGTTAGACGCTGAACATCTGCTTTGGAACCATTGACCGCAAGACTCCCAATAGATTCCATAAAATCGTTCTGAACATCTATTGCCAAAAGCAGCGTCCGTTTCACGTCCGAAGCTGCAGGCCTGACCTGCTCCTTTTCTGCCAATGCCAGCATTGCCGGTATATTATCCCTTTTGCCGCTGGCAATATGCTGCACATCGACAATCTGATCAAATGGTGTTATCATGCTATTCATTTTCTTTCATCAATATTTATTTCAACGCCGCATTTATTACGCAAAACGATGAGGCCATTAAACTTTTCCTCCAATTAAAAATCATCTTCATTAAAGCATAGTTTTTGTCTCTTGTTAGCTGCTATGAAGTGCTTGCGTCGATTGCCATAACTAGCCGATTGCCTTAACTAGTTAAAATTAACCCTTGAACGTAGGCACTGCTGCAAACTTGTGCGCAGATTGTTGTATACGTTTACGAATAAGTTCATCTATAACCGGGTTGCCCGATGTACCTTTCAAAATAAACCCATCGATTTGCGCATAAGTCATTCCCAATTCATCTTCATCTGTCTGTCCTTCCCAAAGGCCGGCAGACGGACTTTTATACTGAATAGATTCGGGTACGCCCAGGTATTTTGCCAAGGTATATACTTCCTGTTTGGTAACCATTGCCAACGGATTCAGATCGTAGGCGCCGTCGCCCCATTTCGTAAAATAACCTACCGTAGCTTCGGCCATATTCCCCGTACCAATAACAAATCTGCTGCCCAGTTGCGCAAACTGATACAAATATGTCATGCGAACACGTGGGCGAATATTTGCAAGGCTCAAGGCGCGGTTAGCGGCTGTGGCTTCCGCGACAAATTGTTCTTGATGAATTGCCAACGCATCCACAGCAGACTGAATGTCAAACACATGAAACGGAAAATCAAACTTCTGAATAAGCTCCATCGCATGCTGATGGCTTTTACTATTATTCATATCGCTGCCGTAGGGCATCATGACCAAGTGAACATCTACTTGTGCCAGACGGCATAAGCAGGCCACAACACTGCAGTCGATACCACCGCTCATTCCTAATACAAGTCCCTGACGGCCTGCAGATTTCACTTGCTGAGCAATCCAGGATGCCATCAATTGTGCATACTGTGCAACGTTTTCATCCTGGATGAAAAACGGTTTGTTTACGCTATTTTCCATATACTCGAATTGTTTCAGTTTTCAATCTATTCCTTATTTCTTCAAAACGCGTTGTGTGCGTAAATTCACCATCCAAATAACAGGTTTGGAGTAGGTTTCTACTTTCCAGTTCAGCTATAGTTTTTGGATTCAGGTTATCTATTAAACGAAATTCATCATTTTCGAATACCACAGCCACCATACCCTTTTGTGACTTCTTAAAGTTTCCGGTATCTGTAGCCGGACGTTTCTGAATTGCTTTAAATTCTCCATTGACAATTTCGGCAGTTCCTTTTAACGCAAAACCAAAAGTATCGCGTGTAACATATTGATAGGTATAAGAGCCTATTCCCAATATGGTATTGGTGGAAGCAAAGCCCTTATCGAGCAAACCTTGACATATTTTATCGGCTCTATCCACTGTAATGGAATCACCATAAACCACTCCGATATGTGGATCCAGCTCCTTAAATCCCTTGCTGTTGGTCGTACCGCCAAAAAGTTCAAATAAACGTTCGACGATACCTTTCCGAACGGTACTGCGATCAGATGCCACATCACCACAGATAATTTTTACAGGATCGCCACTATCGGGGCGAATAACAACTTTTCCTTCCCTAGCCATAATAAGATCTTTCAGTTTCGGCAATACGTTGTCAACTACATTCCAGAGGTCATATGTATCCGATACAATGGAAATATTTCCACTTGGGTATACCTTGGTGATCAGATGCCGAAATGCCTCGACTTCATCCTCACCGTAGGAACACATCACACTGTGCTCCGTAGACGGGGTATACATCATCACATCACTTTTTGCATGATAGTAGGATTTCAGATACTCCCTAACGGAAAGCGTAGCTGAGACACCGAAGCTCAACAGATGCCCCCCAGCTGTACGATAAGCCGTTTCAGGAGAGCCCATACCACGCATGGAAAAATCACCGGCTTGGGTAAAGACTTTATTGACGTCGCCCGTTTTCTCGGCAAAACCCGTCAATAATCTTTTATAGCGATCTGCAATTGTCGCTGCTGTCATCGGTGACCAGATATAGGCCGATAATTGTGTTTCCAGATAACCCGGAAGCCAGAAAAAATTGGGATGTGTATTTTCAATGGTAAACATTGGCACGCCAATAGGCACCAGGCTGCCTTCAGGCAAAGCATTTACTTTGATTGGAAGGTACCCCAGTCGATGTAGATCGCGAATATGTTTCGATTCATGCATCGATGCGAACTTCGTGTTTGTATTTTCAAAAACAGCTGCTATTGCCTCTTCGTAAGCCGCCACGACCTCCTCTTCCGGTTGAGCAAAAAAGTTTGCATCAAATGAATTCGTGATTTCGGCCAAGGCCCCCTGCAATCCAAAAAATACAACATGACTAATGCCTTCTATGCGGGACATGCGCGGCGTCCAAGTCTCATAAACCCATTGCGTATGTGCAGGGTATTGATCCTTATGGCACAATTTATAACCATCTGTCCAAAGTATTGGATTCATGCTCATTGATTTAAACATAGCTTTCAGTCGTTAAGTTGATATAATTTATTTTGGGGTGCTTGGTATCCATCATAGAATTGGTGGTAAAGACATTGGTTATCGGTGAATCATCATCCAGCAGGTTCCCTTTAAAAATTCGGGGTTCGCAATGCGTGACCAAAAGATAGACTGCACTGGCTCCCATTTCTTTCAATATTTTCCCTGCCCAAAGAAATGTTCCCTCTGCCGAACACACGTCATCGACAATAATACATTTTGCGCCGAGCGGAATATCTCCGGCCTTAAGTTCCATCCCTTCGATCCTGCCTGTTTGTGGATTCCGCTTTTTCTCAAAAATACAGCTATTTTCATAGCCGCTGTTGATGTAACGTGCGGCAGCTCCTTTATCCGGAAAAACAATCCGATCTGATTCCGAAAACTCAAGTTTTTCCATTAATTGTGGCAACCAGTCCAATGCCGGATAAATCCCTACACTGTTCGCCAGTAGCTCCAATGTCACATTGGAATGCGGTTCGGCAACAGATACCGCATCAAATTGCAAACTATTGATAAACTCCGACACATATTTCAATGTAAACAAATCACCTTCAATTTTGCGATCCATACGGCTATAGGGCATATAACGGATCAGTAATCCGCAAGATTCGGTAGGTCTTTCATCCAATCGCTTTTTGACAAAAAGCAAGCGGATTAAATCTCCATCCTCCTGATAAGTAAATTCAATGAGATTGTTCTTTAAGATCAACTGATCAAAATCTTTCACTTTTGTCTCCCCATTTGGAAATTGCTCTGTGACTATCTGATGCTTATTTAATACAATCATAGCTTTTAATTTTGCTTTCTACTATTGAGTACTTTTTACTCAACAAATATGAAGATTAAATTTAAGCTTGCAAAATATATTGAGTACTTTTTACTCATAAAATCAAACAACAATACATATAACACTGTATATCAGTAAAATAATTTAAATAAAACAGCGTAGCGAAAAATTCATCCCCCATTTCTAAATAGTAAACATGAAACTGATTTCCTGATTAGCGTATAGCTGATCAAGATAAGTATTAAATCGAAACATATGGATATCAAGTCATATCTAACAACAATTTTTAATCAGTATTTAGACAGTCATTAGTCACTGATTATACAGTCTACACTGAGTCATCACTGAACAAGCACTGAACGATCACTGAACAAGCACTGAACAAACAATGTTAAAAGGTCGAATTTGATATCGCTCTGATCCCTGTTTGCTACTACGGTTTCCCGCTCTTCGTTCGATTAACGGGTAGAAAGAAAACACGTCCTACAAGACAAAAAAATGTGATGGAAATATTGACTGCACAAGCCTATAGGAGCTGTTCAGGTGATAAAAAACCACTGAGAGACAGTTCCAATAAAAATTAGCTGATTATAGGGATTGAAATTTTGCGATAAAACATGATCTTTGTCTATACCAAAGTCACAAAATTCTTTGTCAGCCCACAAATGTGCTAGCAAAGAATTTGAATTACTTAAGCATAAAGCATGGAATTAGCCAATCTTATCAAACAGGATATTGAGTCAATTTTACAGATTGAATCTCAAGACATCAAACAATTGGTCGAGGACTATCGCGAAGACTTAATGGATGCGGATACCTATGACGCCATTGATGCGTACAATATGCTCTATTCGAATATTTATGAAATGTCCGAGGAAGAATACCTCGATGCTTTTCGTACGCTGGGAGAAGCCTATCCAAACTTCGGCAAGGCCGATGAAAATGACATCCAAAAATCAATCGCTGAATTAGAACGATTAAAACATGCTTTTAATGAACTACAACTCAATACAACAGAAGGTAAACAGCTTCTAGCATTACAATTAGCGGTTTTGGAACTGGACATTCAGGTCTACCAAAAACAAACTTTATCGCCGACTACACTTGAGATACAAGCTGAGATCAATTTATTGGAAACCGAATCGTTTGGATTAACCAATCAGATCAATCTGTTTTTAGAACAATACCACGATTAGTTATGCAATCATTTTATCCGACGAATCGCCTGTGGTTAAAAACAGGTCTTTGCATGCTTTGCTTACTGACCGGTCTCGCAACATCGTTGTTTGCAGATCAAAACAAGATCGTTTTTCAGTCACAGCAGCAGCCAGGAAACAGATTACCCTTTTACATTACGGACCAAGGGACGCTTTGTTATAATTTGCCGGTGGACACCATGGGCGTATATGCCATACAGATCGATCTCAACAGGCTTCTCCCGACCGCAACGGCAGAGCATCTTCGTTCAAAATATTATGAACTATCAGACAGCACAATAACAATAATCAACTATGCCGAACCGGCTACCGCCATCAACTATAGGGTTACTGATAACAACTTTGTCATATCCAAATCCTCCAATTGGCTCGCGGACTACCAACCTGAATTTCAATTCATCGCTTTGGACAGCCTCAAACACATGGAGAACTTATTCGACACGAACGATTTGGGCGGCCTAATGCAGTTGGAGGCAACCAAGCTCCCTTTTGAAAATATACTTTTATTTTTTAGTCAGCTGCATGGATTTTCCACAGTAGAGGAATTTAGCAGCAATGCCATTCATCGG
The DNA here is from genome assembly GCF_050433745.1 of Sphingobacterium sp. HSC-15S19. NCBI lineage: Bacteria > Pseudomonadati > Bacteroidota > Sphingobacteriia > Sphingobacteriales > Sphingobacteriaceae > Sphingobacterium > Sphingobacterium sp. HSC-15S19. Next base: position 57,496 of record NZ_JBNPWQ010000011.1, read on the forward strand.
ATTTTAGAAAAGGATCAGTATGCTATTGCCAAACAATTTCATCACTTATTTCTGACGAGAAACAGACAAGTCGATGATTTCGAAGTACTGAAGGCGGCAATAGAAAAAAACGATATGGATTTTATCCGTAAAACCTCTTTAAATAGTCTAAACCGTCTGGGTATAGATGAAGTTAAAGCGGATTATAGCTTCACACAATGTACATTACTTGGAAAAGCGATCTTAATGAAAAACAACATTGCCATAGATTATCTTTTGCAGAAAGGTGCCACCACGGAGAAAGTATATCAATATGAATCCGACGTATTATCTGCTTTTCAACTCGCCGAAAAGACCAAGTCAAAGAAAATCATTAAACTATTTCAGTAAATCATACATAAAACAATGAAAAAGACACTTATTTACCTCATATCTCTTGTTAGTTATCTTCTGATCATCGCAGTGCTGACATTACCAGTTCATGCGCAAAAAAAGCCAATGGTTCCCAAGCAATCGAAGGCTAATTCAAAACTACCCCAGTTCAACGATGGCGATATGATCTTTCAGTCTTCTATTTCACCGCAATGCAAGGCGATCCAATTAGCAACGCGTTCTCCGTATTCCCATTGTGGAATTATTTTTTATGAGAACGGTAAACCTTATGTACTGGAAGCCGTACAGCCCGTAACTGTAACTAAGTTAGAACACTGGATTGCGCGTGGCGAAAAGCAGCATTACGCGGTTAAACGCCTCAAAAATGCAGACCAGGTACTGACCAATTCGACACTGGCCAAAATGAAAGCAATCGGCAAAGATTTTATCAGCAAAAATTACGACGCGACATTCGAATGGTCAGACGATAAGATCTATTGCTCGGAATTGATCTGGAAAATATACCAGCGTGGAGCGAACATCGAAGTTGGGAAGCTTGAGAAACTAAAAGATTTTGATTTAAGCAGCCCCGAAGTGAAAACTAAGCTGAAAGAACGTTATGGTAACAATGTTCCGCTGAATGAAACGGTCATATCACCCGCCTCAATTTTTAATAGTCCATTGTTGATTACGGTGACGAGTAATTATTAAGCAGGCTTGCCCCCTATTTTTGAAGCTGAACAATATTTCCGCCATTTAATTTACTTTCTTCGGCTGCATCTATAAATGCGCATATTGCCAGAGTTTCCTTTTCGTCAACCGGACTTACACCCGTTTCGAAAAACGGAAGGATCTTATCCAACAATGGGCCGTATCCCATAAATTGTCCCAAATGGACAATCTGATCTTTCAAAAAAACCGTTCCACCAAAATCATCCTTTCCCTCGCGAATACCCCGAAGTGAGGCAACTCTTCCATCCGCCCACTCCCCAACATAAAACGAGGTACCTTGTTCCTGAATAGTCTTTACCGAGCGGCATCCCGGTCCCATCAATGCAAATAACATTTCGACCCCATGGATGCCATACCAATACAGATCCTTATGCGAAGGTTCCGTTACTGCCGGACAATAGACATCTGCGCCTATTACCTTAGTCCTATCCAACTCCTGAAGTCCGGTAATAAAACGCAAGGAGCTTGATGAAAAAACAGGGCAATCGTAGTTTTTTGCTGATTGAAAAATTTGGAAAGCGTCTTTATAGGAATTCGCTATTGGTTTATCAATAAATAAAGGTTTTTTAGCTTTGATTACTTGAAGTGCCTGCTCCAGATGAAGATTTCCATCATTAGTCTCCAAAAACACATAGTCCACTTTTTTCAATAGCTCGGCAATACTTGATACAATCGAAACACCGAGCTGTTGCACTTCCGCTGTAATTTTCGGAATACGCTCAATACTTAAGGGAATTGTTTTGCTTCCGTAGGGATAAGCGGCAACAACCCTGTATTTTCCGTAGGGATGATTGCTAGCAGCCGTATTAATCGCTCTTGTAAAAGCAACAGCGTGTGTAATGTCTAGCCCAATGATCCCTATCTTTTTTACGTTATCATGCTCTGAGAACACCTTATTATTCGCATTAACGGCATAGGATAATCCAAATGCAAAGGAGGCCATCAAGAATTTTTTTCTATTCATTTGATTCATTCAAAAGGGAAATAGCTGCATTGACTAAAACAGCGATTGATGTTTCGAAAGCCTTTTCATCCAGATTGAACTGTGGATTATGAAGACCATATTGTGTGGCAGAATCGTCATTATTTGTGCCTATCAACATAAACAAGGCGGGATAACGATAAGAATAATAAGCAAAATCCTCGGCCGCCATCCAGATTTCGAGATCTTGTGGCACACTATTCCCCATCGTCTCCGCGATAATAGTTTTGACTTTTTGCGTTAACGCGGGATCATTATAAAGCGCGGGATAACCATGCCGGACTTCAACTTCTACCTTTGCACCAAGCGATACGGGAAGCGTCGCCGCTATTTCAGCAACCATTTCCAGCGCCTCCTTGCGCCATACCTCATCCATTGTACGAAATGTTCCGGCTAATTTGACTTCCTCGGGAATAACATTGGCAGCGCCATCTCCAATAAAACGACCAAAGGTCAATACAGATGGTACATCAGGGTTGGCTTTCCGACTGACAACTTGCTGTAAGGTGGTGAGTAACTGCGCGCCGATCATAATGGGATCAACAGCCCGATGTGGCTCCGCAGCATGGCCACCGCGTCCCTTAATGGTAAAATAGAACTCGTCGCTCGAGGCCATAAATCGCCCGGAACGTAAACCGACTTTTCCTACAGAAACACGGGGACTTACATGTAAACCCAGCACAGCTTTAATCGTTCCACCGAAAGATTCCAGAATCCCGGATTCCAAAACCTGAATCGCTCCGCCAGGAATCTTTTCCTCAGCAGGCTGAAATAGCAAAACAATTTTACCGGAAAACTCCGTTTTATAATCATTTAATATAGATGCGGCCCCCAATAGATTAGCCGTATGAAAATCATGACCACAAGCATGCATGACACCACTATTCTTCGATTTATATCCCACATCATTTTGCTCGTCTATCGGTAAAGCATCAATATCTGCCCGTAATACCACAATATCATCACTTGCCGATTTTTGACCGGTCAGCACAGCCACAACACCTGTTTGAGCGACAATCTCAAATGGTATCCCCAAATCCCCGAGTTGTTGCTGAATATAGGCACTTGTCTCGTATTCTTGGAAAGACAATTCAGGATGCTGATGAATATGTCGACGTATTGCAACGATTTTCGGAAAAATGTTCTCTATCTTGGTATTTAATTCTTTCAGTATTGGCTCGATCATCTGGATAAGTTTTAAAAGTTTAACACTTCAACAAGTTAAGCTAAAAATAACGTACATAAAAATAGAGCACCAACACCGTTATAATTATCCACCATAAGGTCGGATTTCGAAATCCACGGTAAGCGGCTTTATCTTGATCCGGCACCTGAAAAGAATCGCCCGTCAACACAAGATTTTTTAACCTTGCTTCTGAGACCGCAGGTGTCAACAAACTGACCACGGCGCAAGCAATCATACAAGTCCAGAATACAATACCTGTTCTATTAAAAAATGGCATTTCAGGTAAGGCATATTCCAAAAGTAAAGAAAGGGGAATTGTCAGTAAACCTGCTGTCAAAGCACCCTGCGATGTGGTTCTTTTCCAAAAAACCCCCATTAAAAACATCGTTGCAATGCCTGGTGTAAAAAGACCGTATAGATTCATCAAATAAAGGAAAACTGGTTTATCCGAATAACTGATCAGTACAACCGCACTCATGATTCCGAGCACGATAATAGCGACTCCGGCGCGCTTACCAAAACGGACTGCTTCGTAGTCACTTGCATTTTTATTAATATACAGGCTATAGATATCGACGGTCAGAATCGTTGTACAGGAATTGATCGCTCCTGAAATATGGGACATGATAGCCGAAATTAACCCTGCCATCACCAAACCAACCAGACCTTTGGGCAATAAGGTTTCCACGAGTGTCGCAAACAGCAAATCAGGCTGATCGAGATGCGGCAGGAATTTTGGAGCCACCAACGCCGGAATAGTAATAATCAAGGGAACCAAAAATTTAAGATAGTCACCAAAGATGACACCCATGCGCCCATGCCATTCATTTTTTGCCGCCAATACGCGCTGCACAATAAATTGGTTCGTAGCACAATAAAACACGCTGATACACAACAGTCCGCCTAAATACATGGTCCAGGGAAAGTCAGGATCAGATGCGGGATAAAACATTTTCCAATCCTTGGAGGATTCTACCACAGACTGAAAACCTCCTGCCGCATCAATGGTGGCAAAAGTTAATACTATTCCGCCCAGCACCAAAATGACAAGCTGTACCATCTCCGTCCATATCACCGCTTTTAGACCGCCTAAAACGGTATATAAACCGGTCAAAATTGCCATTCCAAAAATACTGTATAAAATAGGAATGCCGAATAAAGCGTGCAACGACAGACCGCCCAAATAAAGAACGGCCCCAATCTCCACAAAAACATAGGTAAACAGGATCAAAATAGCGTACAACACGCGGGTAGCGTTGCCATATCTTTTTTCGAGGTATTCAGGAATCGTATAGAAACCATTGCGGATATAAAAAGGGAGAAATATCCATAATAATGCATTAAAACCGATTAGAATCGCTCCCCATTCCAGGGTAATCGCGACAAAACCGCGACTATAAGCAGCCCCCATAGCGCCAACGAGATGATGGCTACTGATATTTGCGGCGATGATACTTCCGCCAATCATCCACCAGGGCAGCTTATCACCCGCAAGAAAATAATCCCGCTTAGAGGCGGAGTTTTTTTTCGAAGCGTATAAGCCCAATACCACTATACCAATAATATATACGGCAAAAATAACGACATCAATCCAATCGAGTTTCATCGGTCAATAATGTTTGAATTCCTAATTTAGTTTGTTCAATAAGTATTTCAAGACCGCCGCTGGCATAGGGGCTCTGCCACACGGCATAAATATCCTTATCATAAAGCTCCTTCGGTGCGAGATACCCCACATAGCCATTCGCGATATTGATAAAAACGATCGCATGATCTGGAAATTGGGCTCTCACTTCAATTTGATAACAGGAATAGGCTTCGTTGGCCTGCGCCACCAACACGGCATCTCCCATTTTCCAGATCCACACCGGAATAATAGCTTCTTGTTGATCTCCAATGGATTTACGGGTATTATATTTCCGCCAAAGGCGATCTTTCATAACACGATCCGCACAGCGTTCGTATTCACTCAAAATTGCTTCGGGACTAGGCAGCTTTTTGTAAGGCACTTTGACGGATAATACCCTTTGCTTAAAATCGATTGAAGCGGTCTGTTCCCGAAATCCCCAACAGGCCAGTGGAGCCCCCGAAATCAAGGATTCCTTAAAAACCCAGTTTTTATGACTATGCTGTTCCTGGGCCAGCGTCGCGAGAACAGCATAACCCAACTGCTTTCCGTTGGCTTCGACCAGTGCTGGATCCTTTACATACTGTCTCCGTGGAGCTAAATCGCCTGACGCGCCCTGTAAAAAAAGACAAGGCACGGATAAGGAGCGTTCTATTGTATTTCGCATTTCGCCCACAAAATCGGGCGAGAGCAGATCATTCTCGTGAGCAAAGCTGGTTGGGTGGCAGGCATAATTACAAATAACCGCTTTTAAGCTTTCAGTTTCATCATACAGCCGTCCGACCAACAAGGTTGTATCTGCTTCTTTCAATGGATTGTAACCAATCAGATAATGAGAATCCACTTCCAGATCGCGGTTGCTGGCCAAATCACATACACCATAGTTCCAGGTTAGACTCCCCTTAAATAAACCACTTTGTGCCATTTCAACACAAGATATCGCCTGTTGTTTGAGGAATTCAAGGTACGGCAAAATCAGTTCACCTCCAGGTTGCGCTGCATCTGTCGAACAGATGCTAGGCCCCGCATGGGTATGCGATAGCGCAAAAATCAGCTGCGATTCAGCCAGATTAAAATGACTGAGCAATGCTAATCGTAAATTTTGTTCATCAGCTGCATTTTTCCACCAGCCTAAATCAGCGGTTAGCAGGATTGCTGGCAAGCCATCGCAGGATTGCATATATAGACAATGCATCATCAAAGGTTGATGAACAGCCGTTGCCTGGTCAAATGCAGCCGCCCCCCAATTACGGGAATAGATGCCGATCGGTGGAGTAATATCACATTGGCTAAGTCCAAATCGTCCGTACAAACTACCCGTCGTTTCTTTCAAGAGGTCTTTCTGTTTCATACGTTAAGGTCTAATCAAAGACAGTCCACCATCCATCACAATTGCGGTACCAGTCATATGTTTACAATTGTCCGAACAGATCCATAGCACCTGTTTAGCAACCTCTTCGGCTTCTATAATCTGGCCAAGTGGCACCACAGCCTTTGCTTTCATTTGAAGTTCGGCGTTTGATGACCAGACCACTTTGCTCAACCCGGCATTGACATAGCCTGGTGCAATTTCGTTGACACGAATTCCATATGTTGCGTATTCAAGAGCCATGGCCTGGCAAAGCATACGTAGCCCAGCCTTAGAGACACTATAGGCCGGTAAATTTTGATGTACGGCATGTGCAGCCCAGCTACCCATAAAAATGATCGAGCCCGCAAGCTCAGTCTCCACAAATGACTTCGCACAGGCATTCGCCAGGAAGAATGAACCGTCGAGATTAACGGCCATTTCATTCTTCCATTCTTCGTTGCTTAACGTGCTGAAGTCTTTAATAGTGACACATGCGGCATTTGCGATACAGATGGATATTGCGCCCAACTCCTGCCTTATGCGTTGTACCCAGGCGTCAACCTGCCTGGCGTCTGCAACATCGACCTGATCATAAAACAAACGTGCTCCAGCACCATCCAACAAGGGCCACCGCGCTCTCGCCACCTGCGGCTCAAACCGATCCGAGATGCATACAATTGCCTGCTGGGTCAAAAATGCTTCGGCCATAGCCCTTCCGATATCACCAAGTCCCCCACTGATCAATACGACTTTATTCTTATATTCCTCCATTATCGCTCTTTTTAGACTACCAATCCCCTACACTACCGTCTTTATAGAAGGTTCGCTGCAATATTTCCTGTTGAAAAGGATGCTTCTTTACCTCTTCTTCATTGATTTCAATACCCAAACCGGCGCGCTTATTTGGCAGAACAATCCGCCCTTTCTCTTGAACTGTAAACCCTTCGGTAACCACGTCCTGGCGCCATTCAACGTCCTTATGCACACTTTCGCAAATAATATAAGATGGTGTTGCAAATCCCAGCTCAATGGAGGCGGCCGTACTCACAGGTCCCTGAGGGTTATGTGGCGCCATAGATACACGGTAAGCATCAGCCAAAGCTGCGATCTTACGCGCTTCAGAGAGACCGCCACAATGGGTAATATCAGGTTGAATCACACTCACTGCCCGCTTCTCGAGCATATCCCGAAATGCATGCACTCCGATCAAACGTTCGCCTGAAGCTATAGGTGTCGTCACCGCCCGTTGAATCAAGGCAATATCTTCCATGGTCTCTGGCCAGCATGGCTCTTCAAAGAAATACAGGCCATAAGGCTCCAATGCTTTCGCAAATTGCATCCCCATCCGTGGGCTTGGCCGTGCATGGCAATCCACCATAATATCAATATCGTCGCCGACAGCGTCACGCATGGCCTTCACGCAAGCTTCAGCATATTTAATTGGACGAAGACCTTCCAACGACATTGTCTCTGGGACAGCCATCGATTTAAAAGCGGTAAAACCCTCATCAACAGCTTTCAGCGCAAGATCACCAAATCGTTTGGCATCATCCGGAGCAGTCTCATAAAAATCCTCCATGCGACCTCCACCTAAATGACAATACAAACGGATATAATCACGCACACGGCCTCCCCACAACTCGTGACAAGGGACATTGTGAATTTTACCTAGAATATCCCATAAGGCGATGTCGATACCACTGATGGCCGTGCCACGAACGATCCCGTTTCCATGCCAGAAGTGTTGTCTATACATCATCTGCCACAGGTATTCAATACGACGCGGATCTTCACCGATCAACAATTGAGAAATATCTTTGATTGCTCCGACCACACTTTGCGTATGCCATTCCAAGGTGGCTTCGCCCCAGCCCCAAAGTCCGGGCTGATCGGTAATAATTTTGACAAAAATCCAATTTCGCATGCGCGCATGGCACACAAAGGTTTCAATAGCGGTTATTTTCATAGTTAGGGTTTACAAACTTTTTATTACGCGTTCAGTTGCCTCCAACGTTCTGTCTATATCATCCTCCGTATGCGCAAAGGAGATACTTCCTTGTTTAATTGGTGCCGGGAAATTGAAAATCCCTTCTTTAATAAGCTTTTTACGATATTGGGTATCCAGTTCAAAGTTGTGGTTATCCAAAATATCATGAAAATTGACTGGCGCATGGTCCATAAAATATGTACAGAAGGCAGATCCTTGACGTGCGACATAAAATGGTACGCCTAATTTAGGAAATATTTCGTTATATCCCTGCTCCAAACGCGCACCAAGTGCTTCTACGTGCTCATAAACTCGATGCTCAGAGCTGCCTAATTTTTTCAATGTTGCTATCGCCGCCGCAGTCGTTAATGGAAAGGCATTAAAAGTACCGGCAATCATCACCCGCTTCGACTTATCAGGATCCACAAAGTAATCCATATATTTTTTCTTGCCTGCAATAACACCCAATGGGTAGCCGTTTGCAACCGCCTTTCCGAAAGTTGAAAGATCCGGCTGAATACCACAGATCGACTGATAGCCCCCCAGCGCATGTCTAAATCCAGTTTTCACTTCATCAAAGATCAACAGAAATCCATGCTCGTCAGCCATCTTGCGTAAGCCTTCCAGGTAACCTTCCTTTGGCTTTACAATACCGATATTCTGAAGAATAGGCTCCAACAAAATACAGGCAACATCGTATTTTTGAACCACATACAGCACACTTTCCAAATCGTTGTAGTTGACAATGTGTACTAAATCGCTGTGATTTTTGGGAACACCAGCACTTAATGAATCGAATGGATATTCCCCCGGGCTTTGATATGAGCCAACATCTGCACGCTGACTGATCACATTGCAGGCCACATCGTTATGCCAGCCATTGTAGCCCCCCTGCATAACAATCACATGATCACGCCCTGTTACCGCACGGGCAATACGGATCGCATGGTAAGTCGCTTCCGACCCTGTCGTTGTAATCTGAACGCTCTCCACCGAAGGAACAGACTGACAAAAAAGCTCCGCAAACTCACCTTCCAGTAACGTTGGCCCAGCCCCCATCAATACCTGCTGCTCCTGCAATGTCTGTAACACTGCGGCGTTCACATCAGGATCATTATGCCCCAGAAAGGATGCTGCAAATCCAGCCTGATAATCTATGTAGCTGTTCCCGTCAATATCTTCGACCAAACTACCATTCCCTTTGACGAAGCAGATATTCGGATCTGACTTCCGATTTAACGATACCACTCCACCGGGTATCCATCTTGCATTCTCCCGCAGTATCGCGGCTGATTTTTCATTTTCTTGCATGCCTATTAAAAGTTTTGCTATTTGTTATTGTTATAATTGGACGATCACCGCCACACATGTTGCAGTCATCAATAATTTGTATTTAAATACACCTTATTTTATGTATACCAAATTACAATATTTTTGTATACATTTAAAATAAATTTTAAAATTTTTAAAAATGAACATTCTCATTGAAGGACTTCTTTTTCCAGAAGGCCCCGCTTTCGACCGGGAGAGTGGAATATGGCTTGTGGAGAAAGAAGCAGGAAACTTGGTCTATTACAAAGACAATCAGTATAGCAGAATAGCTGTGAATGGACATCCCAACGGAATTGCAATCGACAAAAACGGCATAATATGGTTTTGCGACTCACAACAAAACAGCATCCGTTGCTATGATCCCTTCGACAAAACCACGACGACAATAGTCACGGAAATCGCAGGGAAGCCATTAAAAATGCCCAACGACTTATGTTTTGATACTGAATGGAACCTACTATTCTCCTGCCCGGGAAGTGACCTGGAAGATGGCACAGGCTACATCTGCTGTCTACATAAACATGGTGCGCTTACGAAGATCCACACAGGCCTTTTTTACCCAAACGGATTGGCCTTTGCAGCAGACAACTGCACACTTTTTGTCGCTGAAACAGGCACAAAATGGATCTGGAAAATGCACTGGAACAGCTTGACACAACAGGTAGAAAACATCGAAAAATTCATAGAAACAGGCGGTAGTATCGGCCCGGACGGCATAGCTCTCACGAACGACAATTATCTTTTTGCAGCGATTTATGGATCGCAACATATCCTATCCATTGACACCAAAAACAAGACGATCGAGAAAATACCTACGCCGGGGAAGAATCCAACAAATTGTGCTTTAGACCCAAAAGGCATTCAGGGACTTATGATTACAGAAGCTGAAAAAGGGCAATTGTTGCAGTGGGACAGCACAAAAAAGGGTCTATTGTAAACAATAGACCCTTTATAAAAATCAAAAAAACATTAAACCAGTTCCAAGGCTTCTTGCTCGCCCCGATCCAAATGATGAACCAAGGTGGTATAAGCTTTATTCCAGTCATCCGCTTTCAGCGCATCAACAATAGCGCGATGCTCCTTCTCCGTATCCAGGTAATCTTCCATCTGCCCCATAATAGCCCCAAGCTTCATATGGAATAAGGGGATGTTACTATTCTTGTAAATAGAAATCAACCTTGAATTGCAAGTTCCCTCAATAATCCGCTCATGAAAACGAACATCCGCCTCGCAAGCACCACCATAATAGCCTTTACTGACCATGTCGGAAAAATCGTTGCAGATCAGTTCCAAATCTTCGATAAGCTCTTTACTTTTCTTTGAAAACAGAATCTTTAATGCACCTATCTCCAACAGCTCACGCAGCTCACGAATATCCTTCACATCTTCGACCGTCATTTTCTTCACAAAGCAGCCACCTTTTTCACCAAACTCAACCAGACTCTCCCCTGCTAAACGCATAAAAGCCTCACGAACAGCCACTCTACTCACCGCCATCTTATCCGCCCAAGCACTCTCCACCAATCTTGCCCCGCCAGCCAGCTGACTAGACAAAATTTTCTTACGTACTTCTAAATAAACTTTATAGGCAAGCGAATCCTCTTTCATATTGTATACAATTTTATGCAAAAATAAGAATACAAAATCATTAAAAAAATTTAAACAATGTATTCTTTAATTAATCTTTCCCTCTTGGGCTCCATACTGTCTTCCCGGCGACAAATAAATAGTTTCGGCTTTAGATTTCCAACTGGTTGTATGATTCCCTTTCAGGACATTTATATTAAAGCTACTATTTTTTAATGAACTTTTCATATTCCAGAAACCATCTTTCAAACCGACCACAACAACTTCATACTGTTGATCTCCCGGTACCACAAATTCAATGGACTCATCAAGATATTGATTTGGTTTGGCCACCACCAGTAAACGATCAGCCACTCTTATGAGGTAATAATTCGCCTTTTCCTCCGAATACACCGGTAATTTTGAAGAACCACTCTCCGTCATCTGAAAAACCGAAGCGTAACTGGCCTGATCACTTTCCTGCTTGGGTGAAACCATAATCCGTGTTCCCCTAGCCTCTGGCCATGGAGAGTTAACCTGATAAAGATCACCAAAAACAAAAGCAGTCGAATCACCCGAATACAGTTTCACCGCACACTCTTTTAACCGAGGCTTCAGCAAATCAACATAAGTAGAACCGGCTGCGTTTTTAAATTTACTGGTCAACACAAAACCTGTTTCACTTCGTACAGGCTTTTCAAGCGTATTGATCTGCCAATAGGGTTCGAATTTCTTATCATTGGTCTTAAGCTCATCCAATAAGACAATGACAGCAGGCACATCCTTTCTTTTCAAATTCAAAAACAGAAAACTTTTCGCATAGGATTTTACTTTAGCAGTATATGCCGCTGTTAGATCCATATTGAAATAGCTATAGCTCGGCTCAATGGGATCGTTACCAAATGCGGAAGCCCTGATCTCTCCGGTATGATACCAGGAATCATTTAACACCTCGTCAACCGTGCGCGGAAAACGCTGGCTAAACCGAGTCCCACCATCGTTTGTTTTGGTCCTGAATAAAAGCGGTTCCGCAGGATCACGCACCAACAGCATACTGTGTGCAACCGACCGCTTATTAAAGTTAAAATCATAAGGGGAACCATACGAAAGATACAGCCCAAGATCACCAACCTGAATACCATGATAATAAATCTGCAGTGCACCTGCATCGGCATGCTGATGATTGCCGAAATGATAACCGCCCCCCTTAATTTCTGCAACTACGTCGGAACTTCCGTTCTCTTCGCTCCAGCCTGTCCGGGCAACCATAGACCCTAAAATAGGTCCAAAATCTTTCGTCAACGGCATTTTCTCGCGATCAAAATCAGGCTTCAATTTTGGATCATCCAAGAGGAGAAACAAGATTGGATTGTCGGGCAAACCGCCCTGCTTGACAAACTCAGCCTTAATTACCGGATTGCCTGAATAGGCATAACAAAGCAGCATGGTCTGTGGATTTTTCCAATAAAAATCAGCACTGCTGTTGTACTTTACATTGAACATATCGCCGTCGCGTAACATTTTTCCGTCAGGCGTGCGCATATACAGCCAATAATAGGGCATATTCTTGATATTATCGTCAAAAACCGGATAACCGAGCATGCGATAATACAACCAGGCTCCATGCATTTCCCATCCAAAGCGATAGCCACCGTAATCAACACCTTGATTATGGCGCGGAGACTGATACTCAAACTTGCGCATGGGCACCAACTCTTCCAAAATAGAATACGAAGTATACTTGTAAGGTACCGGATCCTCGTCATATAAAGCAATACTCATTGCCAGCAGATCGCGCGACACCTGCGCCTCATTGCCATGCCCATTGATAATACTTTCGATACCAAAAAAGGGAGGCCAGCCAATTTCCATATCTTGCGCCAGACGCATCATATTTTTATGTAAACTGGTCTTAACGTGCACATCCAATAATGCGTAGCACCAGTCATACACCAGTGCACCCGTATAAATTGCACGTCCCAACTCGCGTGTAATATCACCATAGGAAACATTCCCGAACTCCAACATTGTCAAGTATTGATCGGCCAGCCTGACCGCTTCCCTGCCTATTTTTTCGTCACCGGACATGAGGTAATAAAACGCTTTTGATTCAATAGCACGCTCGAGCTTTTCATCGTAAAACATTTCCTTATTCGGATCAAAAATAAATTGAACAGGTTGTTGCGCAAGTGTTTTCACTTTCCCCCAAGCTTCGAGATGCTCCGCTTCTTCCAACCGCCCCTTAACGACCGGCAATGATTCTTTGTTAACCCATAGCCTCGGGTGACCTGCAGGAGGAACAATCTTTGGTTTATAATTTTCTGCTGCAGCTGGCGCAACCGGAGGTACAAATACATTGATTGAAACAGCTTTAATCTTAAAATAAGCTGGCAATTGCATACCGACCGTCTGCTTCCCTTTCTCAAAATAAAATTTACCAAGATCTTGCTTCGCACCTTTAAAGCTGTCAAATACGATCCGTTTGGTCGATCGTGCAGCACGAACATCAATCATCGCATACAGCGTCATCATACCTGTTTTATCTGCCGCCTTAATTTTATCCAAATCGGTAACCTCACCTTCAGAAACCAAGGTATAGACACCAGCCGTCGGAACATCCACCTGCACCTGCAGGCGCTGTCCATTTCCTTTTATCGAAGTAACCTTTGCCTGCTGCCCATAGGACGTTCCAAGGATCGCCATAAAAGCGATCCCCAAAAAAGTACCTTTAACTTTTAGCCATATCCTTGCACCCATATCTTTATTTTACTTGCAACCTTTTTACACTGATCTTCATTTCTTTCGTGGTATTATTGACGCTATTGACAAATACATAAGCATTGTATTTACCATCAGCCGTTTGCAGCCATATTCCCGATTCAGCTTTTAAATTAATCGCAAAATCTGGCGCATCTACGAACGATTTATCTTTCAAATCCACATCGTCCACAAATACACTGTATTGCAATCGCGCCAATTGTTGATCGCGCACCGTCCAAGCCTTCACGATCTTCGTTTTATTTGTCAGACCCACAGGTAAGGTGAAGCTCGGCAAATAACTGGCATCCGTCGTGGGAGCAACCAAAGAATGTGCGTAAGTCACCGTTGGCAACGCCCGATACAAATAGATCAAATCGATCTTATCCGGGTTTGCTGCCGCTTCGGTAGCAGTATACCATTTTAAGTCAGCCACAGAAAAAAAGCAGGCCGCGCCGTCTTTCCCGATCAGGTCCAAGGCCATATCCATATTACGAATCGCATAAGCTTCGGTCTTCAAGGCAATTTCCTGCCCATTACTGGACCTCGCCCTAAACGTAAAAGTGACCGATTTACGTTTTGCTGCTGCCGGTATTTTGTAGCTATAACGCAGCGTTGAAGCGGAGGTATCTTTTGTAAATTTCACCTCCATGTTATTCCCATTTACTGTAGCAGGGTCGCCAACAACAACACCTATATCTGCCCCCGTACTACTGGTGTAGTACGATTTGTTTTCAAGTACAGTACCCTCATCACCCGCAATACTGGCTTCTACAGAAATTGATGTAAGTTTCCCCTGATCTGGCAAAATCGCCGCAGCATAAGCAAAATCTATGGTAGCCCCAACCACATTTGGCCCTAAAGAGCGCTTAATAATATCGTTTTGCAAACCATCTTTTGCTGTTGGAATTTCATAAGCTTCTTCTTTACAAGAACCGAACAACAAGAGCCCAAATCCGATGGACAACAGCCCTATTTTTAAATAATTTGTTTTCATCAGCTTACTTATTTTTGTACTGTCAAATAAACTTTATACGTCTTACGAACCTTTCTATTTCCAGACACGACAGTCCATTCACGTGGCGTATCCAAATTGGAAAAATCTTGTTTTCCTAAAATCTTAGGATCTAACACCGCATCGGTGACCAATGAAAACTGTGGGTATAGATTTTTCAAATCCGTACCAAAGAGCACCTCCACTTTTATGGTTTGCTCAACGGTATCCACCAACGCAGCTTTTGTACGTACCGTCTGAAAATCGGCGCCCAACAGTTCAAAACTACTGACATAACATTCCGACCTGGTCGTGATCAACAAACCATCCTCATCCATTGGATAATCATCCTTACAACCGGACAAGCTAACGAACAGCATACCGATTAAAAATAATGTATATTTCATTTTATTACAGTCAAGTGTTACCATATTATTTCCAAGGTATATTTTGTGTTAAATTCGGATTCCGCGAACGTTCTGTTTCCGGAATTTGATAGATATAACACTTTTGATAAGTCAATTCAGACTCATTGAAGAAAAAGCGTTCCCAATTATTTCCAAAACTATCCTGGAACCATTTTCCATCACCATAAGGTTTGCCAAACACCGTTTCCAGTTTACGCCATCTCCTCAAGTCAAACGCACGCTGTCCTTCGCCAAACAACTCAACAATTCTTTCCTGCTCTATGGCATCAAAAAATGCATCACGAGACGAGGTTTTAGCTCCAGCAAGCGCAGGTAGGTTACCACGACGCCTGACCTTATTAACCAAATCAATTGCATCCGCCTGTGGACCACCAATCTCATTGGTTGCTTCAGCATACATCAGGTATACGTCAGCAATGCGCATCAAAGGCCAATTGTAATTTCCATCACTACGCGCCACACCACCATAATTGCGCACAAATTTACGCGATTGTAATCCCGAGAGATTTGTGGTATTATCGGTAAAGGAAGTTTTGTAGGAGACACCGTTAACTGTCACCGCAGCTCCCCAAGTTTTGTAGACAAAGGGAATATAACCTGTGGTCTCCGTAGGGCTCATACTCATAATCAATTCGTAATCCCACAACAAAGTCGCTTTCATGCGATAATCGCGATTTCGGTACGATTCAGGGTTCACCGCTGAATTTGCCGTAGTACGTGCTGCAGGATTTTTCACTGGATCTAGCTGAACCATCTTTGGCAAGAAATCTCCCGTAATGGTAGATTGATAACGGTCAGCCAATTCATAGCGCGGAATCGCTTGATTCTGCCCTAAAGACACCAATGGCCCCGTCCATACCCGCTGGTATTCCTCACTTTGTTTTGTTCCCACACCACCATGCGTCAGTACCATGACCATTTCCTCATCTTGGCTCAAGTTGCCCGTAGAAGGTATAAACATATAGTAATAATTTGGGAGCACATCAGCCTTCCCCAATTCACCCCATTGACCTGGATCACCATTTCTAAACATTTTGATTCCAAAATCATTGATCACACGTTTAAAATCCGCAGCGGCCGCAGTATATGCCGTTTTAGCCTCTGCAGCAGATTGTACAAATCCATCCAATTCAGGCCATCCATTTTTCTTCCACGAACCCCAATACAATTGAAACTTACCACGAAACGCCAATGCAGCAGGCTTACCGGCACGGCCAATTGCAGACCCCTTGTTGGGCAATTTGTCCACCGCATAGTTCAAATCAGCCATAATAGAATCCTTCAGCTGTGCAATAGGCATTCTCCGCACCGTATCAGCCTCTATGGGAGCTGGCGCCGATTTATAAAAATAAGGCACATCACCCCATAGGGAAATCAATCTAAAGTATGCAATGGCGCGCAACAACTTTGCCTCCGCCACGATAGTTTCCAGGGTTTGTTTTACAGCATCAGTTTTTGCTACGGGCAACAAACGCGCATTGGTATTTTCGATCACAAAGTTAGAACTGAATATAGATCCATACAATGCTCTATACATTGCCGATGCACCGGAGCCATAATTCATCGGACTATTGACCGTTAATGAAATAGGCGCCGCTCCAGTATTGTACATTTTAAGGAAATCTCCATGCCCATCAAAATGATAGTCGCGATCAAAACAAGGCCTAAATATGGAATAGTTCGCCATTAACGCAGCAAGTGCGTCATTTTCGTCCACCCAGAACGTTTCGGAGCTTGGCGTTGTTGTTGGATTCTGATTCAACAAATCTTTGCGGCACGCGGACAAACCAAGAAGCAGCAAAGAAGAAATAAACAATATGTTATATATCGATTTCATAAGTTCAAATATTATAAGTCTACATTCAGTCCAACCACAAAACTCTTCGTCATCGGATAAGCATCATTGGTATAGGTACTTTTCTCCGGATCTAAGCCTTTAAAGCTCGTCAATACCGCTAAATTATCTACCGAACCAAATACACGCAACTTCTGAATACCCAGCTTCATCAGTAATTCTTTCTTAAAAGTATAGCCAAGCTGCAGATTTTTCACCCTTAAATAAGACATGTTTTGCAGCCAAAATGTGCTCAAATACGCATTTGGACTCGTTGATCCTAATGTACTTGGAAGCAGCTTAGGATAATCAGCATCGCGATTGTCCAGGCTCCACATATTATTCCACTGGTCCTCAGTAATAGCCTGATTTGCCGTTCCTAAAAAGTTCGAATTCGCTTTGTTCATCCAAAATTCCTTTCTTCCTGTGGCAGCCTGCAACAGGAAAGAAAAATCAAAACCTTTGTAGTCTACCGAACCTCTAAATCCGTAATTCACCTTTGGCCTACCCAGTTGATAAGCTGGATATGCCACACGGTCATTCGCATCCAATTTGCCATCACCATTGACATCTTTCAACAAAATATCTCCTGGAGAAGCGCCCTGAGGAACAGCATTATAGACATCCTCCCAAGACTGAGCAATGCCCAACGATTCGAAAGCATAGATAAAATTATAAGGCATATCAATAAATACCGAACCTCTTTGCAACTGCTCATTCCAAGACAGCAGCTTGTTCTTGTTATACCCAACATTAAAGTTCAACATGTAACCCACATCTCCCTTTCGGTCATTCCAGGTAACATTTGCTTCCAGCCCTTTATTCATCATATCACCAATATTACGTCGGGGGGCAGTGAATAAACCCGTCAGATGCATAGATACATCCGAAGGCCTGTTCATACCGATCGTCTTTCTTTCGTAATAATCCAGCTCCGCAGTCAGTTTATTTTTAAAGAATCCAAGATCCAAACCCAAATTAAACACGCGTGTCTTTTCCCAAGTAAGGTCATAGTTGATCAGTTTCTTATTGATCAACCCTTTGACAACAGACCCTGTTCCTGTACTATTGTCAATCAAATAATAAGGACTAGAGACCAAAGATTGCTTCTGCTCATACAATCCGACACCACTATTATTTCCCAAAGAACCATAAGAAGCTCTAAATTTGGCCGAACTCATCCTGATCTTTTCCTTAAATGCCGACATAAATACCTCGTCTGAGATCCGCCAGCCCACTGCCGCAGACGGAAAAAAACCATATTGATCACCCGGCAAGAAACGTGAAGAACCATCTACCCGGAAGTTCCCTTCAAACATATACTTTCCGAAGGCCGTATAATTTAATCGTCCAATATAAGAACGCAAACCTTCTGCCGATGATGATCCCGACACATTTTGCACGTCTTCAGAAGCGCCATCAATTTCATGTAGACTAGGGTGCAAACGATCTAAGCGACTACCTGCTAAAACACGATTATTCCAATATTCTTCTGAATACACGGCCAAAGCAGAGAAATCATGGTTAGCGCCAAACTTATGATCGTAACTCAATTTAAAATTCAGCTGGGTTTTGTAATTGTTCCGGTCTGTATTATATATCCCATCATTTGTCGGTACAAGATCCCGGATAGACAATCCCGTCCGGATGTTATATAATTTTGTCGGCATATCTGCCTTCCATTGAAAACGCGTATCATAATTTAGGGCATAATCCACTTTAGCCTCAAATCCTTTAAATGGCTTCCAGTTTAAATAACCATTCACCAAAGCCTGCTTTTGATTCATGTGGTTTTGGTTGCGCGTCATGTAATCTGCATAAATATTATTGGCCTGCGGACTTTCATTGTAAGACATTGCACCGCCATAAAAACCGGTAATAGGATCATAAGGCAATATACCTGCTGGTGAGGTAAACAGATCCATCCCACTTGTCGAGTTGGCAGTCATACCGTCTTCGTAGTTATAACGGTAATCGGACCAGTTTCCGGAGAACCGCACCCCAGCACCGATGGTATTGGTTACTTTTGTTTCGAAGTTAAATGCAGCGTTATAACGTTTAAAATCATTATTGATCTGTATCCCCTTCTCATCCAGCATACCGACAGACAAATAGTAATTATTATTTTCAGTTCCTCCATTAATGGAAACATTATAATTCCCACTTTGACCATTGCGGAGAATAACATCCCACCAATCGGTACTTGGATATAATCTTGGGTCGATCATACTTAAAGCCAACCATTCGTCGATGGTTCCATTCTTAAAATTGAATGCAGATGCGGCCGTATTATAGGCTTGTGCCCTTTGAGTAGCCGTCATTGCTTTCGCATAATTATTGACAAAATCAAAAGAGCGGGTAGGTTTCACCAGCGATTTGTTGGCACTAAAGGAAATAGCCGTCCTACTGTTTCTTTTACCAGACTTTGTCGTGATCAATACAACCCCATTGGCCGCTCTGGAACCGTATACTGCAGCGGAAGAAGCATCTTTTAGTACGGTCACACTTTCAATATCATTCACATTTACACGGTTCATATTGACATCGGGCATTCCATCGACCACGATCAGCGGTCCAGCACTGTTGACCGTCCCCAATCCCCGGATCAAAAGATCCGCTGCATTATTTCCGGCCATTCCGGAGTTTTGACTTACGGCCAAACCAGGAATAACACCTTGCAATGCCTGCGAGGCATTGGAAAGACCCCGACTCGAGGTCGATTGATCAAAATTAACACTGGCCACAGCACCGGTCAAGTTGCCTTTTTTCTGCTTACCATACCCCACCACAACAACCTCATCCAGTGCATTTTCGCTCGCATCAAGCACCAAAGCCTGCACATCTTTCCCCGACACCACTTTTGTATTAAAACCGATTAACCGAAATTGAATCTGATCTGAAACGGACCCCGTTAATTTAAAACGACCTTCTTGATCCGTAACGGTAACAGTTGCATTTTTAAGGTTACGCACTTCTACACCGGACAGTGGCTGCCCTTTGGCGTCCAGCACCTGCCCGACAAGCTGCTGCTGAAATTTAGCTAAACCCGACGAAGGGTTTAAAACATCCGAGATCGGAATCTTTCCATTGTTAAGGGAAGAAGGTACATTTGCCAATGCAGCCATCGAAATAAAAGGTAGCCCCACCAAAAGGCAACTCCTGTTTATTACATCCCGGATTTTAATCTGCTTTAGTATCATGAATACTCAGGTTAAAGTGGTTAAATAAATGATTTATAAGCTCTTTAGTTTATTGGTATTTTTTCAGGAAACATAATACTCGACCCTAATATGGTCTAAATTGCATTTCCTTAATTATCATAGTGAATACAATAATATATATTTTTTGTATACAATTCAATATTTTTTTTACTTTTTTACAAAAATAGGGTGGCTAACACATTCGTGACAATTCCAAAACACCGCTCTTTTAGCTGTGTAATTATAAACTAAATCGTATTTACTTTAGGCTGATAAAATATTTTTGTATACAATTTTACTTATTTTTTGTATATTTATTTTTATTCAACTACATTTGACTAACCAAATAAATCAAAGGAATAACCGTAGATCCTATATGAAAAAACAAACCTATATTTGGCTTGTATCGCTGGTCCCGCTACTATCCTCCTGTTCTTCCGAGACGGAAAGAGAAAGTAAGCCAATAAATAACATCCAACTGGAGCACAGCATACTATCGCTATCAAAAGAAGCTACAAAACTCCATGTGCCATGGGATTTACAATATGACCGGATCAACGATGCCATTCTGTTTTCTGAAATCGGAGGAAGTATACGAAGACTGGATACAAAAACAAAAGCTGTTACTTTGGTGGACAGCCTCACCGACGTTTACCACCAGCGCACGTTGGGACTATTGGGAATGGCGCTGTATCAACCCGAACAGCAACAGGCCTATCTTTACCTTTCTTACACCAGCAAAAAGGACAGTCTCATTTTCTCTAATTTATATCGTTACGATTATAATACGACAGGCACGTTGTCAAACCCAAAATTGCTTTTACAGATTCCTGGAAACACGGGACACAACGGTTCCAGGGTTATTGTTTCGACAGACAAAAAAGTGTATTGGGCTACAGGAGATGCCGCAAGTGATACCTTTGCACAAGACAGCACCTCATTAAATGGCAAAATCTTACGCCTCAATCTCGACGGGAGCATCCCAAAAGACAATCCAATTGCAAATAGCTATGTCTATGCATGGGGATTTCGGAACATGCAGGGACTTACCCATGATCCAAAAGGCTTAATTTACACCTCCGAACATGGCGATGCCATCGAGGACGAAATCAACCTGATCCAACCTCTAAAAAATTATGGCTGGCCGCAGATTGAAGGAATGATTGACACGGAAAAGGAAAAAGCTATTGCCAAAAACTGCCCAAGACAGGAGCCCATTAAATCGTGGACCCCAGTCGTTGCACCATCCGGAATGGCGTATTACGGTTCTAATGTTATCCCTGAATGGCAACATAGTCTATTGCTTTCGACTTTAAAAAATCAGTCTTTACGTATCCTAAAATTATCCGCCGATGGTCAACAGATCGTCGATGAGAAAATCCTATTCAAAGATCAACTTGGCCGGCTAAGGTCCGTATTGGCCTTACCCAATGGAGACATTTATTTCTGTTCAAGCAACCGTGACTGGAATCCGCAAAAGGGGTTTCCAAAACCCGATGACGATGTGATCTACCGCCTCCGTATTACCGATAAAGCCTCTGCACCAATGATTAAACCCCTTGCAGCCAACACGGCCAACTCCCCTGCCAAAAGTGGTCAGGCATTATACGAAGCCTATTGCGCATCCTGCCATAAAGCAGATGGAAAAGGACTTACAAATACCTTTCCTCCATTAGCCAATTCATCTCTTGTCAAAGGCGACCCAGCACCGCTATTGCAGGTTATCCTCCATGGACTGAAAGACAAAACAATAAACAACGTCAAATACGAAAGTGCAATGCCATCTTTTTCATTCTTGAAAAATGAAGAGGTCATTGAAATCACCAATTATATTCGCACACACTTTGGAAATTCTGCCCCTAAAATCAATCAACAGCATTTAACCTCATTACGATAAATCTCATGGAAAATAACCTCGAGCCAAAACCCTCTTTATTGAAAAGTTGGCTATCCATCTTGGGTCCCGGCATCATTACCGCCGCCCTGGTTTTCGGGCCCAGCAAAATGACCATCACATCAAAAATGGGTGCAGACTATGGCTTCTCTCTATTATGGGTTGTCGTCGTCGCCATCTTTTTTATGATGGTTTTCACCAATATGGCGGCACGTATCGGTATCGCGAGAGACGAATCTTTACTTGTTTTAATTCGCCAGAAATTTGGTAAAACAACGTCCATCATCATTGGCCTCGGAATCTTCCTCGTTGCAACCTGTTTTCAATCGGGGAATGCGACAGGTGTCTCTATTTCCGTTTCGGAAGCCACGGGGACAAACCCCAAAATATGGATCATCGTTTTTAATGTAATCGGTATCCTACTGTTGTTCTTCAAGTCTTTCTACGCGCTATTGGAAAAGCTTATGCTTGGACTTATCATCCTGATGTTATTTGCCTTTCTTTCCACCGCGATTATGATAAAGACACCCGCACAGGACTTTTTCTCAGGTTTTATTCCCAGCATCCCTCCTTCATCAGTAGGCTTAATAATTGCTTTTACGGCTTCTTGCTTTTCGATTGTGGGTGCATTTTATCAAAGTTATCTTGTTCAATCAAGAAGAAAATTATCGACCAACAAACAGCGTACTGAACGACAGATAATCGGTAGCCGAATAGGTATTATTATTCTTGGCATCATGAGTGCAGCCGTCATGGTCTGTGCGGCAAATACGCTTCATCCCCAAGGGATCAAGTTAAATTCTGCCGCTGAGATGGGCCGTGCACTGGAACCGCTTTTGGGAACCTATGCTTCACACCTCTTTTTTATCGGTCTCTTCGGTGCCTCCTTTTCCTCCTTGATCGGCAATGCCGTATTAGGCGGATCCTTACTGGGCGACACCTTTGGCTTCGGCAACGATCTCAATCACCCTAAAGTGAAACTCTTTATTTCTTTGGTCATGATTTTTGGATCTGCCATCGCGCTTATCTTCGGAAATCTTCCCTTGGAGCTTATTGTTTTTGCGCAAAGCATCACCATTTTTTTAGTCCCCTTTATCGGTATTATCCTCTTTCTGATCGCAAACGACAAAGAAATTATGGGCGCGCTCAGAAACAGCCCCTTAACGCGGTTATGGGCTATACTCGGACTTATATTACTCGTTTTTCTTGCATTTAGTAATCTCTATAATTTAATCAAATAATTCAGACATGGACCATAACAATTTAGCGGAATTGGAACAGCAGCTGCTTGCACCATCATTAGATCTAATTGAAGATATAAAAAAGATACAAGGTGATATCCTTTTCCTAGGTATTGGCGGAAAAATGGGGCCAAGCATGGCAAAGCTAGCCATGCGGGCCATTCAAGCTGCAGGAATAGACAAAAAGGTCATTGGTGTTTCGCGTTTTTCAACCAAAGAACTTCAGCAGGAACTGGAGGATCTAGGCATAAAGACAATCGCCTGCGACCTACTGAATGAGGAAGAACTCAAAAAGATCCCGCAGGTCCCGAATGTCATTTACCTCGCAGGACATAAATTCGGCACCACGGGAAATGAAGATTTTACCTGGGCGATGAATACCTATCTTCCCGGAATGGTGGCTTCTCATTTTCAAGATTCCAACATTGTTGCTTTTTCTTCGGGTAACGTACTTCCATTTGTACCAATAAGCAATGCCGGCGTTTCTGAGGAAAGAACTCCGGAGCCTGTCGGCGAATACGCGCAATCCTGTTTGGGGAGAGAGCGTATATTCGAGTATTTTTCGAAGAAAAACGGTACACCTATCCTGATCTACCGATTGAATTATGCGGTGGATTTTCGCTACGGTGTGCTCGTAGAAATTGCCAAATCGGTCAAAGGGCAGCTCCCGATAGATTTGACAACCGAAAACGTCAACGTCATCTGGCAGGGAGATGCCAACGAAATTGCCTTAAGATCATTACTGCACTGTCAGTCTCCAGCCAAAATACTGAATGTCACGGGACCTGAAATCCTTTCTACACGATGGATCGCAGAGCGGTTTGCCGAGCATTTCAACACCAGGCCGATATTTGTAAATGAACCCGCCGGAACCGCTTTACTAAACAATGCCTCCGAATGCCATCGTTTGTTTGGCTATCCGAAAACAACCATACGCGAAGCGATAGACATTACAGCCAAATGGTTGACCCAAGGCGGCGAACTATGGAATAAGGACACGCATTTTCAAGAACGAAAAGGAAAATTCTAATGAACACTTTAGACAACAAATTACAACAGTTGCTTTGGGAAGGGACGGTAATTCCGGCACACCCCCTTGCCTTAAATGAGGACCGCAGCATTGACGAGGCACATCAACGGCTCCTGACTCAATATTACATAGCCAGTGGAGCCGGTGGAATCGCCGTAGCTGTACATTCAACCCAATTCGAAATCCGTGACCCCGAGATCAACCTTTTTGAAACTGTATTGAGATGGGCTAGCGAAGAAGTCGAGAAAGCGGAACTCCAACGACCATTTATCAAAATTGCAGGCATCTGCGGTGCCACAGATCAAGCTGAACAGGAGGCAACGACTGCACTTAAATACGGTTATGATATCGGGCTTTTGAGTATGGGCGGCCTGCAGAGCTGGACGGAAAATGCCATATTAGATCGAGTCAGAGCAATAGCAGCCATTATTCCTGTCTTTGGATTCTATCTTCAACCCGCCGTTGGTGGCCGTATTTTCTCCTATTCCTTTTGGCAGCAGTTTGCCGAAATCGACAACGTCGTCGCTATCAAATGTGCGTCGTTCAACCGCTACCAGACATTAGACGTTATGCGTGCTATAGCCAACTCCAGCCGGCGAAATCAAATTGCCATGTACACGGGCAATGATGACAATATTGTCAACGATCTGATGAGCGTGTATAATTTCCCTGTAGCGGGAGAAAACGTCGCCATAGAATTTAAAGGTGGACTATTAGGCCACTGGGCTGTTTGGACGGCAAAAGCTGTTGAACTCCTTCAGGAAATAAAAACATACAAACAGAACCCCAATAACCTCCATGCGAGTCATCTCCTAAGCAAAGCGATTGCTGTAACAGACAGTAATGCAGCTTTTTTTGACCCAGCAAATGCATTCCATGGCTGTATACCAGGCTTACATGAGGTGCTCCGCAGACAAGGTCTGATGAAGGGTATCTGGTGTCTAAACCCCGACGAAAATCTATCCATCGGACAGCGAGAAGAAATTGATCGTGTATATAAAGACTACCCAGGCTTAAACGACGATGAATTTGTCAAGGAATTTTTAAAATCGAGATCCTAATAATCGCTTCCTTTTATAAGGTCTCATCACTCGGGCTAGTCATGGCTGACGAGGTGATGGGACCTTTCTTTTTGTTCCAATTCATATTTTACGAATCAATGACCGACTAAGAGAAATAGTATCCAACATGAAATGTTTGATTTTTATAACTTTGCATCATGACAACTTCCGAAAATATTATTGATTTCTATCAACGGGTATTTCGAGAATCCAATTACCCAATTGGCTCCTCGTCCGAACAAATTTCTCATTTTAACGTATTTTCACGTGAGCATTGTCCTTTAAAATCACCTTACAACAGAAAAGATTACTTCAAAATATCCCTCATGATCGGCCAGGGTCAATTGCACTATGGCGATCAATGGATCCCTATTGACCGTCCCGCACTTGTATTTTCAAGTCCGCTCGTTCCCTACTCTTGGGAAACAGACAATCCGGATCAAAAGGGATGGTTCTGTCTTTTTACACAAAAATTCATTCAGGAAGACAAACATTATAACCATAACATTCTCGAAAGTCATTTTTTCAACCCAAGTGGTAGCCCGGTCTATTTCTTAACGAACGAGCAGGTCGATCTTTTCGATCACATTTTTCAGCGTATGAATACGGAACTACGATCTGATTTTCCGTTCAAATATGAAATTATCCGAAATCAGTTACAATTACTCGTTTTAGAAACGTTAAAACTAGCGCCAAATGAGGGTATATCACCTTACCAAAACGCAAATCAGCGTATTTCCCATCTTTTCCTAGAACTATTGGAACGTCAATTTCCGATTGACACAGAAAATTTACTTCGTTTTAAAAATGCAACGGATTACGCGCAACAGCTCAACATCCATGTCAATTCGCTAAACAGGGCTTTGAAACAAAATACAGGAAAAACTACGCAAGAACTCATCGCACTGCGCATCACACAGGAAGCAAAAGCACTGCTTCAACATAGCAGCTGGAACATCAATGAAATCGCTTATGCCTTAGGTTTTGAAGAACCGGCGAACTTCAGTAATTATTTCAAAAAACATGCTGGTGTACCACCTTTAGCCTTCCGCAATAAGTCTGTTTGATTTTCACAATAATTTGTTTGAATTCTATATCTTTCGAAACAGGCAATGAAGCTACTTTTGTCGACATCATATTTACAGGGCCAAAGAGAAAAAGTGGCTGGCAACGTAAACGTCCATAGAGACGGGTAATTTAAAAAATTAAAGGATGGAAAAAAACACTAAACCACAGCAATCTTTTATCCCGACGATACTAGCATTTGCACTTGTTCCGATTACGGGACTTGCCACCGACATTTATCTTCCGTCAATGCCACAAATGGCACAGGAGCTTGGCTTGAACGAAAGCAAAATCCAGTTAACACTTTCGCTTTTTCTAATCAGCTATGGTGTTGCTCAATTCTTTACAGGAGCATTAGTTGACGCTTGGGGAAGATATCGCATCAACCTGATATCTCTTTTCCTTTTCATTGTCAGTTTCTGGATCACAGCAAGCACGCAAGATATTTGGGTTATTTACCTGATGCGCATCCTTCAGGGAATCTTATCGGCATTTGTGGTCATATCAAAACGAGCCTATTTTGTGGATGTCTATGAAGGCGAGCAGCGCAAACACTACCTCAGCATTATGACCATCGTCTGGTCGATCGGGCCGATTGTCGCTCCTTTTATTGGCGGCTACCTCCAAACACAATTTGGTTGGCGTTCTAACTTTATGGTTCTGGCCGTTTACAGTGCCGTACTTTTCATCCTTGAACTGATCTTTTCCGGCGAAACAATCAAACAGAAAAAACCACTCCATATCAACTACCTGATCGGCGAATTTAAAATGATGCTTAAAAGCAACGATTTTACGTTCGGTATACTCATGTGCGGCATATCCTACGGTCTCGTCATGTTCTACAATCTCAGTGGTCCTTTTTTTATTGAACATCAACTGGGATATAGTGCGATTACAACCGGCTATACCTCACTTATTATGGGCTTAGCTTGGATGTGTGGTGGTTTTATTGGTAAAGCCCTTATTAAAAGAGCCTTGGTTCCAAAGTTGAGAATCGCCAATTTTATTCAGATCAGTCTGATTGTCTGTATGCTGATCGTTTCACCTTACCTGTCAAACCTATATACATTAACATTTTTCGCATTTGCTGTACATTGCACTGCAGGATTTATCTTTAACAATTATTTCAGCTACTGTTTAGGTAGGTTTCCATTGTCGGCAGGTATTGCCGGTGGATTGGTTGGCGGAATTACCTACCTCCTTACTTCTTCACTCAGTTACATCACCGTAAGCTTGGTAAACCCTTCTTCGCAGTTTCAAATTGGATTAGGTTATGGCATATTTGCGCTGTTGGGATTGACCATTTTATACGTTATTCATAAGCTGGTCAAAAGCGTATAAGCTATGCGCTGGTTCTTCCAGCGACAGCGCAACAACATCCTGTAGCTGACCAGCCACAAAACAGTTTTTAAAAGGTGAATTATTTTTAAAATAGTATTAAAAACAACTATATTTGTAGCATCATAATTTAGGTTTATAATTGGTTATTGAAGGTTTTCATTCTCCCCGTTTGAAAACCTTTTTTTTTTGCCTGCAAAAAAAACTTCGGTCTGCTTTTAGGGCTGCTTATGCTTACCAAATTAGGAAGACCTTTGCTTATTTTTTAATTGCTGCTTTCCTTGATACCGAATTTTTCAACATAGGTACGTGGACTCTCCTTATAGAATTTCTTAAATGTTTTGCTAAAATACTTTGGATCATTGAACCCGACCTGATAAGCCACTTCACTGATACTCAAACCAGTATCGTTCACTAAAATATAGGCTGCTTTCTTAAGACGTACCATATTAATAAATTCAACCAAATTCAGTCCTGTTTGCTGCTTAATCTTGCGGTACAAAACAGAGCGGCTCACGCCGATGGCTTTTGTAAGATCCTGCACTCCAAAATCTTCACAGCCCAGATTTTCTTCGACAACCTTCAATACCTGATCCAAGAAACGAGTTCTTTCAGGCAGATCTGTTCCCTGTGCTCCAAGAAGATAATTCTGCACAAATTTTTCCTCCAATCGTTTCCGCGTCTGTATGATGTTTGAAATTTTCTGAATGAGATGCGGCATGCTGAAGGGCTTGGTAATGTAATCATCTGTACCGATTTCAAACGCCTCTGTGATATAAGGATCAGCTGTACGGGCTGTCAAAAGAATCACAGGAATATGATTTGAACTACTATCGTTTTTAATCTGCTGCAAAAGTGTGATTCCATCACAGTTGGGCATCGTTACATCTGAAATGATAATATCGGGCTGTCTTGCTTGCACCAATTCCAGCGCCTCAATACCATCATTAGCTTCTAAAACAATATATTTTTTTCGTAAGTTTTCACATAGAAAACAACGAAGCTCCACATTGTCCTCGGCAACAAGTATGATTGGCTTATCTTCATCCGATACAGAAGGCTCTATTTCTGTTTTTATAGCATCCACATGTGGCATATCGGCATCTGTAGGGTCTGAGCATACTGTGGCTACAGTACCGTCCAAAGCCATGAGCTCTTCGATGCGGACATTCCCCTGTGGCAGGCTGATCCGAAATACCGTATTGAAGTCTGCCGGCTCCTGTGCCATATTACTTTCAACAGTGAGCTTTCCGCCGTGCAGATGTATGATCGAACGACAAAGTGCCAAACCTATTCCGCCATTGGTAGCCGACAGGCCTTTTGCATTGGCCTGATAAAATTGTTCAAATACAAAAGGTATATCTTTGGCTGGGATTCCACGCCCAGAATCCCAAACGGAAACAAGCAATTTCTCCAACTCGCCTTCCCCTTCTAACTCAACCTGTATCTTTATTTTACCCCCCTTGTCCGTAAATTTAAACGCATTATAAATCAAATTGACAAGGACTTTTTCAAATTGCTCCGGATCAAAACCTCCAACATAATCAGGGCTTACCTTATTATCCAGGAAAAACTGAATATTATTTTTCTCGGCAATAAAGTAAAAATTCTGGCGAATGTTTTCCAAATACGTAGCAACATGAACCTTTTGGCAAAACAATTTCATCTTTCCGCCTTCATGTTTTCTGAAATCAAGCAGCTGATTAACCAGATTCATCAAGCGATCCGCATTTCTTGTTGCATAACCAAGGTGTTCCTGGGCATATGCTGAAAGCGAGCGATCGTCTTTTAATTGATTTAACGGTCCAATAATTAATGACAATGGCGTACGGAATTCATGGGAGATATTGGTAAAGAAATTCAGTTTTGCTTCATGAAGCTCCTCCTGTTTTTCCGAATCTATTTTCCGAATCAAAAGGTCTTGTTTCAATTTGTTTCTACCGTGGAAAAATCGGATAACCAAAAAACTGGCCGCAGCAAAAAGAAGAAAATAGCCGCTATAAGCCCACCATGTCCTCCATGGCGCTGGCAGCACTTTAATCTTCAAGACCGTTGCTTTTTCGTTCCATACCCCGTCGTTGTTGGCCCCTTTTACCCAAAGCTCGTAAGTACCGGGGTCTAAATTGGTATAAGTAGCCACGGGATTGCTCACATAATTCCAGTCTTGGTCAAAGCCTTTTAGATAATAAGCATATTGATTTTTCTCCGGATGAACATAATTCAATACACTGAATTCCAAACTAAAAACATTTTGATTGTGATCAAGAATTAATTCATCCATCATGGATATATCTTTAGGGATAACACCATCGAGGCCCGGAAGAACTGTTTTATTGAATAATTTCAACTCCGTAAACTGAATGGGGGGAATGTAATTATTGACACTTAAACTATCCGGATTAAATAGGGTGAAGCCCGAGAAGCTTCCAAAGGCAAGTTTTCCATCCCGCAACATTGCTGCTGCATTTTGAATATATTCGTTACCAGGGAGACCATCGATCTTCGTATAGGTTCGCACATGACCAGATAGGGGATCGAAACAAGAAATCCCCGTATTTGTGCTCAACCACAATTTGTTTTTCAGATCACTTAGAATAGCAAAAACATTGTTGATCGGTAATCCGTTTCGCTCATTAAACCTTTTGAACGCTTTCTTCTCTGGAAGATAAAGATTCAGCCCGCCCATATACGTACCGATCCAAATATGTCCTTTCCGATCTTCATGGATACTCACAATATCATTTCCGCTAATTGAAAGGGAATCTTTCTTGTCATTTAGAAAGGAAACAAATTTATTGGTCCCCGCTAATTTTAGATTTAAACCATTTGAAGTACCAATCCAAAGATTACCTTTTGAATCCTCTAGTAAAGTGCGCACCATATTGGAACTCAACTGCTTTCTGGCAACATCAAATGTCTGGAAAGTTCCTGCTTTCTGGTTTTTACGAAGTACCTGTAGTCCTCCGCCGAAAGTACCAATCCAAATATCGCCATTACGATCCTCTAAGATCGCATACACATTATTATTTGCCAGGCCATTACTTACATTGGGATCGAAACGAAAATGTTCATAGCCTTGCTGCCCCTTTCGTCTTAAATTCAACCCACCATCATAAGTACCCACCCATAAATTCCCTTCCTTATCCAAACAGATAGACTTCACATTATTATGACTTAGGCCATTCAGGTTATTTTTATCGTGACGTTCACTAAAAAAAGAATTCGTACGCCGATTAAAATAATTCAGTCCGCCCCCCTCAGTTCCAATCACCAGTTCTCCCATAGCATTTTCAACAAATGCACTCACCACATTGTAACTTAGGCTATTGCGTTTAGATTGATGGGTGAAATTCTGAAAATTAGGAATATCCTTGTCATAAATATTAATCCCTCCAAAGTAGGTTCCAATCCAAATAGATCCCCGCTTATCTTGAAATATAGGGCGAATGGAATTATTGCTTAAGCTATTGGGATTTCCGTCGTCTGCCTGGATAAAAAGTAATTTTCCGTTTTGATAAACATATAGGCCATTGAATGTTCCAATCCAAATCTTTCCATCATCTGTTTTTTTTAAGGACCGCACATCTTGATTGGCCAAACCTGTATGATTGCCCTCTTCGGTTAACGAGGATATTTCGTCTGTATTCTCATTGATAATCCGAATACCATTATATTTTGTACCTACCCAAAATATACCTGGACTAACCTCCAAAACCGCCTGAAACCGTTGATTAATCTTATTATTTACCGATTTCTCTTTGAAGTAAGTCCTTAGCACCTTTAAGCTATTTCCATCTTTCGATGCGGCTTGCATGAGTACAATGGCATCATCGGTACAAAACCATAATCGCTTGCGGCGATCCTCATACATGGTTCGAAAATTACGATAGTATTCTTTTCCCTGGCTTCTTTCAACGGTAATCTCATTGAAGACCAATTCCGCTTCAGGATGCCGGCCCTCTTTAATCTTGTACAAGCCTATATTTGTCGCAATCCAAATCTTACCGTTGGAATCCTGAAAAATCTGGTGAACGTTGACATCCATTTTCCCACTGCTGCTCTCTACCGTAGGTAATGGTATACGGATAAAATTGTCTGATTCTCGATTGTATAAGTTCAGACCTGTCATTGTCCCTATCCAAAGCCGCCTTTTGTTATCTTCCGTAATCGCTTGAATAAAGTTGTGCTCTAAGGAAAGGCTATCTTGCGGATTACTGCGATAAATCGTAAACTTTCGGGCGTCGTATTTATTTAAGCCATCACGGGTGCCGATCCACATAAAACCCAAGTGATCTTGGGCTATAGCGAAAACACTGCCTTGAGACAAACCTTCGTTGACATCCAAGTGTAAAAAACGATAGTTTTTTTCCTGCGCATGCAAAACAGAAATTAAAGCTAACACACAGCAAAAACAGCGCATAAAAACACGTAATGGCATCATAAGGTATATAATTGAAATGGATGATAAAAATAATCATTCCATTGAATAAATACGAACAAGAATCACTTTAATCGATCTTTTAATTGTTGCTCATAAAGTGAGCCGATCGACATTATGCTGTTTTGATTTTCCCAGTAACCAGCATTTCTATTTTTCAATCTTCCAGCTACCTTTTCTCCCTTTACTCCTATGGCAAAATTTTGTCCGGAAGCCCAGGGCTGTTGTACTGCAGCACTTTTGACCGTACAATTCCATAAGACTTGTGTCACCCCAGCCCAGCCATGTCCACTTCCCCAGTTACCCCGGTCTTGAACATTAATTTCACCATCCGTTACGATTTGATCGTATAAGGTTCCAACAGCCCATCGATGATGCGGACCGATATCCGCATGTGTTCGCTCCGCGCTAGAAAGGCTAAAAACGTTTGGACCGAGGGTCCTAGCCCCTGTTACGTAATCATGGCGTCCTTCCGTGGTATAAAGTTCTTTAAATAAATTAAGCTGACCGTCATTATTGAATGAATACCTTCGGCCACCTGTAATTTGAGATTTTCCATCCAGACACCGCGACTTCATTACTGTAATCTGTTTGGCAAAAGCGCCAAGGCTCACCGCTGCATAACCAAAATAACGCGCGGTGATATTGCGCACCCAACCATTCGCTATTTTATCCATATCAATTGCGATCCAGCCGTGGTTTTCGTCTCCATCACTTACAAAATCGGATTCGAAACGTATATTTTCGATTCCAACTTCACTTATACGTCCGTCAAAGGTGTAAGGAATGACAGCCACTTTTCCATACCTCGGATCAATCGCCATCACCAAGGGATTATCAAAAAATACAGAGTCACCTTTAATGGCCAAAATAGTACGTTCAAAATTTAGCTTATATTCCCGCGCGGTCCACTGTTTCGTCCCTTCTCTCTTTTCAATTTGGTTCATTCGAAGCGCTTCGATCCAGGCGTCGTTCATCTCATATGAGAGCAGTACCTGCTCGCCCACTTTCCTTTCCTTCGCATGATCGATTAGGACATATTTAGCCCCTACAGGTCCATATCTATTCTTAACAAACTGTTTTCTAGCCTGGTCTACTGAATAACTACCTGTACCCGAAATCTTCAATAAGCTCCGTTGGTGCGGACCTGTGGCTTTAAGCAGGGTTTGCCCTATAGCATCGCCCTCCCCTCTCAACACGACACCGCTGGCATGAATTTCCAGGCTTCCAGGTATATTGTACTGGCCTTTTTTCAGCAAAATAGCACCTCTATAACCGTTTTTATCAAGTGGTTTTGCAGATACAGCATCGATAGCCTGCTGTATAATTTCTTGATCATCGCCATTTACGCTGGGTTTTACAGTAATCACAACAGGAACATTGGGCAGCTTTTGATCACCTTGATGATAGCCCACATGGCTAAAGTCGGGGATTACATTTCCCTGTGCATCTGGAAAATAGATCAATTGTCCCGCTGGATTTTTCCGGACCAGATCCGATTGAACTTTTCCTGAAAGTAGATCTTCTTGCCGATGCAGTGCTTCCAAAAAGTAATAATCTGCATAACTCAAGGGTTTATCCACTTCAGTATTGGAAGGTTTCGATCCTGTACTGTGTAATAATATAAAACCTCTACTTTTATTTGGTGGCGACATGTAATTGTCTATCAGGTTCGCCAATATGGTCTGTGCTTTTGCACGATAATCTTTCCCTTGGTTGCTATACATGCTTAATTCCAACAGCCCCGACGCTATGACTGTCGCTGCCGACACATCCCGTGGTTCATTTGGAATATTAGGCGCATCGAAATCCCAGTAAGGGATCAAATCTTTCGGCATATTGGGATGTGCAAACAGCCACTGCGCAACTTTTTCGGCTTGCTGCAGATATTTCGGATCTCCTGTTTCTCTGTAACACATCGTATAGCCATACAGTGCCCAGGCCTCTCCCCGCGACCATGTCGATTCATCACTTAAGCCCTGATGGGTGTTTTTATGCTGTACAGCTCCTGTTTTCGGATTGTAGTCTATTACATGATAGGTGCTATAATCTGGCCTAAAATGATTTTTTAGCGTTGTATTGGCGTGGCTCACCGCAATATGATAATAAGTAGAATCTCCAGTGAGTTTGGTTGCTTCAAACAGCAATTCTAGATTGAGCATATTATCGATGATGACCGGAAAATCCCAGCGATGACTATTGTGATCCCACGAACGTATACAGCCGACTGTCGGATTGAAGCGGGTTGCCAGCGTTTTGGCTGCCTGAACAAGCACCTCCCGGTACTGTGGATTTGCGGTTAACCGATAACCGTTTCCTACACTACAGTAGACCTTAAAGCCCATGTCATGGGTCTTTCCATTAAATTGCTCCGCTTCGATCGACCTTGTCGTTTCTGAAGCAAGATCCCTCCATTTTTGTTTTCCCGATTTTTCGTAGAGATACCACAGGACGCCAGGAAAAAAACCACTGGTCCAGTCCCCCCTTTTCACGGCAACCAGTTCGTTATCTGAGGAAAGCGTACGTGGCGATACCAAGGATGAATCACTTTTTTTCAAGAGCTGCAATTCTTTATAAAGTAGCTGAGCTTGTTGATCTGCAAGCCCCCAAGCTTTTTGCAGCTGCTTTGTGCTCTGTGCCTCAACATGTTGAAAAGCGCATAAAATTCCGGTCAAAAATAGTGCTTTGGCCACGGATGGCCTTTTTAAATTTCGAAAGCACAAAAAGAGGGCATATCTTCGCAAAGACGTAGCATTAACATTCATGTTATCTGTAGGTTTTTAAGGTGAAATGGTTAAGTTATTTTATAAGGGGGCTAGGAAAATCAAAGCCATATAATTGGGTTGCGAATGGGTAAATTTCGAATAACCTCTTCTTGTTCGGGTGCATGATCAAGCTTTTCCCAAAGCTGCAGATAGTCTTTATTCTGGAAAGCCACTGCCGAAAAGACAAGTGCCGGATGTGCAATTGGCCATTGATCCCAATACATGACATCTTTCTGATAAGGCCATTTTTCTTTAGCTGCGATATAGGGGGCCATAAAATCAATCCCCGTTTTTATGGTCCGCCCATCAGACAATGAATACTGCCAAAGGGAGGTATTGGTCTTGGACAAAATCTGGCAGATCATGGTCATCGCATCCAGATTAAACAACGCGTATCCATAAGGTTTTGTCCGCTGCAATTCTCTCGGGAAGCTTCCATTAGCTTCCATTTGATTCGGCAGCAGCACATGCGCATAACGATCTGCACATGTATTGAGTAATACAGTATCTTGCACTAAACTCGAAAATGCGGCTACCTGCATCACCCAACATGTACCATGGTTGTTGGCGGCATTCATTTCATCGATTCCATATTGATGCGTTGTAAGCCAGCGTAAATAAGCCGCAAACCAACGATGTATGGCATCCTTGGCTGCCTGTGGAAAATTGGGGTCATTTTCAAATATCTTTACGCCCTGTGCAACTTCCATCAGATGAATGGTATCAATAATACCTATTCCGCGCCCTGTAAAACGCCCTTGTATAGCCTGTGCATAAAGAAGATTCGGATTCATCATCGTTTCTGCATCAACGAACCAAGCCTTTAAATGACGAAGTGCCTGCTGTACATATTTTTTATCCGGATTCAAACGATAGGCTGAGGCCAGTGCACCCACGATTCGGCTGAAGCGGATCATTGCTTTACGATGTTCAACGAAATTGGCCGGATTAGTCATCCCATCCCGTTGGATATAGGGCGCAGCTGGATCTTTGGGATCGGGCCACCAATAATCGCCTTCAGAATAAAAATCATGAATACCCCCGGCACTCCGGACCGCGCTATATGCTGTCACAGTCAATGGCTTCTGCTTCATCGCCCATTTGGACTGCTTTAGGATAACAGGACGCAGCGTCTGGATGATCTCCTGCTCAAAAACACCTTTCTTAATTTCTGCCTTCAAAAATAAGGGGGAAATTGCGACCCCAAGAAGACAGCCCATAATGCGAACAATTGATTTAGATTTCATTTTTCCTGGATTTTGATTTATAGCGGAACAATACGATACCGTTTACCTTTTATCGTCTCAAATTGAACTTCGAACGTTTTCGTAGCTGCTAACGACGGCAATTTGGACGGATCAGCGATCGTATACGGTAGTTGTTCCGGTTTATATAATAGCGTGTTGTCTGTGACGGCGGCCTGATTTGATTCGATGCCGACAACTTTAACAGGTAAAGGTGTACGCAAACGACAAACACCTCCAATATTGGATACGATCATTGCTTCGGTCAATACGTTATTTTTCCAGGCAATGTCTACGGTAAAGTTTCCCCTGGCCTTAATTCCTTTAATCGTCCCAGCAGACCATTCATCAGGTAGAGCCGGCAATAAATGAACAGCACCATCGTGACTTTGCAGCAACATTTCAGTCATTCCGGCCGTAGCACCAAAATTACCGTCAATTTGAAAAGGTGGGTGTGCATCAAATAAATTCGGATAAGCTCCACCACCGCTCATCTGAGCACGATCCAATTTAGGATCGATAAAATTTAAGGCATCCTTGAGGATTTTATAGGCATGATTTCCATCCTGAAGCCTCGCCCACCAATTTGTCTTCCAGGCCATCGACCAGCCGGTACTGACATCGCCCCTTAAAAGCAATGAACGCTTGGCGGCCGCAGCCAAAGCCTTGTTTTCCGCAAGGCTGATCTGATTGCCCGGGTATAAACCAAATAAGTGGGAAATATGCCGATGCTGATCTTTTGGATCATCCCAATCTTTAAACCACTCTTGTAATTGTCCATATTGGCCCACCTGATAGGGATAAAGCTTTTCCTTCGCTTCTTCTAGAGCCGATTTAAATTCAGGATCAATACCCAATATCGTACATGAACGAATAACAGCTGTAAAAAGCTCACGAATGATCGCCATATCCATGGTAGAGGCCATAGTCAATTGATATTCTTTACCTGCTATTTTAATTGTATTTTCAGGTGAAGTGGAAGGATTGGTCACGAGATATTTACTTCCAGGATCAGCAATCAGCCATTGCAGCATAAATTGGGCCGCCCCTTTCATCAATGGGTAGGCCTTCTCCTTCAAGAAAGTTTTGTCACCCGTAAAACGATAGTGTTCCCATAGATGTGTGCTCAACCAGGCACCTGCCATAGGCCATGCCGACCAGCGTGGCATTCCTTTGGGGTCCCAATCATATCCGCCCGGAGGGGAAGTTTTGGCCCATAGATCGGAATTATGATGCACAACCCAGCCCTTATCGATATGATAATTTACCGATGCTGTTTTAGCCCCGTTGATCGCCAGCTCATCCATAAAATCAAACAAAGGCTGATGACATTCTGC
Source organism: Sphingobacterium sp. HSC-15S19 (assembly GCF_050433745.1). NCBI lineage: Bacteria > Pseudomonadati > Bacteroidota > Sphingobacteriia > Sphingobacteriales > Sphingobacteriaceae > Sphingobacterium > Sphingobacterium sp. HSC-15S19. Next base: position 95,236 of record NZ_JBNPWQ010000011.1, read on the forward strand.
AAGATTGGTATTTTCCGCAAGCCAATAATTCATTTCTGTATTGATATTGGTCGTATAATTACTTCCCCACGGTGGCTGCACATGATCATTCCAGATCCCCTGTAAATTTGCAGGCCTTCCTCCTTGTCTGGAACTGGCAATCAATAAGTAGCGTCCAAAATGATAATACAGCGTCAGAAGTCCCAAATCGGCCGGTCCTTTGGAAAACTGCATGACACGCTGGTCTGTAGGTAATTTATCATGTGCAGAAGTACCGGTCAGCGCAAAGGCTACACGATTGAATAGCGTTTGATAATCCCTTTGATGGTTTGCAAGTAAGGTATGAAAATTCTTTTTGGAGACCGTATTCATGCGTTTTTTTGCGAGCAGCGTGGCATCTTTACCTTCCTGACTCGGAGACTTATCAAAACCGTTAAAGCTTGTCGCTTCTGTCAAAAATAAAATCACCTCATCTGCGCCTATAATTTTAAGCTTATCCTGCTCTTTTTTCACCACACCACCGGTAGTTTTTACACTGACCTGCATCGCAAAGGTCATCCCTTTTCCGCCAACACTATCGTACAGCACCTGTTGAGGTTCATAATCCCTATTGGCGACAAAACTCGGCGCCTTACCCTGAAGGGTCAGTTGATTATCCCCTTGGATCGAAACGCTATATCGGAGCTTACTGGTCAAGGAAAGATCCAAGGTAATTGATTTTTTCTTGTCCGCTTTCAATCGAACCACCAATGCTTTATCCGGAAAGCTGACAAAACTTTCCCTTTGGTATCGAACACCTTGATACGAATAACTCACCTGATTGATCGCTCGTTCAAGATCCAGCTCCCGTTTATAATCTTTGACCTTTTTTTCGTCCTGATGAAAGTCCAACCATAAATCGCCCATGGGTAGATACCGAGCAGAATAAGGTCCTTGCATTTTCTTCCAAAGAACTGCTGCCTCTTCATATTTTCCAGCAAAGATGGCTTGGCGCACCTGGGGTAAAACCTGCGGGCCGTTTGGAATATTGCCCGCATCGGGTTCACCCGACCACAGCGTATTATCGTTAATTTGAAACCTATCTTTATTTAGCCCTCCAAAGACCATCGCTCCTGTTGTGCCATTTCCAAGTGGCAGTGCTTCTTCCCACAGTGAGGCCGGCTGATTATACCAAAGCTTCAGCTGCGGCGAATTGCTTTGTGCACGGCATGGAGCAATCGTCCCCAGGAGGCCGAGCAGTAAAAAGAAGTTCAAATGATTCGTTGCTTTTAACATCTTGTACTATTTTTCTATTGTTAACAAGGTACTCTTTGATCCTTCCATCCGGCCTGATACCACGGCTCTTCCCGAAGGCAGTCGAAGTTTAATCAATGCACGACCATTGTAGGCCTGTACTTTTTTCGACCCCGTAGAAGTGCCTTGATCGACGATCAACTGACCATCGCCGGTTGAACCAAAATAGATCCAGTCCTTTGCATCGAGACAGGGGGTATTGGTATCGTCCACAATTTGGGCTTGCACAGTGATTACTTCGCCTTCCGCAGCAATCTGTTCGACAAGTAATTTGGCAGGTTTACCCCATTTTTTTGTCTGATACTGCTGTTCAATTTCATCCACTAGAATTTCCCGTCCGTTTTTCGCGACAGCTTTAATCTGATTGTTTCCTTCGTTCAGTTTCACCATCCAGCGCAAACCTGCCGCTGGAAAATCTTGGCTATTCCTTTTCTTTAATCCTTGACTTTCTCCATTGACAAAAAGCTCAACCTCACTGGCATTGGAATATACCTTTATCATTTTCGACTCCTCTTTTTCACCCCAACGGATCGGCCAAGTATGGCCATAAATATGCAGCATTGGTTTCGCTGTCCAATACGACTGGAATACGTAGTACGATTCTTTTTTGGTAAAATCCCGTTCAACAACACCCTTCTGATTGACATAAGGCACAGGATTGTCTGGTCGGACCGGAGTTGAAAAATCTTTAAATGGCCAATAGGCTGTTCCCGTGAGCCAAGGCATTGTTTCTTGTTCCTTTAAGTGCCAATCGATGAGATTACAGATGTAGCTTTCACTCCAATCGCCATCTTTAGAAACCCGTGCTGCACCACCAATGAGCGACGCATCGCCTGCCCGTTCATCTGTTGTGCCATCACCTTTGATTTTAGCTAAAGCGCGATCAGGGTCTTCTGCATGTCGTCTTGCATGACTATCCCCGCCCCACTCCACATGAAGGAAATGTTTTACCTTTTTCATTTCTTCTTCGGACGCTGTTTTATAGTCGGTATAAACACCTCTATACCAACCCGCCCAAATGGAGGGCGAATAAACATCAACAATATCTTTACAGAAATCACAACGTCGTATTGCTGTTTTCCGACTCGGGTCCAATTGATGAGCTAAATCATTGAGTTCACTCATATAAGCCCTTATCTTTGCCTGATCAAACTCCGTAAAATCACCAGGCCAATCATTTTCATTACCAAGCCCCCAGATAATGACCGATGGATGATTATAATGCTGTTCAATCATATGGGTTAACATCCGTTTTCCCTGAAGTTGATAGACCTCACCACCTAATCCACCTCTGCACCATGGAATCTCTTCCCAAACCAAAATGCCCAGACTATCACAGGCCTCAAGCACTTTACGACTCTGCTGATAATGTCCCAAGCGTATAAAGTTTACGCCCATCTCTTTCATCAGGGTCATCTCTTGTAGAATCTGATCGTCAGTCATTGCTGCAGCAACGCCGGCATGGTCTTCATGACGATGGGTACCACGAAGCAAAAGCCTTTTCCCGTTCAGCAGAAAAGGACCTTTTTCTTTAAACGCTACATGTCTAAAGCCAAAGACACTCTCTTCTTTAAATACTTGTCCATTGCTTTTGATTGTCGTAACTAAACGGTATAAAGCCGGTTGATCAGGACTCCAAAGCTGTGGCTTCTTGACCAGGAATTGTCCAAATTCAAGATTCAACGTCCCCCTATTTACCTGTGGTTGCTGGGTTTGCACGATTTTTCCAGCAGGGTCATAGAGCTGCGTTTCGACTTCAAAATTTGTCTGAGCCGAAAATGGCATCAACCGTCCGCGGACGTTGACCACTCCCTGCTTACCATCGGCCCCTACTGACGCCTCAACAAACACACGCTCCAAAGCTGTCTGCGGAACATATTTCAGGTTTAGATGTCTGTAAATACCTCCATAGACGTTAAAATCAGACAGATCAGAAGGGATCATTTCGAGATCACGTGAATTATCCACACGAATTGAAAGCGGTATTTTGCCCTTAAACTGTTTTTTAAAAGCGGCTGTTTTTTTTAACTTTTCAACGGCATCTGTAATGTCCACAGTCCATTCGTCGTATCCGCCAACGTGCTCCCCAACTTTATTTGTATGGATATAAACAGCTGTCTTTTGTCCGGCTCCTTCAAAATGAAGAAGGGTGTGACCATTTAAATAGGGGTTATCGATCTCCAGCGATTTTCTGTACCAGCTTGGCCCCTGATAATAATTTATAGCTGGATCAACAGCGTCCAGCGCATTATAACAGTGCGGCAGATTTATCTGCTCCCAAAGTGGAACAGACTCGGGATTACCGGCTCCCACCGGTCTTACAGCTTCCCAGATTCCCCCCAGATCGCTCTTTAAGAAATCCCAGCCTTGATCAATCCGCTTAACTTCCTGAGCGTGGAGCTGAGCAACTCCAAAAGTCAACAACAACGCAATTATTTTATTCAATCTACTTTTCTTCATTATGCTATTTTAGTATCTGCTTTTCATCTTATCGGCCTTACTCGTCCAAAGCCCCAGTTTTCATGTTTTTTGCTCCGGCCCCTTTTTCGCGCTTAAATTTGCCAGCCACTTCAATCTTAATCACTGTAGCAACAGCATCAATGGTCTGCTCAGGCACGGCAATCTGAATACCATTGGCATTCGATTTTACATTTAACACTTGATTATTGGCTAAAAGACTAGCTTTTAAAACTTTATTTTCAATCGGAAGTTCAACTATGCCATTTTTTGGCCAGTCAAATACGGAGACATACAAATAAGTCCGCTTTCCATCTTCCTTCATGGTACATCTCCCCCATTCAAATGGCTGTAAAGGACTACTCTTGGTCGCGTAGACTGCTTCACTATTGGCTTTCATCCATTTGCCAATTACAGCCAAACGTTCTATACTCTCCTGTGGAAAGGATCCATCGGGTTTTGGACCAACGTTCAACAAGTAATTTCCACCTTTGGAAGCAATATCAACGAGATTGCGGATCAAGGTTTCGGCAGACTTCCATTTATGATCCGATGTGCGGTAGCCCCAAGTGCCATTCATGGTCATACAAGTTTCCCAATGCTTGCCTTCAAGTTCACTCCAATCTGGAATTTTTTGCTCCGGCGTTTTGGTATCGCCAGGGAAATTAGGCCGTTTCAATCGATCATTTGTGATAATATTGGGTTGTAATGCCAATTGGTCCTGAAGCATATTTGCGGCTTCGTCGGTCATATTGGTTGGTGTATCCCACCATAGCACAGCAATATCCCCATAGTTACTCAACAATTCTTTGACCTGAGGCACAGATACGTTTTTGATATAGTCACTAAAACTCGCTGTTTCTTGTTTGGGATCCCAATGGCCATGATGTGCTAGTGTGTAATCATCTATGCGGGTTGAATCTGGATTAGGCCAGCCTTCTCGCATTAATTTACGAGCAGCCGATCCACCAGGGTTATTCCAATCCTGTGCCTGTGAGTAATAAAAGCCAAGTTTCAGGCCATATTTTCGGCAGGCTTCGGCCAAAGGTTTCAAAACATCTTTACCGTAGGGCGTCGCATCCACCATATTCCACTTACTCGCTGTTGTTTCAAAGAGCGCAAAACCATCGTGGTGTTTGGCCGTGATAATCAAATATTTCATCCCGGCATCTTTCGCCATGCGTACCCATTCGTCTGCATTATACTGTGTGGGATTAAATTGTTTTGCCATCGCCTGATATTCATCAACCGGAATTTTAGAGCGGTTCATAATCCATTCTGCTCCACCACGTGCCTGTTCGTGCCCCTTATAAACACCGCCAAACTGCGCATATACTCCCCAATGGATAAACATGCCAAACCGGGCTTCCTCCCACCATTTCATGCGTACACTATCGGGCAAGCGGTTCACTTGCCCAGTCAATGATCCCCTACCTATCACCATGATGAGGACAATTGACAAGAACATATTATATATAGCTTTCATACCTGAATTTTTCTTTTTCTTAATTTAGAAACCTGGTGTTTGCTTAAAATTGTCATTGCCTAAACTTTTGGCCATATCTACCTCAGATTGAGGTACTGGCCATAAGGTATCTCTTGCCATGAATAACCGTGAAGCTCCATCGGGATCCTTGGTTTTATCCATCACCTCTTTGATCATCCCCCAGCGTTTCAGGTCAAAATAACGTTGCCCTTCCAAAGCCAATTCAATCCTCCGTTCATGACGGATAATATCGCGGAATTCATTTTTTGTCAAGGAACCGCTAAACTCTAAGAGCGGCATTTTCACATCAGCCCTGGATCTTACCTTATTCAACGCGTCTACAGCTGTCTGATCAGGCCCGGCACTTTCATTTTTCGCTTCTGCGTACATCAATAAAATATCTGCATAACGTAAGAATACCCAATCCTGATCACTTTGTGTCGCGTAACTGGTTGGCCATTTCGATTCGTTGATATATTTTCTCGGTAAAAAACCACCCAAAACCCCTTCGGCAACCGGATCAAAAGCTGAAGATGCAGTGGTACCTCTCCATACACCGCGGTACATGATTGTCGACTTCAACCGTGGATCTCTATTTTCGTAAGGATTTTTAGCATCGTAAACCGTCGATTCCTTAATATCTTTTCCATCGATGGCATAATAAGAATCCACCAGATACCCCAACGGTTGTATTGTCTTCAGATAAGAATACATCATATCTGCTGGGCTATACATATTGGGCGGTAAAAATCGAGCGGAGAACATGATTTCGGGATTGTTATTTTGTCCAGGTTTTCGGAACAGATCACGGTAACCACCCTGATAGATCGAAAACTTGTTTTCATCCATAACAATCTTCGCTGTTGCCGCTGCCTCGGCCCATTTTTTTGCAGTCAACAACACCTTTGTTTTGTAGCCTAATGCAGCTCCCCTCACAGCATGCCCCTTATATCCTGTATTTGGCAGTTTTTCACTCGCATAATCTAAATCTGCTAAAATCGCTTCGATAACGTTGGTTTTAGGTGTTCTACCCAACCGAATACTCGCATCGTCCATACCTAGGGGTTCTAAAGTCAATGGCACATCACCGTACAGATTGGTCAACAAAAAGTAGTAATGGGCCCGGATAAAACGAGCCTCTGCTTTATATCGGTCACGGTCCTGCTGGCTCATGCTTGTAATGCGGTCAATATTGGCAATCAATTTATTACATGCAGCAATGGCCTGATACGAAATCTCATACCCCTCAGATTGCATTCCGCCGGTTGTTGAGGAGATTCCGGATCGCGAAATAATATTGAAGTTATTGGAGGTACTGGACACAAAGGCATCGTCTGAAAGCCCATCCCAAAACATACTTGCTCCCCCCCAACCACCGCGTGCATTGGATGAAGACGTCGAATTGTATCCCCGGCAAAGAAATTCATAACAGCCCGATAGTGCCAAATCAGCATCAGTCTGCGTTTTCCAAAAGGTTGATTCCGAAATTTTATCCGTTGGGTTTTTATTTAAAAAATCTTTTGTACAACTACCTAGTGAAGCTAGGGTAGCTAAGCTTAGGTATAGATATGTTTTTTTTACGCTATTTTTCATCTTTATTTTTTTTTAGTTACCACTAGATTAGAATGTGATGCTCGCTCCAAATGCGAATACTTTATTCTGAGGATGAGTCACATAACGTCCTGATGTTGCACCACCACTTGATGAAACGCCACGTTCGGGATCTAAACCGGGGAACTTGGAGAATGTGACCAGGTTATCCGCCGCAAAATAGATGCGAAGGCCAGAAATACCAGCTTTGGACAAGGTGCTCTGTGGAATAGAATAGCCTACCTGAATATTTTTAAGACGCAGGAACGATCCATCTTTTAAAAAGAAAGTCGACGCAGTCCGTACGTTATTTGCGGCAGGGGTATTTTCAGCACCGACTATTGGAAGCGATGCATTGGGGTTTTCTGGAGTCCAAGCATCCATCCAGTCGCGGGTGAATGTACCACCTTGCCTGAAAGGAACTATTCCCCACTCACTTACAAATATTTTTTGTCCCTGAGAACCGAAGAAAAAGGCTGTAAAATCAAAATTCTTCCAAACAGCCGTCGCGTTAAAGGAATAATCGAAATCTGGATAAGCGCCCGGCACGACAATACGATCATTATTGTCCACAACTTTATCGCCATTTACATCGGCAAATTTCAGATAACCCGGTTGCGCCGGAATCTGTTGCACCGGAGAGGCTGCCACCTCTTCCTTCGAACGGAATATACCCGTGTTCTCCAAAAGATAAAAACTACCATAAGGTAAACCTTCTCGGATAATGGTATTGCCCGAGATACGTTCGGCTCCATATTTCATCACCTTATTGCGATTGGCCTGAATATTTCCATTGAGGGTCAGCGATACCTCTCCAATTTTATCACGGTACTGAAGACCGAGTTCTATACCTCTGTTACGCAATTCACCATAATTGACGGTCGGTGCAGTCAGCCCAATATAAGAAGGGAAAGCCGTAGATGCGGATAAAATATCTGATGTTACTTTGTTATACCAATCGAAAGAAGCGGTCAATTTGTTGTTCCATAGCCCGAAGTCCACACCGAAATCCAGGACTTTGGTACTCTCCCATTTGATCCTGCCATTAGCCATAGCTACCTGACGAGCCCCCTGTTGGAGTGTTTCATCAAAAGGATAAGCAAAAGAAGAATTGTAAACAATCTGATAAGGATAGTTACCAATATTCTGATTACCCAGTGTTCCAATAGAGGCTCTTAATTTTAGTTCATTAACAACTTCTTTCAATTTAGGCCCATAAAACGTCTCGTCCGAAACTTTCCAGCCTCCGGATAATGAAGGGAAAAATGCCCATTTTCTATTTTCAGGAAAACGTGAAGAGGCGTCGTAACGCGCATTACCTTCAAGTAGATACTTGCCTTTGTAGTCGTAGTTTAATCGACCATAGTAAGACCTCAATGACCACTCATTGGTTACACCGCTATTAGACTGTTGGCCAGCTCCGCCACCATCAAGCTCAAGCAAATCATTGTTGGGAAATTGCAACCTACTTCCGAACAATTTTTGTGTTTTATTATATTCTGCCTGGGTTCCTGCCAGTACTTTCATGTTATGATTTCCAAAAGACTTATCGTAAGTCAATTGTGTATAACCCACCGGGTACACATTGTTGTCGTCCGTTACTTCTAGCCCTTGACCACCCACATCAAGTTGTCTGGCGGGTAGATCATCGGGTTTGGCGAACCACATGTATTGATTAATCACAGGTTTGTTTGTATAGTTTTTTGTAAAGCCATACGTCAATCCGCCGCTAGTCTTCCAATCCAGCCCATCCAATATTTTCACATTTAAAAAAATATTGCCTTGCATAAAATAATTGTTCAGTCTTGTAAATGCATTTTCAGCAACTGCAACAGGGTTTTTATTTGGAGACTGAAAAGGATATGCCCTGGACGTATAACGACCACTACCATCTGGTAATACAGGTCCATAAAGTGGTGATTGACTAATGGTAGACAAAAACTGATCTTCACTACCATTTCTAGGGTATTTCCGATCGCCATAATTCAAGGTAATGCTTGAACCAAAACTTATCCGTTCATTGATTTTAGAGCCTAGGTTAAGCTGTAGATTATACTTTTTAAAAGAAGTCCCGATCATAATATCAGGCTGATTGACGTAGCCCAAAATAACGTTGTAATTTGTTCCTCCGGCACCACCGCTTAAGCTTAAATTGTGCGTCTGTACCGGGACTGTTCTAAAGACAGCATCCAACCAGTTAAAATCGGGATATAATTTTTTATCTGTTGCATTTTTGTAGGCATCAATCATCTCCTGGCTAAAAGAAGCATTTGGATTTGTGACACCAGAGTTTTTATTTGCCTGATTATACAGGTTCATATAATCAACGGAATTATACACGAGGTCTGGAAGAGCTGAGGCTTTGGTAATTCCAACATTATAATCGTAGCTCAGTTGTGTTTTTCCAGCTTTACCCTGTTTTGTCGTTACGAGAATAACTCCATTTGCTGCTCTTGCCCCATAGATAGCAGCCGATGCAGCATCTTTTAATACAGTGATATTCTCGATTGCTTGAGGATTTAAATTTTCCAAACTCCCGGGGATACCATCTACGATAACCAGTGGAGCGGAAGAGGCACCATAGGAACCCAATCCACGTACCTGGAGATTCACATTCTCATTCCCCGCTTCTCCTGATCCTTGCGTAACACGAAGGCCGGGCATGCGACCTTGAAGTAATTGCGTTGGATTTGTAGCGATACGTTTGTTAAGCACCTTTCCATCGACAGCAGCAACAGCACCGGTTAAATTGCTTTTTTTCTGGGTACCATAGCCTACGACAACCACTTCATCAATCAGGCTACTGGACTCCTGGAGAACGAGATTAATGTGATCTTTCTTATTGACCTGGACTTCAGCCTTCTCTTTGCCTACCAGCGAAAATATCAGGACATCAATATCTCGCGCAAGAATTTGATAATTGCCGGCCCCATCGGTTACAGTGCCGTTTTTCACCCCCTTTATCTGTACTGTAACCCCCGCAAGAGGCTCGCCTGTTGAGGAGCTTACTTTTCCGGAGATCTTTATTTGCGATTGGGCAAGCACCACTGGTGCAGACATGCTCATCAACGAAAATAAAAGTAACCCCTTCCCTACCGTTTTGGTTATCGGTGTTATCATAGTTGTTTTGGTTTATTTGGTTATTTAACGAAGTAAATGAACTCAAATATCAAAAATCGTTCACAGCAAAAGGAGTATTTTTTGTTCAAATAGGTGGAATAAATAGCTTCATTCCTGATTTTCAACACGATTAAATGGTTCCATCGGTTCAGCTCCAAAATAAGAAGGAGATCTGTCGGAGCTCCCAGAACTCCGTACGCCGAGGGAGATTATCAATTCTGCGATAAAATCGATATATTGTCCCCAAAATCAGTTTAAAGTGAGGGAGTCGATGACAACAAAAAAATATAGTAACATCTATATCTTTTGGTTTTGCAGCATTTTATTTTTTTTAATGCACCCTGGCTATTGCCAGACAATCATACCTACAGGAACACCTTTTGTAAAACAATACAAAAAAGACCAATACAAGGCTGGAAATCAGAACTGGTCTTTGGCAGTCGATAAAGATGGTCGCATTTATAGTGCAAATACCGAGGGACTGTTACAATTTGACGGACAATACTGGCGTATCTTTCCACTGCCAAATCATTCAACAGTCCGAAGTGTTGCGATTGGTAAAGACGGAAAAATTTATACAGGCGGAAGAGGTGAATTTGGCTATTGGACTTCCAAACCTTTCGGAAACTTGACCTATCATAGTCTCTCTAAACTTGTGCAGGACAAGACCTATTTTCCAAACGAAGAAATCTGGAAAATCATTGTTGAGGACCAACGGGTATTTTTTCATACATTTTCCAAATCTTATATTTGGGAAAACAATCGTATACGGCAGCTAACCGCCAAAGGTGAACCCTTTTTATTTCCGCATCAGCTCGATAACAAGTTATTTTTCGAACAGCTGCCAAGTGGTCTGCATGAATTTAAACAGGATAAACTTATCCCTGTAAAAGGAAAAGAGGTCTTGAAAGATAAAAATGTACTTGCCATCTTACCTTTCGACGCAACGACCTCGCTTATTGCCACTTCGCGAAACGGCCTTTACCTGATGAAAGCCGATGGTTCCATCCTACCCTGGCCTGTTCCGGCAAACCAGCTCTTGAGCCAATCACAAATCAACAATGGCTTATACCTCTATGACGGACAATACGCTTTTGGCACCATCCAAAACGGTGTTATTGTCATCAATAAAAATGGTCAGGTCATTCAGCATATCAATAAAAACAATGGTCTCCAAAACAATACCGTTCTCAGTATTGTGAAGGACAATCAGAAGAATATCTGGGTGGGACTTGATAATGGTATAGACCGCATTGAAATCAACTCCCCGTTATCATTTTATACTGATTTTGTTGGAAAAATTGGTACGGTTTATACATCAATTATCTATCAGGGGAAAATCTATCTTGGAACCAATAAGGGATTATTCTCAAGCGAATGGAAGGGATTAAACAATTATAATTCGTTAAATTTTTCTCAGATTCCCAATTCAAACGGTCAGGTATGGACCTTAGCCATATTTGGCGATGAACTTATCTGTGGACATAATGATGGAACCTTCAAATTGGTTAATGGGCGGCTCGAGAAGATTTCACAGATCACTGGCGGCTGGATATTCAAGCCTATTTTTGGAACAAAAAATATTCTTCAAGGAAACTATACGGGCCTATCGAAATTTAGCTTCGATGGTATACATCTTCAGTTCGTCCAGCAATTCGCGGGCGTTAAAGAACCCGTTCGATTTTTGGCGCAAAAAGATAACCATACCTTTTGGATTGGCGATTGGGGACAGATACAACTACTCGGATTTGATGCGAATTTCCAACAGGCAAATATTTTATTTTCCTCCAAACAGGACAGTATCGCTTCAAAGAGGCAATTTACAGGGATTTATACATTAGAAAATAATCTTGTATTTGCGACGGACAGCGGATTTCTCCAATTCGACAATATTGTAAAAAGATTCAGCTATGCCGATGAATTAAACACAGCATTAGGCACCTATAAAAATTCAAATAAGGTCATACCGATCAATACAAACAGCTACTGGTTTATTCAGAAGACAAAAATTGCTAAAGTAGATTTTGACAGTAAGGGCAAACTTCATATTGACTCCAATCTGCTCAGTCCCTTACAGGATCGAATGATGAATAACTATGAAAACATTCTCCCTATTGAAAACCAATACTATCTCATCGGCTTAGATGATGGATTTGCAATCTATCGTCATTCCGATAAATCACAAAAATATAGGTTGCCACTTCCACAAATAGCACAACTCATCAACTTGACAACAGGACAGGTTATTATTCCAGATTCAGCGTTCAAACTATCATCATCGGACAATAATCTTAGAATTAGCTTTTCAAGTCCATATTATTCGTCATCACCGATTCAATACCAATATTATCTCGAAGGTTACTCGGACAATTGGTCCGAATGGAGTGAAACTGCCTATCAAGATTTCACTAATCTACCTTATGGAAAATTTCAAATTAAAATAAGGGCGAAGGACAATATGGGCTTGGTTTCGGAAATTCAAACGTTTTCCTTTACTATTCGGTATCCATGGTACCTTTCTTGGTGGGCAAAGGTATTTTATACACTGGTGCTGATAACGCTCATCTATTTAGCTTATATATTTAGTCTTCAGCAGGAGCGCAAGCGTCAGTTTCAAATTCGGCGAAAATGGTTGGAAGAGAAAAAGATTGCTTTGGAACGCGAAACCGAGCAAAAAGAAAAGGACTGGATCAAACTTAAAAACCAGCAATTAGAAGATCAGCTTCAATTAAAAAATAAAGAACTGGCCAATGCAGCACTCAATATCGTTTACAAAAATGAAATGTTGAACAATTTACACGACGAGCTTAAACAGCTTAAAGATGCTGATGGCAACAAACTGAGTTCGGATGAATTGAAAAAAATAAACAAGCTCATTGATGATGCCCATAATGACGATCGTGACTGGCATATTTTTGAAAGAAGCTTTAACGAATCACATGAGAATTTTTTCAAGAAATTGAAACAAGAGTTTCCTGATCTTGTCCCCAATGACCTTAAACTATGCGCCTACTTAAGGCTCAATATGTCGAGTAAGGAAATTGCCTCATTGCTTAACATTAGTACACGCGGTGTCGAGATTAGACGCTATCGATTACGTAAAAAGTTAGGCATTCCCACAGACAAAAACCTCTCTGAATTCCTGATGGAACGTTAAATTCCCATCACAAACACTACATCATTACCACACACGAGCTTTAGTGTATAAAACACACTAAAGCTCGTGTTATTTCGTTTAAAAATACTATCTAAAAAGCTGACTATCAAAAACATAAAATACAAAAAAAGGTAAGCTGAGCAAGTTGAAATTTCATGTAGTAGTGATGTGAAAATGTTAAATTTTGGCAAAGTTGTACTACATCAACATCTTTGCTTCAGGGAAATAACCAACGTATTTTAAACAAACACCAAAAATTAACGATATGAGGAATCTATCCGCATTATTTTTGACATCCATGGTCGTATCTGTTGCCTATGGACAAACTTCCATACAAGGAGTGGTCAAAGATGGCTCAAGCATGATCTCCATGCCAGGCGTCACCATCAGTATCAAAGGGAAAGCAGTAGCTACAAAAACCGACGCAACGGGGAAATTTCAAATCAACGCCTCTCCTACCGACTCATTGGTCTTTAACTTTCTGGGTTATCGCACACAAACCGTCTACATTGGCAATCAAACGCAACTCAATGTATTCTTAGAAAATCAAAACCAAGCACTGGAAGAGGTTGTGGTTATCGGTTACGGTACGCAAAAGAAAGCGGATCTGACAGGATCGATCAGCTCCTTGAAATCATCCGATATCACGAAGCAACCTGCCATGTCGGCGATGCAATCCATCCAAGGTAAAGCTGCTGGTATCAATATTATTGCAAATGAAGCACCCGGTTCCTCACCTAATGTAATTATCCGGGGCTTAGGAACGGCATTATCAGGACGGAATCCACTCTATATTGTCGACGGAATTGCACAAACAGATATTAATAATATCAACCCATCAGATATTGAATCTATGGATGTTTTGAAGGATGCATCCTCTGCATCTATTTACGGTCTTCGGGCTGCAAATGGTGTTATTATCGTGACCACGAAGAAAGGTAAAACAGGGACGACAAACATCAATTATGAAAGCTTTGCAGGCATAAAAAATGTCCTCAATCGTGTGAAAATGGCAAACGCTGATCAGTTTAGAACATTTGCCAATGAATACCTAACCTCGACCAATGGATCGTACCGTTTAGCAGAGAATCAAAAATATAATACAGATTGGTATGACGAATTATTACGTACAGGTTCTGTATTTAATAATTCCGTTAATATTTCTGGCGGAACTGAGAAAGTTGATTACTTCGTATCCGCAAACAATTATACCGAAAATGGTATTCTTGATGGCTCCAAATTTGTAAGAAATACCATACGCAATAACAACGTATATAAATTTTTAAACAATCGCCTAAAGTTCAGTCAAAATTTAAATCTTACATTAACAAACGCAACGCCCAAGCCCTATAGTGCTTTCACCACGGCTTATCGTCAGTCACCGCTGGCTCCCCTGATGTTTGATAATGGCCGTTACGGTTTAGGTCGTGTAAATACAACAACTGGTGTTGCCGGTATTGAGGCAGCTCCTGGGCAAGCTATCGGAAACTTAAATTCCATTGGAAATCCAGTGTATGAGGTTTTACGTCAAAATGAAAGAACAAATACGCTCCGCCTACAGGGAAGTTTTGAAGGAGAATTCAAAATAACCGATTATCTGAAAATCAATTCGCGTATTGGCGGGAATAAATTTTATTCGAAACAACGGATTTTTAATAATGTAAAAGATCAATGGTTAAATGCAAATACGTTATTGAATGAATCTGATTTCATCAAATTAAAGGAAAATAATCCAAAAGCCCTTGACTATGTAGACAATAGTCTGAAATATGAAAATCTGGAACAATTCCGCTGGTCTATCGAGAATTTCTTGACCTTCAACAAGAATTTTGACAAGCATCATATTGAGGCGGTTGTGGGGATGTCACGTGAGAAATACGACATTAACAGCATGAGCAGCCAAACGGGTTATAATGTGCCTGAACAAGAGCAATACTGGAATATTAATCTTGCAAAAGGAACAACCAATTATGGTATTGTTGCGCTGCAAACGTCTTATACTCCAAGGGCCTTAGCTTCTTATTTCGGACGATTACAGTACAATTACGATAGCAAATATTATTTAACGGCAACATTGCGTAGAGATGGATCAAGTGTTTTCCGTAATACAGGAAAATACTGGGGTACATTCCCATCGGTGGGATTAGGCTGGACGGTAACCAATGAAAGCTTTATGAAAGATGCCAGCTGGATTAATTTATTGAAAGTGCGCGGAAACTGGGGTAAATTAGGTAACCAAGATATCCCGTTAAATGTATCCACAATTTTAACAAGTCCAGAAAGTTCAAATTATAACTACGTTTTCGGTCCTGAACAGAATATGGTGTATGGTAGTGCTTATGGTACTCCTGCCGTAAATCTAACCTGGGAAGTAACCAGAGAAACAGGCGCTGGCGTAGACTTTGCGTTTCTAAACAATCAGCTTTCAGGATCCATTGACTACTATCATAAGCTGAATACCAATACTATTCTTGATGTAACGCCAACTTACACTTCTCCTTCAGAGAAAAATTTCTATGCGCATGGTGCCAAAGTACTGAATCAAGGAGTTGAAGTAGCTTTAAATTGGAACAAAAGCATTAATCCTGAATTCAGTTATACCGTCGGCGTCAATTATGCCTACAACAAAAACAAAGTAACAGAAGTGGTTCCTGCCTATGACCGTGCTACTGGAGGTAGTTTAAATAATGGGGAGATTACCAAACAACTCCGTGTCGGACAACCGATCTATGGCTGGTGGATGTTTGAAGCAAATGGTGTCTTTCAAGACGCTGAAGATGTAAAAAATTACCCATCGTTTGGCGCTGCAAAACCTGGCTACCTGAAGTACAAGGATCAAAATGAAGATGGTGTCATCGATTCCCGCGACAAGGTTTTCTTTGGATCATTTTTACCGACTTCAACATATGGTATCAATGTTGGTGTTAATTACAAAGCTATTGATTTTAATGTCTCCGGATATGGTGTTGCAGGCAATAAGGTTTACAATGGTTTAAATAGTGTTCGTTCCAATGCGGGTGAGAATATCGCGTTGTCAACTTTTGAAAATCGCTGGACTGGCGCAGGTTCAACCAATGAGCATCCTGGTGCAGAAAGAGCATATTGGGCTTCGAGTTATTTCCTTGAATCGGGTGCTTATTTCCGTATCAATAATATCACCGTAGGATACACTTTCAACAACTTATATAGCTCGAGATCTAAACTAAGATTATATGTTACTGCACAGAATCCATTTATATTTACGAATTATAGTGGTTTCTCACCTGAACTTGCAGGCGACGGTAGTCCAAATTTAACTTCTGGTATTGAGCTTTCGGCTTATCCAACGACACGTAATTTCTTATTTGGACTTAACATGCAATTTTAATCACCTTAGTTTTGAAGACAATGAAAATTAACAAACTTTATATAGCAATTCTTCTTAGTGGGGGCATTGCATTGCAAGGCTGCAAAGACAACAACTTCTTAGATGTACCTTCTAAAGAATATGTTGAAGCCGAAGACAGTGAAGAAATCTACACACCCGAGCAATTTGTCAATGGTGTATATGGAATGTTTACGGACTGGGATTATTCTTTCTCTTACATTGGTATCACGGACATGCTTTCCGATAATGCGGATAAAGGTAGTTCAGCGACAGATGCCGGTGGTGATAAACTAAGTTTAGACGAGTTGACGTACACTTCAACAACAGGTTCCTTTCTTTCCATGTGGACACGTTGGTATAAATCCATTGGGCGGGCTACGCAAGCTATTGCATACACGGAAAAATTTGGATTGACAGACGAAGCTTATAAAAACAGATTGATTGCCGAAGCCCGTTTTCTACGTGCATTGAACTACTTCTATCTTGTGCGTGGATGGGGCGATGTTCCTATTCAAGAACGTGATTTAATAAAAAGAGAACCCGCAGCTGAGGTTTACGCTTATATTGAAGCTGATTTACAATTTGCTATCGACAATCTTCCAGTCAAATCTGCTTATGCTGCAAAAGACTTAGGTAGAGCAACCAAAGGTGCTGCACAAGGATTAATGTCAAAAGTCTATTTGTATCAAAGCAAATGGCAACAAGCTGCTGATATGGCGAAAACTGTCATCACATCTGGAGGATACAGTCTCGAACCAGATTACGCAACAATTTGGCGTTTAGCGGGGGAAAATGGCCCTGAATCATTATTTGAATTTCAAGCAAGGGGTACCTCTATCGCACATGGTATCCAACAATATAGTCAAGTACAGGCACCTCGTGGAGGAGCGGTAAACTTAGGCTGGGGTTTTAATATCCCAAGCCAAAACTTATTGGATGCCTTCAATGCCGAAAAAGACAATATCCGTCGCGATGCCACGATTATTTTCAGAGGCGAACCCCTGTATGATGGCCGTCTTATTGACAATGGTGTAGAAAATCCAATGTACAATGAAAAAGCGTATTCCTCTGCAAATGGAGGTGCCGCTGATGGCGATAAAAACGTACGTTACCTCCGTCTAGGTGAAATTTATCTTATCCTGGCCGAAGCAGCTAATGAGGTTGGCAATAGCAGCGAAGCGCTGAACGCATTGAATATGGTACGGACACGTGTAAAATTAGCCAATGTAACGACAACCGACCAAGCGCAGCTCCGCCAGTTGATCTGGAAAGAAAGACGCCTTGAATTAGCTTTTGAGCATGACCGCTGGTTTGATTTAATTCGTACAAAACAGGGAAAAACTGCCATGGCAGCCAATGGAAAAACGTTCCAGGATAAAATGATGCTTTTTCCAATTCCGGAGAATCAACGGATCCAAACGCCAGAAATGCCGCAAAATACCGGTTGGTAATCATTTATACAAAATAACTCCGTTCAAACGACCTATGGTCGTTTGAACATTTTTTCAAGAATTAAACAACATATCCATGAGAAAACGAATAGCATATCCAGCACTTAGCGGTATCGCTTTGGCGCTTATTCTCAGCAGTTCGTGCCAAAACGCTACTAATAGCAGTCCAGACAGTCCCTCAAAGATTGATTCAACCGATGGAAGCAAAATCAATGAAGATTCGCTATTAACAACTATTCAGCAACATACATTTCAATATTTTTGGGAAGGTGCCGAACCTACTTCCGGTCTCGCCAGGGAACGTATCCATATGGATGGTGTTTACCCTCAAAATGACCGTAATGTCGTGACCATAGGTGGTAGTGGCTTCGGGCTCATGGGTATGATTGTCGCCATGGAACGTGGGTTTATCAGTCAGGAACAAGGTGTTCAAAAGCTGGATCACATCATGGATTATCTAGGCAAAATCGAACGGTTTAAAGGAGCCTGGGCACATTGGTACGATGGAGAACTGGGTACAGCGAAACCCTTTAGTGAAAAAGATAATGGCGGTGACATCGTTGAAACTGCATTCTTAGCCCAAGGCCTAATCGCCATTCGGGAATATCTAAAAGACAAAGGTGATTCTGCCCAACTCGTTGCCCAAAAAGCAGATAAACTATGGAAAGAAATCAATTGGAATCATTACACAAATGGACAAAATGTTATTTATTGGCATTGGAGTCCTAAATTTAACTTCCAGCAAAATCATCCGGTCAGAGGATACGACGAATGTCTGATTACCTATATTTTAGCAGCCTCCTCACCTACATACCCTATTGCACCCCAAGTGTATCATGAGGGCTGGGCAAGATCTGGGGCCATTAAAAGCTCCGCTAAAAAATACGATATTCCACTCGTACTCAAGCACAATGCCAAAGAAGGTGAAGTGGGGCCGTTATTCTGGGAACATTACTCCTATTTAGGATTGAGTCCCAAAGGATTAAAAGACCAATATGCAGATTATTGGGAAGCGACAAGCAACCATGCCAAGATAAATTTGGCCTATGCAGATCTAAACCCAAAAGGTTATAAAGGTTATGGTTCAGATAAAGGCTGGGGCTGGACAGCCAGCTATTCCATTAACGGCTACGATGCACATCACCCAGACAACGACCCTGGCGTGATCTCGCCTACAGCAGCTTTGTCTTCCATGCCCTACACCCCACATGAAAGCATCCAGTTTGCGCAATACCTAGATAAACAACTCGGCAATAAAGTCTGGGGTAAATATGGTTACTATGATGCCTACAGTGAAACGGCAAATTGGTATCCACAACGTTATCTAGCCATCGATCAGGGGCCTATTATTGTCATGATCGAAAACTATAGAACAGGTAAAATCTGGGAGCTATTTATGCAGGCCCCAGAAATTCAACAAGGACTAAAGAAACTCGGTTTTACAAGTCCTTATTTAAAATAGTGGTCTGTGGAATCATTTTCAATCCGTCACACGTTGAGAATGGTTCCTTCCACGAAAACAACAGGATATCCCATAAAAGAGCGTCAAGAGTCATCTTGAGCGCTTTACATAAACTTACCATGTAGCGAGGAAAGCAAAATCCATGCGCACAAAAAAATAATACGATGAAAAAAGTAGTAGGTACTTTCCTTCTTGCATTGATCGCCTGGCATACAAGTCCAGCGCAATCCAATCAGAAAATGGACACGTTCATTAATCAGCTTATGGCTAAGATGACTGTCGAGGAAAAGATTGGACAACTTAACTTGGTCACCGGTGGTGAAGCGACGACCGGAACCACAGTATCCACGGGAGTAGAAGCGAAAATTAAAAATGGTCAAATCGGCGGTATTTTCAGCATGAGTACACCAGCGAAAATCCGCAAAACACAGGAAATAGCGATCAAGCAATCCCGGTTAAAAATACCCATCATTTTTGGGATGGATGTTATTCACGGGTATCGTACGGTGTTCCCAATTCCTTTAGGTCTTGCCGCTACCTGGGACATGAACTTGATTCAACAATCTGCACGTATAGCAGCCGAAGAAGCGACCGCCGATGGAATTAATTGGGCATTTTCGCCCATGGTAGATATCTCGCGCGATCCACGCTGGGGTCGTATTTCCGAAGGTGCAGGTGAAGATACCTATCTAAGCTCTCGGGTAGCCGAAGCCATCGTCCATGGCTTCCAGGGGGATAACCTGGCAGCACACAACACCATGATGGCCTGTGTTAAACATTTCGCCTTATATGGTGCCGCTGAAGGTGGCCGTGACTACAACAGCACAGATATGAGCCTCCACCGCATGTACAATGAATATTTACCGCCTTACAAAGCGGCATTAGATGCTGGAGCGGGAAGTATTATGACTTCTTTTAATGATATCAATGGAGTCCCTGCCTCGGCAAACAAATGGTTAATGACTGATGTCTTACGCAAGCAATGGGGCTTTAAAGGATTGGTCGTAACCGATTACACTGCTGTAAACGAATTAACAGCACACGGTCTTGGTGATCTCCAGCAGGTCTCTGCTTTAAGCCTGAATGCTGGCGTTGATATGGATATGGTCGGTGAAGGATTTCTGACGACGTTAAAAAAATCTTTGGATGCTGGAAAAGTCAAAATTGCAGATATTGACAGGGCTTGCCGTTTTGTTTTGGAGGCAAAGTATAAATTAGGCTTATTTGACGATCCTTATCGCTATTGTGACGAAAAACGTGCAAAAACTGTGATCGGATCGGCTGCCAATCATGCCAAAGCCCGGGAAATTGCAGCAAAGTCATTTGTTTTGTTGAAAAACGAAAACCAAGTGCTTCCATTAAAAAAAACAGGAACAGTTGCTGTCATTGGCCCATTAGCCAATTCAGGTCCAAATATGCCCGGAACCTGGAGTGTCAGTGCTGAATTGGACAAAACAGCCTCTTTAGTTGAGGGAATGAAGGCCGTGTTAGGCAACAAAGTAAATATTCTCACCCATCTCGGAAGTAATCTGTTGGAGGATCCGATTTACCAAAACCACGCAACCATGTTCGGCCGTACCATCGCACGCGATTCCCGAAAAGAAGAAGAGATCATTGCTGATGCCCTGAAAGTTGCCCAACAATCCGACGTCGTTGTGGCCGCACTTGGTGAAGCGTCTGAAATGTCAGGTGAAAGCTCCAGTCGCTCAGAACTGGATATTCCGAAAAATCAACAAAAGCTATTAAAAGCACTATTAGCAACAGGAAAACCAGTTGTACTGGTATTGTTTACAGGTAGGCCGCTAACGCTCACCTGGGAAGATGCTCACGTACCCGCAATATTAAACGTTTGGTTTGGCGGAACGGAAACAGGAAAAGCAGTAGCCGATGTTTTATTTGGGGATGTTGTTCCTTCAGGAAAGATTACGGCCACTTTCCCACGCAATGTTGGTCAGATTCCGATCTATTATGCACACAAAAACACCGGCAGACCTTATGGAAACTCGGGTGATTTTGAAAAATTCAAATCAAATTACCTGGATGTAAGCAATTCCCCGCTCTACCCTTTTGGTTACGGATTAAGTTATACAACTTTTACCTATAGTGACATCCGTCTTGACCGCAACACAATCGACGATAAAGGTACTCTTCAAGCAAGTATCGACATCAGTAATACCGGAAATTATGATGCGGAAGAAACGGTGCAACTCTATATCCAGGACTTAGTTGGCTCTATTACTCGCCCCGTAAAAGAGTTAAAAGGGTTTCAAAAAATACTCCTCAAAAAAGGAGAACAAAAAACCGTAAACTTTAACATCAAAGTAGACGATCTTAAATTCTTCGACAACAACCTCAATTATGTTGCCGAACCAGGGAATTTCAAAGTCTATATTGGTTCGAACAGTCGCGATGTAAAAGAAAAAGAATTTGAATTGCTTTAAATCTATTGCATCTGTATAAAAAACAAGGCGGCCTTTAGGAAATAAGGGCTGCCTTGTTTATATTAGACTGTCGTTACGCCTACCTATTTCATATTCCCATCAAAGCTTTCAAACAATACGCGCAATTCCGCCGCTTTTTCTGGATAATCCTTTAAAATATTGGTTCTTTCACTCGGATCCCAGGCAATGTTATGTAATTCTTCAATAGCATCATAGGGTTTGCCCGAAATCTGATTGACTCCGCCTGCTATCCGTCGATACTTCCAGTCGCCTGACCGAACAGCCTCAACATGTCCATAATTCACCAAAAATATCGGTCTGTGTGCTGTTTTTAAATCTTCCGATTTCCCATTCAACAAAGAATCGATCGCTTGGCCATCAATGGATTTCTTCGGTAATGATGCACCAGTCCATTTGGCGATAGTAGGCAACACATCCAAGTTGCTTATTGCCTGCCGAATAACTTTTCCTTCTTGGGCATAGCCTTTGCCATATACAATGAAAGGTACGCGGACACCACCTTCTGTTGTTTCGGCTTTCGAACCTTTGAAGACACCTGCGGTACCCACATGCCAATTTTTTGTGGCATGATCGTCAGACATCCGCGATGGATAAGATATCCAAGGCCCATTATCACTTGAAAAAATCAAAATGGTATTATCAGCGAGGCCTTTTCGCTCAACCGCTTTCCAGAGCTCCGAAAAATTATGATCCAACTCCTGCATCACCGCACCAAGTGGGCCTGCATTTTGCTGATCTGCAAATCGGTTCTTTTTATTGGCAAATGCCAAAGGAAGATGCGGGAAATTATGCGCATAGTATAAAAAGAATGGATGATCTTTATCTTGGTCTTCTATAAACTTCACTGTTTCTTTGTGATAAAGTGCGCTCAGGTCCGAATCATCGGGCGCAACGACTTCGGGTTTCCGATTCCTGAAGATCTTAATGACAGAGTCTGTTTTTACATAGGGATCGCGGTAGTCGTGGCTATACAGCATGCCATAAAAAGAATCGAAGCCTTGCTGATTAGGATGATGGTAAGTCTGTTTATCCCCTAAATGCCACTTCCCGATTAACGCAGTTCTATAGCCTACCTTTTTTAATAATTCGGCAATCGTTTCCTCATCGTCAGGCAAACCTAAATTGGATCCTGGACCGATCGGTGCGGGAAGATTATAACGGGAAGCATATCTTCCGGTTAATAAAGACGCTCTTGACGGTGTACAGGAGGGCGTAGAAACCATAAAGTTTGTTGCTCTCACGCCCTTACTGGCGATCGAGTCCAAAAAAGGGGTTGAGATATTCGGACTTCCATAACAACCAATGTCGCTATAACCAAGATCATCGGTCAGAATCAAGATAATATTAGGCTTTTTTTGCTGGGCATTGGCAAAAGCCACCAGTAAAAATAAAGCCATAGAGGTCATAAGTTTAGTGTATCGCATCATATTTGTATGAGTTAATTGGAATCGTGCCACAAGATAACAATTTTTACCAATTTGGATTCTGTTTTAGATTCGGATTGAGGTTAATTTCCCGTTGTGGAATGGGCCAGAGATAATGCTTTTTCGCATCAAAAACACGGCTTTCGGAGGCTGCTTCAACGACAGCTGCCTCTCCGTTGTTATTTTGATAGGTGATGCCATACACTTTACCAGGAACAACCTTTTCAGCAGTTTTCCATCGTCTTATATCCGCGAGATGCAATCCCTCAAATGCCAGTTCCACCGTACGCTCGCGACGAACCAACTGGCGAAGTTGTTCCTGATTTACTTGATTACTTATTAGTGGAAGTTTTACGTCAGTTCGTGAATTTCTAATTTGGTTAATGGCCTCGTAAACACTGCCATCAATTTCGCCGAGCTCAATCTTTGCCTCCGCATAGGTCAATAATATCTCGGCATAACGCAATAGCATGATATTCAACCCACTTTTTGAGGGGTTTGCCAAATCTTTTTTATCGATATACTTCTTTATATTGAAACCTGTTGTGGAAGCAATATAGGTACTCCCCACAGCATCAGCAGTCCCACTATTGGGTGCCGGATGAAAAATAGCGCCATTTGGAAGCGGATCGCCATCCAAAAAAATTGACAAAGCAAGCCTCGGGTCGCGATTTTTATAGGGATTTTTGGGATCATAACCACTATTGGCATCCGTAATTACCAAGCCACTGGAAGTCTCGTAACTATCTGTCAAGGCTTTGGTAGGCACATAGGTACTCTGCCCATTTTGCTGGCTATAGGGGGCTAAGAGGCTAAAAACACTTTGTGTGTATATATTTTCCAGAAATTGCTTATCCAACAGCACCTCTTTGTTATTTTCAGCCGCATACGTAAACAGATTTGCATAAAGGGGGTAAAGCTCGAATCGTTTGCTATCGATAATCGTTTTTGCGGCTTTTGCTGCTGCTTCAAATCGCCCTGCATATAAATCTGACCGTGCTTTCAGGCCCAATGCGGCCCAACGGGTTATGCGCCCCACATCGTTACTGGAGTAGCTTTCAGGCAAACTTGCCGCAGCCAGTTCCAATTCGGTGTCAATAAAATCGTAAATTTCTTTAAGGTCGGCGCGTTGTACAGCCCTTCCTTCTTCCAAAGTCAGCGGCGCTTTTACCAAAGGTACTCCGCCAAATAAATAGGCCAATTTGATATATTGATAGGCTCTTAACACACGAGCTTCGCCGATAAATCTGGCGATTAGTGCTTCATCCCGGCTGCCCTCGATTTTACCAACATTCGCCAAAAAGTAATTGGCCGCACCGATTCCTTTATAGGCACTACTCCAGGTATTGTACAATCGGGAGCTTGAAGCGTCATAAGTACCAAGCTCGATATACGCATCCACAGCGAAAGGCTGATTGACATGCGCTATATCCGTCAATGCATCCGAATAGAAGATTTCCGCTCCATCAAGATCATTGTAGAGCGCATTTACAGCAAGCTCCGCATCGGCTTGGCTCTTCCAAAATATATTTTCTGACAGACGATCAGTTGGTACGGCATCCAACAGATTCTTATCACAGCCCATCAGCATAAGCGAAAACAATCCGAAACTGAAAATCCAGTTTCCTTTTTGATATAGATATTTGTAAAAATTCATGAGTCCTCAATTAAATAGTATAGTAACAATCACACTACAGGGTCAAATTCACACCCAGTGTATAAAGTCCAGTTTGCGGATAATATACTGCTCGACCAGATTCCGCTTCGGGATCCAAATTCCATTCGTTCAATTTTGAAATTGTCCATAAATTTGTCGCGGATAGGTATACCCGTAGTTTGTTGATTGCTGTCTTTCCGATTGCATTTAGGGGTATTGTATACCCAACCTGTATATTTTTCAAACGCAGATAAGAACCATTGACCACTAAACGGTCCGACGTTGCGACATTGCGCAAATCATATTTGACCACACGCGGAAAGCGTGCATCGGTATGTGTCGGTGTCCAATAATTGCCTGTAAATATTTCATGTGTAAATCCTTCCTGATTTCCCATCTCCGCCAATGCACCGGACAATCGCGTATCAACTTTCGCTGCTCCTTGAAAAAGGAGATCAAGATCAAAATTTTTAAAACTGAAACTCCCATTAATTCCGAACGTATATTTGGGAAAGGAATTCCCGATGGCGGCCATGTCATTTGCATTGATAATACCGTCGCCATTCAAATCCACATATTTCACATCTCCGGGCTTCGTATTGGTGGCATACGTAGCACCATAAGCTTTAATTTCCTCCGCAGACTGAAAGATACCGTCGGTCTTATATCCCCAAAGGGTATTGATCGGGAGCCCTTTGGCAATGATATACCTTGGGTCAATATCCGACCCTGCGATATAGGGTCCTGTACCTTTTAGATCTGTTACTTCATTATGGTTGATACTAAAGTTTGCATTTAATTGGTACGCAAAAGCCCCAGGAGCGCTTGGTCTTTGCTGATAATTTGCACTGAATTCCCAGCCACGATTCAGTACCGTACCAGCATTTTGGGGCGAAGGTTTTAATCCCAAAACGGCAGGAATATCCAGATTCAGTAAAATATCGTCGGTAACCTTGTTATAATAATCCAAGGTAAACGTCAAGCGATTGTTTAGGAAAGCAGCATCCACACCCAAGTCATACTGTGTCGTAGACTCCCAACCCAATTGCTGATTGGCATAACTGTCCAGCCGATAACCCTGTACAGATTTACCCCCAAAATCATATCCTGCTGCAATTAAGGCCGAATAATAACTATACAAGTCGACAGATTGGTTTCCCGTCTTTCCCCAGGAAGCACGCAACTTGAATTCGTTCAACCAATTCCCTATGGGTTTCCAAAACTCTTCCTTGGATAGTAGCCATCCTGCTGATGCAGAAGGGAAAAAACCGTATTGTTTGTCTCCCGTAAAACGGGATGAACCATCATAGCGGCCATTCACTTCAAGCAGGTACTTGCCCTTCCAATCGTAGTTTACCCGACCAAAAAAAGAACGCAAGCCATACTGCACATCATAACCGCTATTATTTTTTGTAGCGTCGTCAGCCCCCTGTCCAATAGAGGTAATGTCATTGTTGTAGAATCGTTCGCGATAGGCCGTAAGATAATTTTCGTAATTGTGAATCTGTGAATACCCAGCTAATGCCTTGATATGATTTGGCCCGGTCGTCAACTGATAGGTCAACAGGTTGTTCCATGTATACTCGCTGCTATTATCACGAATTTCGGTTAACGAATTGATCGGAAAGCTCTTTACTATCCCTGTATTTCGGTCTTTATTGTCAAAAGCGTTCAAAAAGGTTTTGCTGTTGTTGAAGTTTACCCTAACACCAAATTGGGAAGTAAACAACAAATTTTTCACTAATTGAATGTCCGTTTTAACGATGGAGCTTAGGTAGTTTTCATTTACCTTTTTAAAACCACTTTTTTCAATCAACATTAAAGGATTATTTCCTTGTGTACTTAATCCGTAGGTACCATCATCATATTTAGGCACCACCCACATCGAGCCATGGAGAAAGTTATTGATCGGATCACGTCCGGGCTCGGCGGCTTTGCTATATCGATAGTTTATACTTCCCGTAAAATTAAGCCAAGAGGTTGCTTTGTAATCGTTGTTTAGCCGGATATCCGCCAATTCAGCACCATAATGCTCAATAATACCATCCTGCTTGTTATAACGAACGGCCAATCTAGAGCGCAGGATCTCATTTCCACCAGCGAATGACAAGGCATGATCTTGTTGAGGAGCTGTTTTCAACAGCGTGTCAAACCATGTATTCGGTAAAGGATATTTTTCACGATCAGTTGCCGTTTGGTAGGCCGTAATGGATTCGTCACTAAATCGCGCTGGTACCACCAGTCCCGCATTACGGTAGGCGTCCTGTTGCAATTGGAGGTAGGATACGGCATCCATCTGCTTTGGCTTATTAATTGATTTCTGTAAGGCGTAATAGCCATTATAATCAATCACAACATGTCCAGATTTTGCACTTTTGGTGGTTACAATAATTACACCGTTGGTCGCGCGTGATCCATATATCGCCGTGGAAGCCGCATCCTTTAGGACTGAAATTGAGGCAATATCATTGGGGTTTAACTTGGACCAGGGTTGTTCAATTCCATCCACGATGACCAAAGCATTATTCTTGCTGAGATCATATCCACTGGTGCTGCTCGAATTGGTATTAAATGTAGTCAATCCTCTGATTCGAATATTGGCAGCTGATTGTCCTGGTTTTCCACCAAGGTCTTGCACAGTTACCCCCGGCAATAGGCCCTGTAAAGCTTGCTGCGTATTAGAAACCGGTCTTTTCGTCAGTTTATCACCATCAATACTGGCGACTGAATTGGTCAACGAGATTTTTTTCTGCGTTCCATAGCCAACAACGACCACTTCATCAAGGTCCTGTGTAACTGGATCCAATTCAATTTTCGTGGGAGATTCGGAAACTAACACGGTCTTTTTTTTGTAACCAATGCGCGAGAGTGTAATCGAAAAGGGTAATTTCTGTCCCGTTACAATTTGAAAAAAACCTTTTTGATCTGTTGTAACAACGTGAGTTACGGCTTCGAGTTGAATGGTTACGCCTTCAAGAGGTCGTTTAAGCTGGCTATCATATACATATCCCGATAAGGATGCATTGATAATCGGTCTGACATCTGTTTGCGCATATACCTGATGCCCAACGCCAGATAATAGTAAACATAGCGACAAGGTAGAATACCGGAGTACCCTAAGATTTTTCATAGATAAAGTGTTAATGGTGAATACGAACAAGTGCCAACGCCAATCGAAAACTTGTTTTTATTTTGAAGACATGGGGGGAAGCGAGCGCCTCCCCTGCTGTCAGTTTGAGAAAAGATAAGGGAAATTATCCTATATGGCACATTCGCATCTTTCTTACATCAGGGGATTTAGCCTTCAAAGACTTTGCAGTAATACTTACGAAAAATGTGCTTTTACTAATATTGATATGTTCCATAATAATGTGTTAATTCGCCGCCCTGAAATTAATACATGTTTTCATTCGCGACCTGTTATCTTCTCACAAATATAGAAGTAATTTTAATATAATCTACTAATTCTATAGATTTTATTAAAAGAAATAAATAGGATATGCAGCGGGGCTATAAAAGCGAGCTGGCAGGCTTAAAAGATTGTCGATTAGGGATAAGCAAGAAGATTCTATTGTAGTGTTTCTAAATAGGTTTTAATCAGCAGTATTCCTTCATCATGAAGTACAGTAGTCCCCTTTTGAGGCATATGTATCTCTCCCAATGTAGACATCCGTCCAATAATCTTAGCTTGTTTTAACCAAATCCCAGTTTCATTCAACGGGCTTTCATACCTCAGATCCAGCATGGTCATATAAGCCGTTCCTTTAGGGTTGTGACAATGGGCGCAATTGATCTCGAGATAAGCTCGGGCACGATTTGCAGTCGATTGACCAATATCCTCATAACCGGGCAAACTATTGGAAACTTTGAACGATTTCAGATCGAGAGCCTCCATCTGAGTCAACCGGACCAATTGCTGGATACTGTCACCATCGTGAACGATTATCCGGTTTAGATTTCTGATCTTCGGACCTATCGGGAGCAAATGATTTCCTTGTCGATGGCATGCCATACAATCCTTTCGGGAAGGAATAATATAATTTGTTTGTCGCTCGACACCTTTGTTGTCCAAAAAGGAGACATGCACGGAAGCACTGTCCATCAACAGAAAAGCTTCATCTTGGGCCGCATTCCATTGATAGGTAGCTGCGTTCCACTGTCCGTCTTTATGAATCAAAAGCCGCGTTTCAAGCAGCCACTGTCTCGAGTCCCCTACCGCATCTCTCGGGGGATAAAAAAAAGTTTTGGCAATGATGGTACCATCGGGGAAGCTGGGCAAACCATCGTCTGTGGCGATCATTTTTCCTCCCTTAGGAAGAAAGATGACACGCTTTTTATCGGTATAGTCTGTAAATAGGGCCGAAGCTAATTCATAAGAGACCCCCTGGTCATTTGGAACAAGATCAGCAATTTTGCCCTTGAATAAATTGTAATCAGATAATTTATCCCGAAACACAATATTATCTTTAGCGACTGTTCCCCGGCCCGTATTATTTAGTATAATAAAAAGTATAGGGATCAATAAAACACCCATCAAAATTAGCACTTTCTTCATTTCCCTAATGCTCTTCTACCCTTCCACCGTTATCTTAAATTCGGACGAAGATAAGATAAAAAAGAGATTACAGCGGCGGATGCCCTGTTTTGATTTTCAGATTTTACACTTAGGACAGAAAACAATAAAAAACCAGTTATTTTATCAAAAAATAAAACAGTTTCATGGATATATACGCAAATAAAATGGCTATATTTAACTGTCTTTTAACCAAAACTTCGGCTACATGGAAGATATGATTCTCTATAATCGACTTCAGTTCGCATTTACAATTACATTCCATTATTTATTCCCTCAATTGACCATGGGTTTATCCTTAATGATCGTCTATTTCAAATGGAAATTTCTGCAAACAAAAAATGAAGACTACAACCATGCTTCCAAGTTTTGGATGAAAATCTTTGCGCTTAATTTCACCATGGGCGTTGTAACAGGCATTCCCATGGAATTTCAGTTTGGTACCAACTGGGCCAAATTTTCTGAACTTACGGGTGGTATTATCGGACAGACCTTAGCCATGGAAGGTATGTTTTCCTTTTTCCTGGAGTCTTCCTTTCTGGGGATGTTTCTTTTTGGAGAAAAGTTGCTGGGGCATAAGCTCCATTTTTTATCCGGACTCATGGTCTTTATTGGATCTTGGGCCAGTGGTTTCCTGATTATCGCCACGCATTCCTGGATGCAGCATCCTGTTGGGTATGAGATTCTTGAAAATGGCAAATTTGTACTGAACAATTTTAGTGCATTATTCAGTAATCCATGGTTATGGCCATCTTATCTACATAATCAAGCCGCTTCATTGGTGACCAGCTCGTTTTTCGTTGCTTCTATTGGAGCCTTCTATTTGTTAAGTGACAAGCATAGTAAGTTTGGAAAGATATTCGTTAAAAGCGGCGTTATTTTTGGCGCTATTTCCTCCGTTATGCTGGCGTTTCCTACAGGAGACCTTGCAGCCAAAAACGTAGTCAAATATCAACCCGCAGCCTTTGCTGGCATGGAGGGAATTTTCAAAACTGAGAAAGGCGGATCGGAGATTATTCTAATCGGTCAACCGGACATGGAAAACAAAAAATTGGACAATAAGATAGCCGTACCGAATGTATTGAGCTTCCTGACCTACCAGCGTTGGGATGCAGAAATTAAAGGATTAAATGAATTTGACCAATCTTTACATCCAACGAACGTGCCCGGACTGTATTACAGTTATCACATCATGGTAGGTTTGGGTACCATATTCATTGGCATTATGGTCCTTGGAGCACTACTGCTTTGGCGGAACAGGCTGTATCAAACGAAATGGTTGTTGTGGATCATTATGTTTATGATTCCTTTCCCCTACATCGCGAATACTGCAGGCTGGTATACGGCGGAACTGGGACGACAACCTTGGCTAGTTTATAATCTCATGCGCATGGTAGACGGTGTATCCCCTACTGTATCTTCTGGAAATACATTATTTACCTTTCTCGGCTTCGTCGGTTTATACATTCTTTTGGGTTTGTTATTTCTGATGCTGGTCTTGAAGATCATTAGAAAAGGCCCTGAAACGACAGTTGCATTAACCTAATTAGCTATGGAAATATTCTGGTTTATCGTATTAACTTTCATGCTGGGAATTTATATCGTACTCGATGGGTACGATTTTGGGGCGGGAATCGTCCATCTATTCTTTGCTAAAACCGAACAGGAGAAAAAAGCTGTTACTAACGCTATTGGGCCGTTTTGGGATGCCAATGAAGTCTGGCTCATCGCTTCGGGCGGTGTCCTATTCTTTGCTTTCCCAACACTTTATGCCTCCTCTTTCAGTGGATTTTACTTGCCGCTCATGCTTGTATTATGGCTGCTTATTTTTAGAGCGATAAGTCTTGAACTCAGAGGGCAGGTTCATCATCGTCTTTGGGAGGCTTTATGGGATAAAGCTTTTGGTCTAGCAAGCCTGTTGCTGGCACTTTTCTTTGGCGCCGCCCTAGGCAATGTCGTTCGCGGAGTAAACCTAGGTATGGTAGAAAATGGTGTATCGACCCAAGAGCCACATTATTTCTTTTTAGCGCTTTGGAATCCGACATTTGACCCATTAGCCCAACATCAAGGCATTATAGACTGGTTCACCATCATATTAGGTTTAGTTGCCGTCGTTACATTAACAATCCACGGTGCAGGCTGGGTCATTCTGAAAACATCCAGCACACTAAATACCAGATTAAAGGATATTGTTTTTAAACTCAACTTTGTCTTGCTTATTCTCGTCCTACTATCGGCCTATGTATGGCATTATGTGAAACCCATTTCCTTAAACAATCTTCAAAATCATTATTGGCTGTGGATATTTCCTTTGATTGCTGCCGTTGGATTACTTGGACAATTTTGGATCAAAACCTTTAAGAAAGATGGTATTGGCTTCCTATTTTCTTCCCTGTTTATACTGGGGAGCTTTGCCACGACCGTTGCTTCCATGTTCCCTATATTATTGCCTTCAACGAATGACGTAAATCCTTCCTTGACGATTCAAAATGCTGCAGCACATGAATATGGTCTTTCAGTAGGTTTAGGCTGGTTTATGTTTGCAGCAATTCTGGTAGTTGCCTATTTTATTATCCAATTTAGGGTATTCAAAGGTAAGCTTGATGACGTCGGTTACGGTGAACACTAAGGGCGGTCTCTATTCGAGTCCCAACAACTTATGTTTCATCGCAAGCTGTACAAGTTCAATCATATTTTTAACTTTAAATTTAGTTAGGAGATTGCGCCGATGCGTTTCCACGGTAACTGGACTTAAAAATAAACGCTCGGCAATCTGGTTTGTAGTAAGTCCATTGGAGATCAACGTCAAAATCTCTTTTTCACGCTGTGTAAGCCTAGGTAGACTGCTGATGGTAGAAATTGCGCCACGATAAAGTTCTTTTGCCCGATCACAAATTGCTTCTTTGCCGTCCAATCCGAGCTGTACACAGCCCAGGAATTCTTCGTTGCTAACATCCTTTAAGATATAGCCATTTCCACCTGCCTGCATAAACTGAACAATAAGGTTGCCATCGGCCAAATTACTCAATGCAACAATAGGAATCATAGGAAACAGTTTCCTCACCTGAGTACAGACATCCACTCCATTTGTCTTCAACAGCTGCATATCCATAAGTAGGAGATCCGCTTTCGTGACCTTTAAAAATTCAATTAACGTAATTTCTTCCAAAAAGGGATATACAAGATACCCATCCTGATTATTGAGAAAAGAGGCAACACCTTCCAACAATAAAGGATGATCGTCTAACACTGCAATTATCTTCATGACTCAGCCTATTTAAACAGTTACACCAATTTCGATTTGAGTTCCGGATCCAAGCTTACTCTGAATATCAATTGATCCATTGATCCATTTCACTCTATTGACCATATTATTTAAACCCAATCCATAATTTAACACAGCGGAATCAAAGCCTTTGCCATTATCCTCAACGAGGATATGCAGTACTTCGTCCGATTTACTTACCTGAACGATAATTACATCTGCGTTTGCATACTTTAATGCATTTGAAATAGCCTCTTGAACAATTCGATATATGGCCAATC
Organism: Sphingobacterium sp. HSC-15S19; assembly: GCF_050433745.1. NCBI lineage: Bacteria > Pseudomonadati > Bacteroidota > Sphingobacteriia > Sphingobacteriales > Sphingobacteriaceae > Sphingobacterium > Sphingobacterium sp. HSC-15S19. The sequence continues at coordinate 128,260 of NZ_JBNPWQ010000011.1, forward strand.
CTTTTTGAAAATCCACATTCAATTCAGGTTCATAGTTTTCAAATTGGATCGAAACATGACTATTTTTCATTGCCAGACACAATTGCTCCAATGCTGCTATCAATCCAAACTGACGCAACGATTCGGGCATTAGATTATGGGATATCCGCCTTACTTCGCCTAAGATGTCGTTCAACTTCTGCGGCACTTCATCAGTCAAGAGCGTACCCTTTGCTACATCGCCGGCAATCTTAAATTTTAAACCTGTTAACATACCTCCTATGCTATCGTGCAGATCTTGGGCTATACGCTGACGCTCCTGCTGCTCCCCCTTGAGCATAGATTCCGAAATTTGTAGCTGTTTTTCCTTTTCCAATTTGTCCAACACAATTTCGTGGTTGAGCTGAATCTGTGTATTGAGCTTCCGTTGTTTTCGATAGAAAAAAGCAACAAAAAGCACAATACAAAAAAGCAAAACGGCAATACCCAAAACGAGAAAAATCCGAAATTGGTTACGGTCCTTTTCTGCGCGTAGATTCAAAATTTCTTTTTCTTTTTCAACGGTCTTATATTTCGTCTCCATCTCATTCATTTTTTCCAGCAATTGGACCTTCTGAATGCTATCGGATAGTTTATTTGCCATATTGGACATCTTCAGCGCATCCTGATAATTACCCATAAGCTCATTCACACCCGCCAGTTGACTGTACACAATTTTACTGTTGTAAAGATCTCGCGTTAATAATCCATTTTTCACGATTTCCTCCAACTGCAGTTTAGCATCAGCATACTTTTTCTGTAAGAGATACACATTAAACTTTCTGAACCGCATCATCTGGAATAATTTCCAATTGTTCATTTTCACCGACCAATCCAAACCGATATCCAACAGGCGAAGGGCTTCATCAGTCTGTTGCTTTGTGGTAAAATAAAGCGCTTCATTGTAATAGTAGTTGGGTAATTGGGAAGAATTCGGGTATTCGTTCAGGAGCTGTTTGACCTTGTCCAACAGTACTCTTGCTTCTTTGGATTTCACCTGATAGCAATAATTACTGACTGTATTGAGATAAGCCACCACAAGTGCGGCACTCGGCGTTTGCTGCTCGAGCTGTTTTATGGCCAATTGATGGTATTCATCAGCTTTTGCAAGCTGATTGGACGACATAAACGTCATGCCGATCATCGTATTTATACTACCTTCCATGATGGGATCATGTGCTTTCGCATAAGGCAAGCACTTCCCGTTAAGAATATCCAGAAAATCAGCAAATCCTTTTTTAGGAAATCGAATTAAGCCCAGATTATACCAAGCTTTGGCCAAAAGCCCCTGCTGAAAAGGCTTTTGCGCATTTCCAAGGAGGTCTACACATCGTTGGGCTTCAACTCCTGCATTTTTACTATCCAGAAATTGCCCATAATAAAAGCTTTTGTAAAGTGCCCCCATCGCCTGTAAGCTCCGGAACGGTTTGGCTAACCGCTCCCCCTGTTGCATATGATCCCAAAATTTGGTCGTATCTCTAAATCTATAGTAATCTGCCAAATAAAAATGCTGCATTGCTTTCACACTGTCCTCCGAACTCGACAGCAATAATTTTTCCGCCTCAGATCGATATTTATTTTCATCCAATGGCAAAAAACTCTGTGCAGCTACAGCATGTACAGTAAAGTATACTATAAAAAAGGCAAATATCTTCGTTAACTCTCTCAACTGAAACATCATTAATCCAATATCTTAATCATTTAAACAATTAAACCCACTTAACCCGTTGAGTACCATGATTTAGGAATAGAAAGGAAATTAAGTTATCAATTACAATGATAAACAACTTGGATTTAATTACAAAACAATTTTGAATAGATAACTTACGAGCAAATTACAAAAGAATATTGGAGATTTTAAGAAAAAATAAATACATAGGCTATTCCCGACAAAGCTTATACGACAGGAAATGACTTAAAGTAGTGAGATTGAGTTTGACAACTGAATATATGGGTATTGACAGTGATAGCGACCGGATCCGAAAGCTTCTTCGGCACTTGATAGGGTCTCGCAGAAATCGTTTAATTATTTTTGAATATTTTATTACACAAATGTGTAGTTTTTTTACTTTATTAATAAAACACTTCAAATAAAGTGTTAAATTTAACATAATAGAAGGAATACTTACTTTCTTACAAGCTAACAATTATTTTTAAAAAATTATAAACAACTTACAATCAATGACATACAATACACCAACAATAATAACTCTAAAATTAATTCAGTTATATAATAATGAAATTATTACATAATATTAACTTAAAAAATAGGCTAACTGATACTTGTCAATATATATTGAACCATTGCAAAGTCTTATGCACCTTATTCCAAAGAGCTATACAGCGGTCTCAATATTTGAACAGTACTTCTACATATGCATTCATTAACCATTTTTCAAGATACAAGATTGAAGATTTCATTTTTCAAAAAATGAAATACCCTTTTACCAATTTCGCCCTTCTGTTCATATATTCTCCATAGCAGCTGAAATGGCTACAATCTTTCGATTCAGGTAAAATGAACTTTGATGGCGAGATAATCTATTATTTTGGTGTAAACATCAAATTGCAGCATAAAAAGGTATTATATAGACAAATGTGGATTCATGGAAGAACAGAAAACATCGAATCTAAGAGTCAGATAAAAAAAACAGATGGCCGGTTAATTCTATTGTGCTCGGTATAGGCTGTATAAACTGCCAGCTAGCTGGCAAAAAGGTTTAATCTAAAGAACTACGTAGAAAAAAAGGCTTAGGCAGGTTGCAAGCAGACCTAAGCCATCAGAAGGTTCTCTGTAAAAAGGCCCTCCGAAAATGTCCCGGAGTGAGCGGGCATTATAATCTTATAAAACAAAGTTATGAAAAAGATTAATTTAAAATCCATTCAAAGTAAAGAACTTCTTTCGAGAGAACAATTAAAATCAGTTGTTGGCGGTCTTAAACCAGTTCCTTGTCGTGGGGCAGATCAGACAGATTGCGTAACAACAGATTCAGCACCAGGACGTTGTGGATACTATATGGGAATTTGGGGATGTATCCCTAAATAACAGATTTTTTGAGAGTGTTATTGCAACACTCTCATTTTTATGGAAATTGTATAATACCAAATTTACCACATCAAAAAAACAACTTCACTTTCTTTTTTAGGGTAAGATTATGCTAATAATACGACTATTTTTTATTGGGTCCTTCCTGTTACTACTATCGAACTGTTTCGCACAGAGTAATTATATGTCTGACGGTTATGTTTCACTTATATTACAAGGGGGATCACCAAATTATTTTAAAGATGTTGAAGTTGATGGCCCTTTTATGAGTAATCCTTTACAAGGCGACCGACCGGTGACATTTAGGAGCGTTAATGATTCGACTCTTTTGTTATCCGAATTCACATTTGGTCCCACTTCTGTTTTTTTTAGATTAAATGGCCGCTACCTGTCAACTATTTTGATTCCGAATGAAACCAATTTTATAAACCTTCATGTAACCGATTCCGCCAATTTTGATCTGGAATATCATGGTTCTTACAAAGAGGTTTTTGACAATTCTGGTTTTCAGGAAAAGCTCATTATGAAAATGTTATCTTACCGGCCGACAGTAGAGAAAAGAGGATCTAAAGTTGCCTCCGAAAAGGAATTTGTAGAAGTTAAAATGCTTCAAATGCATCAAATGGAAGATTCTTTGGTGAAAAATGCACCGTCCCAATTCCTGAAAAACTATTATTCGGAACTGATTAAAACATTTCAGATTACACAACTCTTAAAAGACTACAAAAAAAGCCTTTTGGCATATTACAGAATGATAGGAATAGATGATAAAAAAGAAGTCAACCTGGCGGTTAAAACAAGGTCATATTATGACCGTCTCATAACAACTGAATATTTAGATACAGTTAGCCTTCTTCCATCTGGCTATTTTGACCTTTTGCTTACCATCCAAAAGGATACGCTTTTAGAGCTTCCTGATATTTTGAAAGTTGGTCCTATTGTTTTTACCGAAAGCCTAAAAAATACGTTTAAATATTTATCTCATGACAATAGTAATCTATTTCTTGACATGATGACCGCCAGCGCGTACATTAAGGCTTTAAATGAAGGAAAGCAATTAAGCAACGAGAATCTACACGATATCATTGCCCACTTTAAAAATAATCGATTAAGCAGTTATATTTTGCATCAATCTGAGATTAACAAGCGTAATCAGAAGAAAAATAATGAGGAAACTTTTTTTCTTCCATTCGATAAAAAAAATGAAGATGTTTTGAGCACTATCTTAGAAAAACACAAAGGTAAAGTAGTCTTTGTGGATTTTTGGGCAACGTGGTGCGGTCCCTGTCTTGCTGCCTCCCCAGCAATGGAAAAGGTCAAAAAAAGTTTTGAAAATAGAGATGATATTACATTCCTATATCTAACAGACGAATCTTCAGACCGCAACAGATTTTACGAACTAACCAAAGTGCTTATGGGCGAGCATTATTATCTTTATAAAAACCAATTCGCTACGATTATGAAAAAATACAACTTTGACTATATCCCTAGCTACATCGTTTTTGATAAAAATGGAAATATGAGCCAAAGAAGTACTTCTCCAGATAATTTGGAAGAAACCGCCAAGACCTGGATTCAGAAAGCCCTCAACGATTAAATATAAAATAGGATTACTGTTTTACGTATCATGAATAATAATGGCTCCATATCGTGAGCCCATGAGTGCTTAGGCGTTAATAATATAAAATTCCCGGCGTTGCTTGGCGCCGTATACGATATTCGAATTATGAGTGTTTTTAATTTAAAAAAATCCAATAACCTTTTGAGTGTATGCTCGTATGTCTTAAACAGATACAAGGTAAAATTCACTGAGAGGAGGTTAAAAGAGCTGCTAGAGTCAAATGTTGATTATCCGTCCTTATTATCTATTAAAGATGCATTAGGTGAATATGCTATTCAAAGCGCGGCCCTTCGAAAGGGAGATAATTCCTATGATGATTTCGAACTCCCCTTTATCTGTTCTGTTCAGAAAGAAGGATGGTCAAATTCTCAGTTTACAGTAGTTTCAAAGGCAGATAATAATTCCATTACCTATTTAGAACCCTTAACAGATAAAATCAATACATTAACCTTTGTTGAGTTTAGCTACATAGATAAAGGAGTAGTGCTTTTGCTCGATGGTTCTGGTGCAAAAAATGAAATTGGATACGTTCAGAATCGAAAAATGGAGCGAACTGAAGAATTTTCAGGCAAATTACCACTTTACATTTCTCTTCTGATACTAATTGTATCTTTGCTGCTTCTTTTTAGCCAGGGAATTTCTAAATTAACTTTAATTGGCGGGGCTTTTCTATGTACGAGTTTGTTTGGAAGCTTCATATCTGCTCTGTTGATTAAACTCGATGTGAATTCTCAGGATCCGTTTATCAAGGAGGTTTGTGGTATGCTTGGCAAGAAATCCAATTGCGAAGCAGTACTATCTTCTTCACGATCAAAATTTATGGATATCAGTTGGTCAGTTTGGGGATTGGCTTATTTTGCTACCTTTTTTATCAGCCAGCTTATATTTTTTAGTCAGGCCAGCAATTTGACTATCTGGTCGCTAACTTCAATTATAATTACTCCCTATTTGATCTTTTCTATTTACTACCAAGCGAGAGTTATACAACAATGGTGCCCGCTTTGTCTTGGTTCCCAATTTGTGATCTTAGTAAATGCTTGCTTGGGAATAGTGTTTCTGATCAATAATGATTTCAAATTCGAGCAAATAAATCACCTTCAGCTCATTTTAAATATTTTTTTGGGAATTATATTTTTACTTGCATCTAATCTGTCTATTCCAATCTTGAAACGAGCAAATGATAGTAAAGAATATGAGATGAAATGGAAGAAGCTTTTATATAACCCTACGATTTTTGCTTCAATATTGGAGAAGAGTGAAACAATTAATTATCCTGTCAATGGCATAGGTCTGGTTATAGGCAATGAAAGTGCTGCAAATGAAATTGTTAAGGTTTGTAATCCTTATTGCCAACCTTGTTCTAGTACTCATCTCATCCTTGAAGAAATTGTTAGAAAAAATAGCAATGTGAAGCTCCGAATTATATTTACCGCTTCTGGTGACGAAAGAGATATTAAAACAGCTCCCGTCCAACACCTTCTGGCGATTCAGGAAAAATATGGAAAACAAAAGGTACATGAAGCCCTCGATGACTGGTATCTGGCATCAGTTAAGAAATACGATGCATTTGCGGTTAAATATCCTATGAATGGAGAATTGAACCGTCAAACGGAGAAGGTATTGGAGATGCGAAACTGGTGCGAGGCTATGAAAATTCGTGCTACTCCTACCCTTTACATTAATGGCAAAGAACTTCCTGAAATTTACAGTCCTATCGATTTAAAGTATTTTTTCTAAAACGAAGTCGGTGCTGGTTACAAACACCTGAACGAGCAGACGACACATCGTAAACAGCCTCTTAAGATGTCTCAGAGCAAGTAGATGTCATATGTAAAGAAAAATCTATCGATCATCGGACAAGCAGGTTGCATTCGGAAAAAGATAGTATAAGATTTAGATGCTAAAAAGTTTTCCTTATTATGAGCAAATGGACATGATGGATTGTGGCGCCACCTGTCTACGCATGATATTCAAATATTATGGACACTCTGTGTCTATTCAAAAGATTCGCAAACTTTGTCAAACAACGGATACAGGTGTCAATATGCTCGGCATTAGCGAGGCTGCCGAGAAATTGGGATTTCGCACCTATGGTGTCAGGCTTAACTTGGACCAGCTTCAAGACGCAGAATTACCCTGTATTTTGCATTGGAATCAGAATCATTTCGTCATACTTTATAAAATTAAGAAGGGGAAATACTATATTGCAGATCCTGCAACAGGTTTGATAACCTATAATAGTAAAGAGTTTTCTAGTAACTGGTATTCTTCAAAAGATATCCATTCAGGGCTGTCACTAATCCTAGGGCCTAGCCCCGAATTCTATGAACTCGATGAGGAGGAACCTGACCCTTCGCTCAAATGGAGCAAAATGTTTACCTATTTCTATAGATACAAAAAGCTCTTCACACAGCTGATATTGGGCATGGTATTAGGCACAGTTCTACAGCTGATCACACCTTTTCTGACACAGTCAGTCGTAGATATAGGCATCAATACTAAAAACATCAGTTTTATAAATTTAATTCTGATCGCGCAACTCATGTTATTTGTGGGCAGTACTTCGGTATCGTTCATCCGATCCTGGATTTTGCTCCACATTAGTACGCGTGTCAATATTTCGATCCTCACAGACCTCTTAATAAAGATTATGAAATTACCCATGAGCTTTTTTGATACAAAGACGCATGGTGATTTGATACAGCGAATGACGGACCAGCAACGCATTGAAACGTTTTTGACGGGAGATACCTTAAATACTTTGTTCTCCTTAGTCAATATGCTAATCTTCGGCGTGCTATTGGTTATTTATAATCAGGTAGTTTTTTTGATCTTCTTTATTGCTACTGTGCTATACACTATTTGGATACTTCTATTTATGAAATATAGGCAGGATCTCGACAACAAGCGATTCAAGATTTCTTCTGAGAATCAGACTTACATGGTTGAAATGATTCAGAGTATCAAAGATATCAAACTTAATAATGCCCAGAAGCAGAAACGATGGGGATGGGAAGCTTTACAAGCGAGATTGTTCAGATTCAAGGTAAAAAGTTTAGCTCTTTCGCAATATCAGTCGATCGGTTCTTTGGCAATTAATCAAACCAAAAGCATCCTAATTACTTTTGTCAGTGCCAAAGCAGTGATTGATGGCGATATGACCCTTGGTGGAATGATGGCTGTTCAATATATAGTTGGAATGGTCAGCAGTCCTGTGGAAGCGTTACTTGGATTTGTTCAGTCTTTTCAAGACGCTAAAATTAGTATGAATCGCCTCAATGAAATATATAAATCTGAGGATGAAGAAGATGTAAAAAAAGATTATTTAGATAGCTTGCCTGAAAAAAAAGACATTGAAATTCGGAATCTCACTTTTCGTTACTATGGCGCTGGCAATGAACCAATTTTCAACCGTTTAAACTTGTATTTTCCTGCAGGAAAGACTACAGCAATTGTAGGTACCAGCGGCAGTGGAAAAACAACGATACTGAAACTGCTGCTCCGCTTTTATGAATATGAAGAAGGTGAAATTCTTGTTGGTGGCAAACGGTTGGAACAGTTTAACTTCTCTCTATGGAGGGAAAAGTGTGGTGCTGTGCTCCAAGACAGTTACATTTATGCTGATACAATAGAACGCAATATCACCGTCAATACCGAGTTCGTAGATAGACAACGACTAGATAATTCCATAGAAATTGCAAATTTAAACGAATTCGTTGCGGAGCAACCTTTTGGTTTAGTTACCAAAATTGGCACATCCGGCAAGGGGCTTAGCCAAGGGCAGCGGCAGCGCTTAATGATTGCCAGAACTGTATATAAAGAGCCTGAGTTTATATTTTTGGATGAGGCGACAAACTCTCTTGACGCCAATAATGAGAAAATAATTATTGAAAATCTTGACCGTTTTTTTCAAAAAAAAACGGTAATTGTGATTGCTCACAGACTTAGTACAGTCAAGAACGCGGATAATATTATCGTGTTGGAAAAAGGAAACGTTGTTGAACAAGGAAGCCACGCAGAACTTATAGCATCACACGGTAAATACTTTGAATTAGTAAAAAACCAATTAGAACTAGGAAATTAGATGGCTAAGAAAAAATCATTTATACCCGAATCTGGTATACACTCGGAGGACCTACAGGAGATCATCGCAAAGCCGCCTTCTTGGCTTTTAAGAAGGGGTATTACGTTTATCTTACTTACGATATTAATTATTGGAGGACTTTCGACATTCATTCGCTATCCCGAAATGGTGAGTACCTCAATTAAGTTCAATACCGCTGATGCTCCCAAAGTAATTTCTGCAAAAGTGGGAGGAAACCTCGTAAAGCTGTTGGTAAAAGATGGTACATGGGTCACAATGGGAATGCCGTTGGCCTACCTCGAAAGTACAGCTGACCATGAACAGGTATTAATGCTTTTGGATAGACTTCAGCAGCTGCGTCAGGACGGAAAGCAGCCTTATAATCTGGAAAAACTGATTGCACCAAGAGATCTCAATCTTGGGGAGCTACAAACCAGCTATCAAAATTTCTACCTAACATACCTAAACTATTTGTCCTCGGGCGATGATGGAATCTATCAAAAACGCAGATCAACAATTCATAAAGAGATTGTTAATGCGCAAGAACAGTATGCCAAAAACAGTCAATCTTTTGAGCTTCAGAAACAACAATTGGAACTCACCGAGAGGGAGTTTGAACGTTATAGAATTCTTGCAGATAAAAAGGTTATTAGTCCAGCTGAATTACAGGACAAGGAAACTCTTTTGTTGGCTAAGCGACAAACAATCCCACAAATGGAAAACAACCTGATATCTTATCAGAACAGTCTTTTGTCAAAGACTAGGGAACTGACCGACATCGAAAACCAAATTTCGGAAGAGCAGAAAAAGTTTATCCAGGGGCTTAACAGCTTTATCAGTGATGCAGAAAACTGGAAAAGACAATATGTAATGACAAGCCCGTCAAATGGGAAGTTGATATATGGGGAATTCTTACAGAGCAACCAGTCCGTTGCGTTGGGTCAGAAACTATTCTATATCAACCCTAAGAATGAGCAATACTACGGTGAGATTTTGCTTTCCCAAGATGCATCAGCTAAGGTTAAGTTGGGACAATCTGTACTAATAAAGGTACGTGGTTACCCTTATACTGAATATGGATATTTACATGGAAATATAATATATATGTCGGATATACCGATAAAAGACAGTGTATTCTTTACGAAAGTGGACTTAATCAGATCAAAACAAGATTCATTGATCAAACTGAAACCTGGGGTTTTAGGAAATGCTGAAATAATTACAGAGGATAAATCTATATTTAAGCGGATATGGGACAATTTGACAAAGAAGCTGAAATTTACAGCTTAACCCGAAACAGATTGAATAACATTGATCTGAAACCACAATTCAAATCTCTAATACTACAATGTTTATAAACTTCCAACGGTATATTGATTAAAAGGGTCCTGTAAGCTATTGATCCTCCCTATACCAATGTGCAAAATATTTATCACCTGGACTATGTACGCTATCAGCTCAAGGACTGCACATTTCTAGGAGATAAATGGCACCAATCCGGAACTGTACAGCTGAATCTTTTTGAGCCTGCAAACACCAAATTAGATATATCAAAAAGCAATAGCCAAAAGGGATTTAAATCTCAATTTGGGCGGTTAAAAATAACCGGACAACGCATCTAAAACCTATTCTCCAAAATATGCGATCACTCTATGTGCAGACGAAACTAAGCAAAATCCTTTGACCTGTTTTTCGATAAACATTTCAGGCGTCATATCCCCCAAACAACTGTGGGGTCTGAAAGTGTTGTATTTTCTTAACCAAGCCAAAACCGCACTTCTGCCCTGGATCCCATAGTGTTTTTGCGCCTGTTTGTAGGTCACTTCGACTTTTTAAACTTGCATCAAAACCTGTAATTTAAAGGCTAAAGTGTAGTCTCGTTGTGAGCGCCTGTAAGTGCCTTTGAGTTGTTTTTTCATAATAAGTCAACTTTGCTGTCAACTCATTTCAGGACGAACTATATTAAATTCCAAATTTTTTATAACTATTTATTCTGTTGAACATGTATAATTGTCAACGTAATCCGTATTCGATATAATAACTGCAAAGGCCTGTCTTAATAATTTATTTATAACAGCCATTAATGCCACCTTGCTTGATTTACCTTTAATTTTTAAACATTCATATAATTCCCTACACTGGGTATTATATCGGATTGCCGACCAGGAGGCAATATAAAGTAGCGAGCGAAGTTCTGGATCGCCATGACGAGTAATGATTCCTTTAGTTTTAATTGATGTTCCCGACTGCTGATAGCTGGGACATACGCCAATGTATTTTGCGAATTTTTTAGCTGAATTAAAATACTCAAAACCACCAGTTGCCATTATAAGTTCAGTCGCGACTCCATTTCCTATCCCTTTAATAGATGTCAGGTGATCTAGCTGTTTTGAAAATTCATTACGGGTTACGGCGACTATCTTAAGATTCAATTCTTGTATTGCTTTTCAATGAAAGCAATACTCTTTTTTAGAGCTTTGTTTGCCGTTTGGTCGACTTTTGGTAGCGCGAGAAATGATTCCTGAACATTTAAAAGCATACGTAATTGCTTCTTAAATTGTCGAAGTAGAGTTCGTTTTTGCCGAAGTCTTTGAATGGCCAAGCTTGCAATCTTATAAATATCAGGTTTCATTTTTTCTCCATACATAGCAATTAACTTAGCATCCAGATTATCAGTTTTTGTGACACTTAGCATCATCTTGGCAAAGTGATTAATCTGTTTAGGATTTACCATGGACACAGCTATATGTGCTTCTTGGAGCAAATAGAGCAAAAGAGTGCTGTACGTTCCTGTAGCTTCCAGGATACATTGGTAATTGTCCTTATGAAGTGTGGTGATAAACTGTTTAATACCTTTACAATCGTTCTTAAAGATTTCCGAACGATAAGCGTTTTCTGTAGGGTAAGCAACCGTAAAACTGATTTTGCTTACATCAATTCCAATCCATTTCATAGCATTGATTTAATATAAAATAACATCTATAAAACTATCGTCGTAAATGCAGATTTTAAGATCCATCGAACTATCCAGTTTTGAGATGAAAGAAAGCGTGTGACGAAACGTCCTGAGCGGTATCCTGCTACCAACGAGACAACTGTCTTAACCACGCATTCTTCAAATCTAATAAACATATTATGAGATTAAATCAAACATACGACGAGACATTAAAACAAAAAAAGAAAGCGGATGAACATCTTACGAGCTGTTCATCCGCTTATCTTTTATAGACTATTTTATATCTACTTTTTCAGTGCCCTCGATAATTTGAGTGACTTTTTTTATCAACGAGATTCACTACTCTTTTTCGTAGCAATATCGATCAGCAAGTCCAGCTTACACTGGTAAGCCGAAGACAACCCATTTGGATTGTCGGACTCAAAAAGCCCAGATTTCATGATGGGCACACTAAAGGGCAATGTCCAGGTGCGGAGCGACTTCGCGATAGCATCCATTGCATTAATGCCCTGTAGTGCATGCACACCATCGGCCCAACAAACCAGTCCGATATGTTTATCCGTCAGGTAAGCCGGTTTATTTTTAGCGCTGACTTCAAGCCAATCCAAACAGTTTTTCATGACACCGGGAATACTTCCATGATAAAGCGGAGACAACCAAAAATGTATATCTGCCTCAAGAAACAAGGTATTCATAATCTTAACAGCATTGGGTACCCAATTGAGACTCAAATCAAATAAGGGTATTCCGCTATCAGCCAAATTAAAAATAGTATTTTCAACCCCCCTTTGGTTCAGTTGGTCGGAAAAATAGTGTGACAATTTTCCTGATGTAGATTCTTGCCTTCTTTCCAAGGCGCCATTGAATATTAATGCTTTCATTATACTTTCCCTTTTTTAAAAATAACTTTTGGCATACCAACCTCACCATACATCAACGTCTGGACAATAGGAATCAATCGTTCTGTCGCTAACATATAAAGTGACGCCGGAATATTAGGACGGGCCCGTATGACAACTTTTTGCTGCTGAAAATTCGACAAATCTATCGCTTGTAAAGCCTGCATCCATAGGTCTATTTCCAAATCCTCCATCGCCTTAAAATCGTAATACGCTGCAACAGGATGAAGTTTTTCCGCCAGGGCCATATAGACCCAAGGCGGGATAATTGCGTCCACAGAACAGCTAATGGCAACCGCCTTATTTCGAAAAGCAGACCAATCCACCGCCGCCAAAGCTTCTCTGAATTCTTTTTCTTTAACGATTGCTTCCTGATACAACAATGTTTTGATGTCAAAACTTAGGATAGCAAGATCGGTTTTAAAATCAATTAGATCTAAAGCCAATATACCCGTGTTTTCAACTTTATTTATAAACATATCAAACCAAGCCTGCAATCACAGTATCGTATTTTTGTTCAACAACAGACCAATCCAAAAGCGACCAAAATGCATCCAAATAATCGGCTCTTTTATTTTGATATTTCAAATAATAAGCATGCTCCCAAACATCGACCCCCAAAATAGGGAAACCTCTGCCGATCGATTGTGTATCCATCAGCGGATTATCCTGATTGGGAGTAGCTACGATAGCTAAGGCGCCAGAATGTTTTACATAGAGCCAAGACCAGCCCGAACCAAACTGCCCAAGTCCCGCATTTTTGATCTTGGCTTTGAGTTCTTCCAAAGAACCAAAGGCGGCGTTTATCTCATCGGCTAACTTCCCAGTGGGTACCGTTTTTGGATTGGGCGATAAAATTTCCCAAAATAGCGTATGGTTAAAGTGACCGCCACCGTTATTGCGGACTGCTGGGCTATATTTACTTACGCTTGTTAATATATCCAATAGATCGTCAGCTTCGCCTGCTGTTCCTTCCAATGCCTTATTTAGATTGTCAACATAAGCTTGATGATGCTTTTGATGATGAATCGTCATGGTCTCGCGATCAAAATATGGTTCAAGTGCCGCATAGGCATATCCCAACTGGGGTAATTGAAATTTGTGCATAGTTTTATTGTTTTTATGATAAGTCAAAACTAGAGAATCAAACTTAATAAAACAACTAATTAGTTGTTTTATTAAAGTCATAAAAATAAATCAAAAAGGATAAACCTGTGTTTGAAACACATTTTAGAACAAAAAATAAAAACACTACCTTTGCTGATGTTATATAAAACAACTTTTTTATTGTCAAATGCAGAAGAATCCAGCTGATCGAATATTAATGTTATTAAAAATGCGCCGAGAAGCCACTGCAGCTTTGATTGCAACAGAGTTGGCTATAACAAAAGAAGGGGCCCGTAAACATTTATTGAACCTGGCGAATCAAAACCTGATTGTCTCCAATGCCCGGAGCGAAGGGATAGGCCGCCCTTCGACTTATTACAGTCTGTCACCGCAGGGCATGGCACGATTTCCAGATAGTCACGCCGACATTACAGTACAATTGCTGCAGTCGATTAAACAAGTGCTCGGCGAGAATGCTTTGGATCTACTTATCAGTGATCGGGAGTCTAAAGTATATCAAAAATATACTGACGCACTATCGGATATTGAATCCATCGAAAAAAAACTTGAAATTATAGCCGCAAAAAGGACGGCGGAAGGTTATATGGCAGAATGGAAAAAAGAGGCTGACGATTATCTTCTCATTGAAAATCATTGCCCCATATGTGCAGCAGCAACCGAATGTCAGGGATTTTGCCGTTCAGAACTGAATAATTTTCAGCAACTCATCGGTCCGGCATATCGTATATGCAGAACAGAATACATCATCGAAAATGCACCCCGCTGCACCTATCGCATTTCAAAGGCGAAATAAAACCCATTTCTAAGGCATTCCTGTACAAATTATTAATATACCAAAAAGTATTTTTTATATTTGCATTAAAAGAACAGGAATTACATGTCAAAAGCAGAACAGACACGACAATATATCATTGAAAAGACTGCGCCCATCTTTAATAAAAAAGGCTACTTTGCAACTTCGCTCTCGGACATCACGACAGCGACTGGTTTAACAAAAGGAAGTATCTACGGTAATTTCAAGGACAAGGATGACCTAGCTACCCATGTCTATACCTATCAGAGCAGAAAAATTTCAGAAGCTGTTAATCAGCAGATTATACAGCAAAAAACATCACTAAAGAAGCTTTTGTCTTTTCTAGATTTCTACAAGGACAATTTCAAAAATATCGCAGCTTCAGGAGGCTGTCCCATGATGAATGCGGCCGTGGAGGCCGATGATTCGCTATCTTTTTTAACCCCCAAAGTCAGACGTTCTTTTGACCTTTGGAGACAGCGGTTAATTCTAATTCTTGAAGAAGGGGTTGCAAGCGGTGAATTTAAACAGCATATTTCTGCTGAAAATTATGCCATCACCTTTATGGCGATGGTCGAAGGCGGAATCTTGCTTTCCAAGATTTCCGGACGAGGAAAAGATCTTGCCATTGTATTGGATAAAATGAAGGAAATGGTGGATCGGGAGATTAAGGCTTAATTTTTTTACAAAAACAAATACCAATTGGTATATTTATAAGTTTATATTAAAATAAAAAGAGATGAAAAGAGTTGTAATAACTGGCATGGGAACAATTAACCCGCTGGGAGAAAACATAGACATATTTTGGGATAACATTTTGCGAGGCGAAAACCACACAACGCTTATTAGCCGTTTTGATGCTTCGTTGTTTCGAACACAGATTGCAAGTGAAATTAAACACTTTCAACCTGAAAAATACTTAGATAGAAATGAGATTAAACGGAGTGATCTCTTTACGCAATATGCTTTATACAGTGCAGCGCAAGCAATGGAAGATTCGGGACTAGATCTCGATGCTATAGATCCATTTGATATCGGTGTCATCTGGGGTGTTGGCCAGGGCGGTATGGAAACTTTCGAAAAAGAGGTAGAAAGCTACGTAACAGGAGATTATAAACCAAGATTCAGCCCTTTCTTTGTTCCTAGACTTATCGTCAATATGGCTTCAGGCATGATTTCAATGAAGTATGGTTTAAAAGGAATCAATTACACTACCGTATCGGCTTGCGCCACATCCAATACGGCCTTTATGGACGCTTTTAATTACATTAGGCTCGGCAAAGCCAAAGTCTTTATAAGCGGCGGTTCCGAAGCCCCCATTACCCCGGCTTCAGTTGGCGGTTTTTCTGCTATGAAAGCCATGTCGAGCCGGCATGATAGCCCCCAGACTGCAAGCAGACCCTTTGACCGTGATCGTGATGGTTTTGTTATGGGTGAGGGAGCTGGAGCACTTATCTTGGAAGAATATGAACATGCCAAGCAAAGAGGTGCAAAAATTTACGCAGAGCTTGTCGGAGCTTCAATGACCGCAGATGCTTACCATATGACCTCGCCTCATCCCGAAGGGATAGCCGTAGCAAAAGCCATGTCACTGGCTTTGGAGGAGGCTAAAATTAATACCGATGAGCTCGACTATTTAAATCTCCACGCGACTTCAACCCCAGTTGGAGATATCGCCGAACTTAAAGCCGTACAACGAGCTTTTGGAAAGCTAAATAATCCATGGGTCAGTTCTACAAAATCAATGACAGGACATTTACTTGGGGCAGCCGGCGCTATCGAAGCAATCATTGCCATAAAATCCATCAACAATAATGTAATTCCGGCAACAATTAATATCGAAAATATCGATCCCGAAATTCCCGAGGGAATTCACATTGTCGTCAATCAGCCATTAGAAAAAGCTGTTCAAACCGCAATGAGCAATGCTTTTGGTTTCGGTGGGCACAATTCGAGTATCGTTTTCAAAAAGATTTAATTTTTTTTGAAATAACTCTTGACAAAGTGTAATAAACACACTATCTTTGTTGTATCATAATTTAGGTTTATAATTGGTTATTTAAGGTTTTCATTCTCCCCGTTTGAAAACCTTTTTTTATGCCTGTTCAATTCTTGTTATCAGCAAACTAGATTTTTTATTTTTAACCGATACGACAAAACTATTTGGCCCATTTATCCATTTACCAGATATAAATCCGTTGAGGACCTTCATTACCAGATATAAATCCGTTGAGGACCTTCAATAGTGTGTCACTGGTGTTATTTTTCAGAACGGAGTCCGTGTCTTATCTACTATTTAACCCCTTCTTCGAAGATCATTCGAGGCATTTTCGGGCCTTATTCGTACTTAGGAGCAGATAAGAGCGTTTTCTGACAGCCATGCTACTGTCTTATCTCCGAGTATAACTCGGACTCACCACGGACTCATGTCGCACTCACCACGGATACACCCAGACTCTGATACGGAGATGTATCGGAGGAGACACGAAACGATAGCGAAGCAGAGGTCTTGCGTCCATGCCATAATCAGAACATTCAAAATCCCGCCCCTGTCATTGATGACTAAATGAAGCTTGTAGCCAGCCCATTGTAGATTTTCCAACTTCGGCTATTCCTTTAAATACCCTCTATTCGCCTTAATCCGCTTATTCATGCAAACCCTAACCGGTGTAGAATCGAAAGAAATCATAAAAAAACAGCGGGATAACCGAAGTTACCCCGCTGCGTAAAAATAAACATGTGAAACTATTCTTTGCCATTATCTTTAGCCCACCATAACCGCTTACCCCAATTGTAATCCACAGTTCCAGCTGCAGCCGCGTTAACATTCTCTGTATTATACAAATACTCATTATTCGGATACGGCAAACGCCATGGTTGATCGGTGTGTACTTTTTTGAATTTTTGAATTTTCGAAGGATAGTTTGTACTAGGTATACCAGTTCTTCTGTACAGGTTCCAAGCTTCAAAATTTTCTTTAAACAAAGCTACCCACATGTCCCAGTAAATACGGTCTTTAGTATTATCAAATTTACCTGCATCAGCGAGATAAGCCGCGATGTCATCTGTTGCGATATTATTATCTTGCATGGACAGTGTAACCCCTGTTTCATAGGCCGTTTTTGCGGAAATACCAACATTGTATCCGGATAAAGCAGCTTCAGCTAACAGGTAATACGTTTCACAAGCCCTATAGAAAGGTACCGCTCCAGCAGGATCATTGATATAATGATCGCCAATCCAAGAAATCGAGGTTGAAGGAGACGGATTTGTCAATGAACCATTTACAAATCCAACATACTTGCCTTCATTATTTTTTCGGGCGATAGAAGCTATCCTTGGATCTTTGGTCTCAATTAAATGATCAATAAAAATATCAAACATTCCCCAATTATTGATCCGGTTACCGTTGATACCTGATTCATACCAAGGTTCCATATAGGGTAAAGTACCAGGGAAAAACATCTGGCAGTTTTCTGCGTTTGTCTCAATAATAGGATATTTCTCTTTATTCTTGGCAATTTCCTCAATAGTCGATTTTGCCAATGCAGGCGCAACAGAAGAAATCCGCATTGCCATCCGTAAGCGCAACGCGTTACAGAATTTTTGCCACCTTAACATTTGCTCCTTTATATCCGCACTTCCACTATTGGTTTTTCCATAGATCACATCATAATCCCCCATTTCATCCGTACCTATCCCTGCCGCCATTTCATCCGCAATTGATTTAAGATCGGCCAATACAGCAGGGAAAATATCTTCCTGTTTATCATATTTAGCTTTCAAGATGGAGCCGTCCTCTGGACGCCCTTGAAATGCTTCTGAGTAAGGAATATCTCCCCAACCATCCAATAAATAAGACCACATATAATTATTCCATATCCTGGCAACAATCCGAATATTTTTGTAACTCTCTGCTGCACCATCTGTTTTCTTCAATAAATCCTTCATCTGAGTGATATTGTAGTAACAAGCAGCCCAGCGATTACCATAGGTATTATTCGAAGGAATTAATCCCCCCAAATTGTCTGGATATTGAATTTTAACAATATAACCTGCAAATGTACCATACCCGTCAACGTCACCACCAAATTGGTCTCCGGCATAACGCATGACATTTACTAACATGTTTTGCGGAGGGACATCTGACAATGCATCTGGATCGGTATTAATTTTTTCAAAATTTTTAGTACATCCCGACACCAATAAGGCGGCTAGAATTGGTGTATATTTAAGTTTTTTAATCAAAGTATTCATAAGTGTAAAATTATTTTTATTACGTTTTAAACCTAATAAAGAAATTAAAATGTAAAACCAAGTTTAAGACCTATACTTCTTGAATTAGGAACAGTCGCTTGTTCAAATCCTACTCCTCTTGAATCACTCGAAACACCACCTGCTTCTGGATCCAAACGCATAGTATTAGATTTATGAACCCATAACAAAGCTAAATTAGTTCCCGTAATAGAAATATTGGCACGTTTTATTCCTTTTATCTTACTATACAAGTGTTTAGGCAAGTTATACGAAACATAAGCTTCTCTCAATTTCAAGAAAGAACCGTCGAAAACATACATTTCAGAAATACCGCCGTTTTCGTACCAGTCTTGTGCACTAGTTTCAATCGTATTTTCAACCCAGCCATCTTTTCCGTCCGACATTGCGAATCTTTCATTTGTCATTACATCCTTACCAGCTACAATTGCACGTTCGCGAATGCCATTCGCTGCTGTAATTTCTGCAATACCTGTCGTATAACCATGGGCCATAGTTTGCGACCACACATCACCACCTTTTCTAAAGTCGAGCATAAATCCAAACCTGAAATCCTTGATAGTAAAATCGTTGCGCATAGAGGCTAAGAAATCGGGTACAGCTTGACCAATATCCTGACCATCCAATGGTGTAGAAACCAAACCATTATTACCGACTTTTATTGCTCCCTTCATTGGACCATCTTCTACACGATCAAAACCAGAGCCAACTAAAGTTCCCCAAGGCTTACCAACGGATGCCATATTGGAAATACCCCAAGTCCAGCCAAGTCTGTAATCTTCTAAGCCCAATTGCGGATAAAGTTCAACGACCTTATTCTTATCTCTTGAGAAGTTAATGGTCGTTGTCCAATTTAGCCCATCTCCTCTTTTTAGAATGTCGCCTCTTAATTGCAATTCAACACCTTTGCTTTTAATTTCACCAGCATTTAGGAATATAGAACTAAAACCAACCACATTCGATGTTGCCACCTGAAGCAATTGTTTTTTGTTGGTTTTATTATAGTAGGTAAAATCCACATGTAGGCGATCTTTGAATAAACCTAACTCAGTTCCGATTTCGTATGAGGTAATTGCTTCGGGTTCTAAGCCCTCAATTGCATACGTCATACTCTTATACATCTGAGCTAAATTATTATAGGAATCTGTCTGTGCATAGTAGTAATTTCCGTTTTGATACGGACGAGTTGCATTACCTACCTTAACAATGTTGAACCTCAATTTCCAAAAATTTAAATAATCACTTTTTAATCCTTCAAAACTAGCCGTAGGCAACCAACTTAAACTTGCTGAAGGATAAAAAAATGATTTTTTCAGCGTTGAAGACCAATCATTCCGCGCGGTTAAATCTAAATATAACTCGTCTCGCCAACCTAAATTGGCTTGTGCATAGACAGAGTTTGATCGACCTTTAGAATGATCCATTAAAGTATAGGCATCTCCAATTTTATTACTGATCGTATAGACCCCTAGTACATTCAACCCTCTGGCTCCTAACGTGTTTGTTTCAAACTGATAATCCCGATAATTTGCACCCAAAATCCCTGTCAAGCTCAGTTCTCCAAATTGTTTATTGAAGTTTGCAATAAAATCTGCATTGAATTCGGAATTACTATTCTTCATTTCATCGAATTTTCCATTCCTGTTGTCGAAATTAAAATAGGTTGTCTCAAAAGTATGCGTATTATAATAATCCAATCCCACCCGACCTTCAAATCTCAAAAAATCAAAAGGTTGATAATACAATGAAGTTTTCCCAAAAATACGATTCATTTTGAGAGCATTTTGAGACTCATGCATGGTATAAAATGGATTCATATGATAGGCGGAATTCCAGTTGTAGTACGTATAATTTCCGGCCTCATCACGCTGATCCCAATTATTTTTCAGATCTTGCATATCTACCTGACGGCCGAACCAGATCAACCCATTCATCGGATTAGCACTATCGTAACCTTGCATTACGAGATTATTACTTTCAGTACGTGTGAAATTACTCATAATGTCATAAGAAAATTTATCGCTTAACTTATATTCATTATTTAACTGGGCTGTATATTTCTTTTGATCTGTATTGGGTACCGTCCCGCGCTGATCTCTAAAGGAAATGGACGCCCGGGTAGAAGACTTATCTGTTTTAGAAAGTAAAGAAATATTATGATTTTGAGAAAAGCCTGTTTGAAAAAATTGCTTGACATTATTTTTATGGGAATTCCATGGAGTTGCTTGGCGTACACCGTTAACTTCAGGGCTATTAAATTGTGGAATCATTAACCCAATATCCATTCTAGGCCCCCAAGATTCATCAATATTATCGTTGACACCAAATTCTCCTGTACCATCTACATAACTAAAAGAATTCTTAACTACATAATCCTGATAAGATTCTCCTCCTCCTAAAGTATTGTAACTATATTCATCTCCTCTTGACCCTTGACCATATAAATTTTGATACTTTGGTAAATTGACTACTCTATCAATAGAAAAATTACCATCGTACGAAATTTGTACGCCATTGGCAGCGCGTTTGCCTGATTTGGTAGTAATCATAATAACACCAGCGCCTGCTCGCATACCGTAAAGTGCGGCTGCTCCACCTTTCAAGATATTTAAGCTTTCAATATCATCTGGATTAATGTCATTCAAGCCCGACCCATAGTCAACCCCTGAATAAGTATTATCTCCCGAACGTTGTGCTTCATTTGTAATGGGAATACCATCTACGACAATCAAGGGTTGTTGATCTTTCTGTAACGAAGAATTACCTCGGATGGAAATACGAGCTGAAGAACCTATTGCACCCCCAAATTGATTAACTTGAACTCCAGCAGCTTTACCAGCCAATGCGCCCGTTAAGCTATGTTGCCCAGCATCTGTCAATTCACTCGCCTTAATTTCCTGCGTGGCATAACCTAAAGATTTCTTATCTCTAGTAATTCCCATCGCAGTTACCACAACTTCGTCCAAATTGCGCTCATCAGTCGTTAATGTGACCTGAAGTGAAGTCTGATTGGTCAAATTTACTACTTTACGGTCATAACCCACTGCTGACACACTTAATGTCCCCGCCTGCTTATAGTTAATCGTAAATTCACCATTTTGTCCACTTTGGGTTGCTGTTCCATCTCTTAGCGTGATTGTAACTCCAGGGATAGGTTTCCCGTCTTGGTCGATCACCTTCCCCTTCAAAACTGTCTGTGCGTATACTGCCGAGCTTACCAAGAAGGTAGCAGCTAGCATAGCGATACTTTTTCTGTTCATAAGTTTAGTTTCAGATGTATTAGTTTATAGTGCTTTTTGTAATAACTAAGTTATAAGTACTTGATTGGCATTGATAACTAAATTTTAACAAGTATTGCCCAGTTATTAACCCAAAGTGTTAAATAGCTAAATTTAACCCAACCAATCACAACATAAAAAACTCTTACACGAGTACATCTTCACAACAATAGCCTACCTATCCACTCCCCACACACCGATTTACAAGTAAAACCACAGAAACATATTAATCTAATTTATTTTACTACATTTTTTGGTAATTTTATTGGAAAAAGCTTTAAAAAACCAAAATAAAAACCAAAAAAAAGAGAATTACCTACATTTTTCACAAGATATTTCAAAAAAAACTTAAGATAAATAGCTTTTAAAAAAGTTTAGGCACATAGGAAAGAAAAAAGACATCTAAATAAAAAAGAATAAAATTCTGCCAAGAATAGCCATATGCGTTCCATTCTTAGCAGAATTTTACTTCCGAATTCATATAGTTTAAAAGTCTAGCCAACCGAGCCGCTAGCGAGATTAATTAAGAAATCTAGACTTATTTACTCGTATTCCTTATTCCGGTACAATCTAATTCTCCATTGGAATTTCTTGAACTAAATAACAGAATAGAGTGTTTGTTTATATTGCTGCACATATTCCTTTGGATTGCAGCCCACAATTTGCTTAAAAACTCGGTTAAAATTAGTAATACTATTAAAGCCGCTGTTGTATGCAATAAACGAAACACTGTCTAGGTGTTCTTCGTTTAGTTGATTACAAACTTCTTTGACTCTTATCCGGTTAAGATAGGTCACAAAAGTAACACCACAATGCTTTTTAAAATATCGACAAAATGCCTGCGGAGTAAGATTTGCATGGTCAGCAACATCTTCCAGCGTAATTTCGTCTTTAAAGTGCTCCTTAATATAATTGCAGATGAAATTAATGCGATTTGATCCGTGCATCGTATCAAAGGCAACTTCTACCCGTTCGTTACAAAGTGCTTCCGCCTCCCGTGAAATATTTGCCAATGCTCGTAATAAATAGAAAAAGTGCATTAACTTATCCATCTGATCAGCTGACTTCAATTGACAAACCCGTTCCGATATCTGCTCAAAATACGTTTCCGGCACCTTAAATCCTCTAGAGTTATTATAGATAAATTGATTCAGCGATTCAAATTCATCCAAAGAAAATAGTGATTTCAGTTTACCATTGGGATCAAAAAAGATAGAAACAGAACGTGATTCATTGGAAAGACCATCTTGGGACGCAGACTTAAAAACATGTGGTTGATTCGCACCTAAAAAGAATATATCATTTTCCTTAAAGGGATGGAGCGTATCTTCAACAATCAAAATTCCACTACCCTTTTTTATCCACATTAACTGAGCCTCCTGATGACGATGAAAATAGGGATAGAAAGCTTCCAAAACATCTTCTTGCACAGTTAAACTTTGCCCTCGGGTTGTCGGCACGTTAAATTGAAGCGTTTTCATAGTTTATTTAGTTTTATGTTTACTGTTTAGTAATATAAATATAACAACTACAATGGAAGATTACTTCTTGCAAACAAAACATAAAAATACTATACCAAAATATGTTTAGAATCCGACAATATTTAATAATCCCTAAGAAATACGCAAACCAAAACAGATAATTTACACCAAAAATTCATCAGCATAAAAAAAATGGGTTAAAATACAATTAGACTTTGATAAATTGTGCAAATTATTATTCAACAGAAAGGCTGAACTTTATTTAATTTCGTTGTTTGACCTTTTTAGAGACAAAATGGCGAGCATATTCATTTGTAACAACAGCAAACACCGCACTATCAAAGATAGACCTTTAAATAAATGATTTTGACATGCATAAATTTTACGATATTCGTATTGGACAATAAACCGCTAGGTAGACAATTCTACTTCAAGCCGAAGCAGATTACAAACAATTCATGATTTTAGCACAACAGACACAGTACCTCCTTTAATTCCCAAAACTTATGTTCAAAAAAGAAATATATCTTAATCGCCGAAATAATCTATTATCAAAGATCACGACTGGCAAAATTCTTTTGCTAGGCAGCATTGAAAATCCGATCAATTTTGAGCACAATACCTATCCCTTCCGTCAAGACAGTAGCTTTTTATATTATATCGGTATCAAAAGCCCACGTTTGGCGGCTGTATTGGACACTGAAAAAAACGAGACCATACTATTTGGTGATGAAATGACCATTGACGATATTGTGTGGATGGGCCAACAGCAGACTTTAGCTGAAAAGGCTGACCTTTCCGGTATCAGCAAAATCCTGCCTTTCAATCAACTCTTTGACTATCTTAACAAAGGAAAACAGGAAGATGTTCACTACCTTCCTCCTTATCAGTCGCATAATAAGTTATTACTTGAGCAGCTAACCGGCCGTTCCGCAAATCAGCTCCAGCCCTCTGTGGCTTTGATTAAAGCTGTCGTTGCCCAGAGAAGTATCAAAACGGCAGAAGAAATTATCGAATTAGAGAAAGCCGTAGATATTGCTGTTGATATGCACCGCATTGCTATGCGAATGACAAAACCTGATCGTTACGAATATCAGATCAGCAATGCCATGCAACATTTTGCGCAAGATCAGGGAACGTCCTTCTCCTATCCTCCGATAGTCACAAAACGGGGTGAAATTCTGCACAATCATATGCAATTTCACCAGCTTTATGAAGGTGATCTCCTGCTCAATGATTCGGGCGTAGAAACGGCCATGGGCTATGCTTCGGACCTGACCAGAACCTTTCCCGTAGGAAAACGTTTTACGGCTTTACAAGAGGAAATTTACCAGATTGTCTTACATGCGTTTAAATCTGCAGAGCAGCTGCTGACATTCGGAATACGTTTTAAAGAAATACATTTAAAAGCCTGTGAAGCGCTTGTAGACGGACTTATACAAACCGGATTCATGAAAGGCAACGCACAAGATGCGGTCATGAATCACGCGCATGCGCTTTTCTTTCAATGCGGACTAGGCCATATGCTCGGTCTTGATGTGCATGATATGGAGGATCTTGGTGAACAATATGTTGGCTATACTGAAGCTGAGCCAAAAGATACCAAGACTTTTGGAATCAAATCGCTGCGGCTAGGTAAGAAATTGGAGGCTGGCAACGTGCTAACCGTTGAACCCGGCATCTATATTATTCCTGAATTAACGCAGCTTTGGGAACAGCAAAATTTACACAGGGACTTTATCAATTATGATTTCTTAAAAAAACATCTCGATTTCGGCGGGATTCGTATTGAAGATAATTATCTTATTGAAACAGATGGATACCGTCGTTTAGGAAAATACCTTGAACGCGAGATTCAGGAGATCTATCAACTCAAAGACAATCCAATTGATTAATTAACGAACAACTCACATAATGATAAACCCAAAAAGTAAACTTAAATTCTTTTGGGGTCAACTCAAACAGATAAACAAATGAACAGCATTAAACAGTCGATCTTTATTATTCTAATACTGATTTTTCAGGTTCCAGCTTCCCTTTTTGCGCAGCGACTCTGGACAGATCATGGTGATCAATATTATGAATTTTCCGACAAGGGAATAGAAATGGTCAACCCCAAAAATGGGGTGCGCTCCATCTTCCTTTCACAGCAATCGCTTATTCCGAAAGGAGCAACAGCAGCCTTGAAAGTCGAAAATTTTTCCATTTCCAAAAACAAGGAGCTTATTTTGATCTATACCAATAGCAAAAGAGTATGGCGCGAGAATACAAGAGGCGATTATTGGGTTTACAACAAAAAGACCAATCAGCTGCAGCAACTAGGCCAAAAATTCCCGGCCTCACAACTGATGTTTGCGAAGTTTAACCCGCAAGCAGATAAGGTCGCCTACGTCAATAAAGCCGACCATAATGTTTACGTGGAAGATCTCGCCAGTGGCAGCATCGTTTCCGTTACCAAAGATGGAACAGACCGTTTAATCAATGGTACTTTCGATTGGGTTTACGAGGAAGAATTTGGATGTAAAGATGGTTTCCGCTGGTCGCCCGACGGTGCTTCCATTGCTTATTGGAAGCTTGATGCCCGCAACATCCGTAATTTTCTGATGATCAACAATACGGATAGCCTCTACTCCTATACCATTCCCGTGGAGTATCCTAAAGTTGGACAATCGCCGAGTGCCTGTTCGATATGGACCTATGAAATCGCCACTGGAAAAAATACCATGCTGAATATCCCGGGAGATCCCAACCAGCACTATATTCCCCGCATGGAATGGTGTCTTGATAGCAAGCAGGTTATCCTAGAGCAGCTCAACAGAAAACAAAATGAGAGCAAAATCTATACCGTAGCTCTCTCCGATAATAAAGCGCAAAACATACATCAGGAGCAAAGCGACTCGTGGATTGATATCAAAGCACGATGGAACAACAACGATCCTTCGGGATGGGACTGGGTTCAAGGTGGCAAGGCCTTTATCTGGGTCTCGGAAAAGGACGGCTGGCGCAAAATCTATCAGATTGATTTATCGGGCAACGAGAAGCTGGTTATGAAAGCGGACTATGATATGATCAATCTTGACTTTTTCGATCCGAAAAATGAAACGATTTATTTTACCGCCTCTCCAAGCAATGCAACGCAGAAGTATCTGTATAGTGTATCGACGAAAGGCGGAGTTCCAAAAAGACTGACCCCGGCCTCATACGAAGGCACCTGCGATTATGATATTTCAAAAGACGGTAAAATTGCCATCTTCAGCTTTAGCAACCGGGCAACATTAAAACACAATGCCGTTATTGAGTTACCGACACACAAAATACTCGTAGACTTTGATTTTAAACGTGAAAAAAAAGTCAGCGATGGTATTGCCGAGTTTTTTAAAGTTAAAACAACGGACGGTATTGAGTTAGACGGCTGGATGGTAAAACCACTTGATTTCGATCCCAATAAAAGGTATCCTGTCGTCTTTATGGTCTACGGCGAACCAGCATCACAAACTGTATTAGACAATTTCGGTGCAGGCTATAACAGTTTATATAAAGGAAATATGGCGCAGGATGGCTACATTTATATTTCTTTGGATAATCGCGGAACTCCTGCTCCTAAAGGCAGTTTGTGGCGAAAAAGCATCTACCGCAATATCGGGCAGCTCAATATTCGCGACCAGGCTTTGGCAACACAAGAAATCCTGAAATGGCCTTTTGTCGACAATTCACGTGTGGCCGTCTGGGGCTGGAGCGGTGGCGGATCAAGCACGCTGAACCTACTGGGACAATATCCTCAAATCTATAAAACGGGTATCGCCATTGCAGCTGTAGCAAATCAGCTCCTTTACGACAACGTATATCAAGAACGCTACATGGGCCTCCCCCAAGAAAATCTTGCAGACTTTGAAAACGGCTCTCCGCTGAAATATGCAAAAAACATCAAAGGTAATTTACTCTATATCCATGGAACCGGAGACGACAATGTGCATTATCAAAATGCAGAAGTCCTGATCAATGAACTGATCAAAAATAACGTGCAGTTCCAGTTGATGTCTTACCCCAACCGCAGCCATTCGATCAGCGAGGGACAAGGTACACATGAACATTTAAAAACATTATTTACAAACTATCTAAAATTACATTGCCCTCCGGGTGGAAGATAGACCGAATAGTTATCATTTACAGATGAAAAGAATACTATTATATGCATTGGGAACCTGCGGTCTACTGACCGCAGGCATACAGCAATCAGCGGCCCAGCTGATGAAAGAAAAAAATGAATTCACAAGAGCGGATTCACTGCGCGGATACCTGTCACCGCTGCGAACCTGCTACGATATCCAATACTACCATTTGGATGTTAAGGTAGATATAGACAATAAGTTTATTTCGGGTTCAAACCTTTTCCGTTTCAAGGCCACAACTGATTTTAATCGCCTGCAATTTGATCTTTTTGCAAATCTCAACGTAGACAAAGTCGTATATAAGGGGAAAGAACTTTCCTTTACCAGAGAACACAATGCTGTCTTTGTCGAATTTCCTGCGACTATCAAGAAAGGAATACAGGAAGAGTTTACGGTATATTACGAAGGCCATCCTACAGAAGCGGTCAAAGCTCCCTGGGACGGCGGCTTTGACTGGAAAAAAGATAGCAATGGAAAGCCATGGGTGGCCACGGCCTGCCAGGGTATGGGTGCGAGTGTCTGGTGGCCAAACAAAGACCATCAATCCGATGAAGTGGATAGTATGCTGATTTCCATCGCTGTCCCGAAAGAGGTGATGAATGTTTCCAATGGACGTTTGGTCAAGGTAGAAAAGATGAAGGATGGTTACACCAAATACCACTGGAAAGTTGCCAATCCGATCAACAACTATAATGTCGCCATCAACATCGGCGACTACGTTCATTTTAAGGAAAAATACAAAGGTGAAAAAGGGCCATTGGATATAGACTACTATATTTTGCGCGAAAACGATACGGCAGAAAAAAAAGCCCATCTTCAGAAAAACGCCAACCAGACCTTAGAAGCCTTTGAACATTGGTTTGGTCCATACCCATTCTATGAAGATGGCTATAAACTTGTTGAAACCTACCATACCGGCATGGAACACCAGAGTGCCATTGCCTATGGTAACCATTACCAGAATGGCTATCGCGGCGGGGATGCGTCGGGAACCGGCTGGGGACATAAATGGGATTTTATTGTGGTCCACGAATCTGGTCACGAATGGTTTGGCAACAATATTACTTCAGCTGATCTGGCCGATATGTGGATTCACGAAAGCTTCACTAATTATTCCGAAGGCTTATTTATCGACTATTTCTATGGTAAGGAAGCCAGCCAGGCTTACGCCCATGGTATCCGGAGCGGGATCCAAAATGATAGCCCCATCCAGGGCCCTTACCATGTAAATAAAGAGGGATCTGGGGATATGTATCCCAAAGGCGGTGTTATGCTTAACATGATCCGTACGATGATCGACAATGATGAAAAGTGGCGGAATATTCTGCGGGGATTAAACAGCAAGTTTTATCACCAACAAGTCGATTATACTGATGTTGTCAACTACGTAAGCCAGCAGTCCGGCCTAGACCTGCTGAAAGTGTTTGAACAGTATGTAAAGCATACTGCCATTCCTACACTGGAAATCAAACAAGATCCTTCAGGCAGAATATTGGGCCGCTGGATCAGCGAAGTCAAAGGCTTCCATATGCCCATACATATTGGCGTAAAAGGTCAAAAAAGAGAACTTATCCAGTTGGACCAACATTTCAGACCGATTAAAGTAGCCGGTTTAACGAAAGAGAATATCGATATTGATACGTTTAACTATTATGTCGGCGTATTGTTCGAATAAAAACAGCTTCAACGTTACCAACATGAAATAAACACAGCGCCCCAGAAAGTTAGCTACTTTCCGGGGCGCTGTGTTTTTGAACCACTCTTATCGCTTCATACCTATTCCCAATTGAAATAAAACCTTCATGACTTCGCAGACACCAACAGCAATAAAAGCATACCGAAGGTCCTTTCTGGCCAATAAGATCAGACTCGTCAAAAAAAGCAGGAAATAGGCCTGCATTAGCGGATTATTGTTCTAATGAAAGATCAATACTGATTCCAGGCAGGCGGATCTACGCCAAGAAGATGTTTTACAAAATAGTCCCTTCTTTTTCGTTCACCATAATCTCCCCCGGAAGAATGCCCCATTCCAGGAACCATGATAAAATCATGATTCTTACGCGCTTTAATCAAAGCATCAACCAATTGGAAAGTGGATGAAGGATCCACATTATCATCAAGTTCTCCAACAATCAGCAAAAGATTTCCTTCCAGCTTAGCGGCATTTTCAATATTAGAGCTAGCCGCATATTCAGGACCTACAGGCCAGCCCATCCATTGCTCGTTCCACCATATTTTATCCATTCGGTTATCGTGACAACCACAGGAGGAAACGCCAACTTTGTAAAACTCGGGATGGAATAACAGCGCTCCGGTTGAACTTTGCCCCCCGGCAGATGTGCCATAGATCCCTACCCTGCCGATATCCATGTATTTATATTGTTTTGACGCGGCCTGCATCCAGGCAATTCGATCCGGAAAGCCCGCATCTTTCAGGTTTTTCCAACAGACATCATGGAAAGCCTTCGAACGATTTGAGGTCCCCATCCCGTCGATCTGCACCACAATAAAGCCCAATTCAGCGAGTTCGTACATCCCGCTCGGGTTGCTGTAAAATGATTTTGGTACGAAAGAACTATGCGGTCCCGCATAAATGTATTCGATGACAGGATAGCTTTTAGCAGGATCAAAATTCGTCGGCCGAATAATAATCCCCCAGATATCCGTTGCGCCATCACGTCCCTTAGCTTTAAAAACCTCCGGTGCACGCCACCCTGCAGCTTCGAGCAGACTACTGTTTGTTTTCTCCAGCTCCATGATAAGACGGCCATTTTTGTCGCGCAATACTGAAATTGGCGGCTGATCGACCCGGGAATACGTATCCACAAACTGCGAATAGTCTTTATTGAAAAAAGCTTGATGATTTGCATTTTCTTCGGTCAGCAGTTTTAAGCCCTTTCCGTCTAAACCGATAGCGTAATAGTGGACCAAATAGGGATCTTCTGCAGCATTCACTCCGCTGCCTTCGAAAATAACCGTTCGTTTTTCAGCATCAACATGCACAATTTTCCGAACAACCCAGTTTCCTTTCGTTATCTGGTTCTTTACTTTACCAGTAATTCCATCATAGAGATACAGGTGGTTCCATCCATCACGCTCAGAGGCCCATACAATCTCCTTTCCATCGGCCAGATCCTCACGGTATTTCTTGCCGCTATAATCAATAAAGGTCTTATTCTGCTCTTGAATCAGAAAACTCGAGGTACCGCTATTTGCATCCATCTGCATGACGCCATAGACTTGATGCCCCCGTTTGTTATACTCGAAGGTAAATGCTCTGCTGTCATCGCGCCAGGAAAGATCCGAAAGGTAAAATTGATTTGGTATGAGTGTAGCATCAAACACCGATAGTCGGTCTTTTTCAAGATCATATAAAATGGGTAGTTTTTGCGCAAGCTCATCTCCGGGCTTCACGTAATCGCGTGTCTGAATTTTAGGCTGCAGCTGATCTTTAGGAGAAGATTCAATAAGCGTCAGTTGCCTGATCTCTATTTTTTGAGTTTTTACTGTAGCCAGCTTACGACTATCTGGTGCCCATTGAATATCATTGCTATAATAATTTGCCGTGTTGCCATCAAAGGTAATTTGTCGGGCCTCGTTTGTATTTCCCTTTTTTGCCAGGAATACATTATTATTGCGGATAAATGCCACATATTTTTTATCTGGAGATTCGACTTCCCTATAGGCATTTCCCTGCTCACGCTGCCCCCAATATCGCATATTTCGTTCTTTATTTCCACTTGCAGCGCCCTGGCTCAATTGCGAGGAACGACGGTTCCAGATCCACAGGTAGCCCGCGATATCGAGCGATACTTGATCCTCATCCAGCAATTTTATCTGATCATTGGAAATAACACGATTTTCGATTTTCCGCCCCAGCTTTTCATCCACTAACGAAAATACGTTCGTCAGATCAAACAGCTGTTCTTTTGTTTTTGCCTGGGGATTGACCAAAATATACTCTTTTCCCTGCAACGTATTTCGATCATACCAAAAGAGATCCCCCTTATCATTCCAATAAAACTGGCCGGGCAGATTTTCAATTTTGTTGGTCAATTGTTTTTTTAAGTTTTGTGCACGCGTATAATCTGCCACAGTTCCTTGACCAAACAGAAACTGTGCAGACAACAACAAAACCGCTGTACTAAGAAACTTCATACTTTCTTCGCTTAGGATTGATTAAATAATAGATCGGGATTCCCAATAGTGCAATGATAATGCCCGGCCAGGTATAATTGGGTTTGAAAATGACCATCAACCCAATAAAGGCAAGTCCCATCAGAATATAAAGAATGGGAAGAAAAGGATAGCCAAATGCTTTATAGGGTCTGTTCAAATCTGGACGTGTGATACGGAGACGAATAATACCCGCAATCGCGAGTACATAAAATATAACGACCACACAGGTAATCATGTCCAATAAATCACCATATTTTCCGCTTAAACACCATATTGACGCAGCGACACATTGTATCCAGAGTGCCCAGGCAGGTACCGCATGCGCATTGAGCTTACCTGCCCTTTTAAAAAACAAACCATCTTTGGCCATAGAATAATACACCCTCGCTCCTGCCAGGATAATCCCATTATTACAGCCAAAAGTGCTGATCATGATCATAATCGCTATAATAGTTATCCCAAATGGGCCAAAAACTTCTTGAGCGACACTCATGGCTACACGATCTTTTGGTGCATTGACCATAGCTTCCAAAGGCAATATGCCGGTGTACATCAAATTAGTCAGAAGATAGATTACGGTAACCAGTAAAGTCCCTAATGCAAGACTCAAGCCGATATTACGTTGTGGATTTTTAATTTCGCCGGCTACTGCGGAAGATGAGTGCCAGGAATCGCTGCTGAAGAGCGCACCGACCATAGCCGCAGAAAAAGCGCCCATTGCTGAAAATCCATCATAAGATGCGTACGTTCCATCCGTATTTAAACGGCGCATTGACCAAAGTGATATATTGTCCCAGTTCCAAGCCCAAACTTCATGTTTCAAAGCCAGGAAGCCAAAGAGCAACAAGAGCAACAGGCTCCCGATCTTGATCAATGTGATGGATGTCTGTACGCGCTTTCCGCTATTTACGCCTCTTGAATTAATATAGGTTAATACAATAATGACGGTAATTGCCAGCAGCTGCGCTGCCGATACCCGATAATCTGACCATTCTAGCAGGTAAACATCTTCATCCATAAAGGGGAAGAGATAGGCTGTAAATTTCGCAAAAGCTACCCCCACAGCAGCTATTGTCGCAGTTTGTATAACGGCAAAAAATGTCCAGCCAAATACAAAACTCAATACCGGCCCATAAGCCTCCCGAAGGTAGATGTATTGCCCTCCTGCCTTTGGAAACATCGCACTCAATTCACCATAGCTCAACGCTGCAGTCAATGTCATAAAACCACATATCAGCCATACCACCATCATCCAGCCCGCAGACCCCGTGTTACGAGCGATATCCGCAGATACAATAAAAATCCCAGAGCCGATCATACTTCCAACCACCAGCATAGTAGCATCCAGCAACCCGAGGGACTTTTGAAAAGTTTGTTTCGACTCACTCATAAACATTTAGTTATTAAAATGATAAAACTTCCAGTTTGTCTCGTAATCGGGCTTTAACTTCTCGCCCTTGATAATCGCTCTCAACATTTCCATCGGTAGATAATTTTCTTTGATCACACGGTCATGGAATTCCACAAATGACATTTTCCCTTGATCTACGACCTCCTCTTTGATACGCATCAATTGCAAGCCGCCTACGAGATAGGCCAACTGATATAAAGGATCATAGGAACCTTCAAACGATCTCTTTACTTCACCATGCGCATTAGCCGACTCAAATCCCACGCGGTTTACCAGATAATCGATGCATTGCTGCGGCGTCCACTCACCTAAATGAAATTTGATACTAAAGGTTATTCTTGCACAGCGGTGCATGCGCCAAAATAACATCCCGATTCGCTCCTCTGGAGTTTTTGCAAATCCCTTGCTATACAGCAGCAGTTCCCAGTACAGTGTCCATCCTTCCGTCCAAAATGGCGTGTTAAATGCCTCTTCGCGGTAAGGCTTGTAACGCCTATTCATAAAATATTGCAGATGATGACCGGGAATCAATTCATGCTGGACTGTGCCTCGGGAGAAATAAGGATTATTGCCACGCATACTCATCAATTTCGCCTGCTGATCCATCGTGTTTGTCGGATAGGATATGCTAATTTCCCGTCCGCCTGTAAAAAAGGGATTGACCCGCTGCCGTTCAGGTGTCATCATGATCATACCCCAAGTCTCGTCTGCCAGCTCAGGAATATTCATGAGTTTATTTTGTTCAATAAATTGCTGCGCATCGTTATACAATCTCAAGATGAGCTCCGGCTGTTGTCCAATGGGTACGTAGGAGTTTTTAACCTTTTCCTGTGCAGCCCGCCAATCATCGCCGAACCCCATTTCACGGCTCGCTTTCAATAACTCGGCCTCACACCATTTAAACTCCTGATCGGCCAATTTTAAAAGATCGGCAGCGGTATAACTGATCATTTCTGCTTTGAGTCTTCTGTTTATCTCTTTTTCCCCAATAGGCCAACCAGCAATCTGACTACCGTCATCAAACACTTTCCAATCACTTTTTGCAGCCAATTTCTCCTTATAATCCGAGAGCTTGCCTTTCACCTGCTGAAATATAGCCGGTACCCACCAGCTAAATTCAGGGTCGTATCCATTATAAAAATCGAAGGTGCTGGTGATCCTTAAGTCCAGTGAATTTAATAAGGTAACCAGAAAGTTGACATCTGAATAAGGAATATTGGTCTTTTCCTGTAGAGCAGCTATTGACCGATCGATTTCACCAGCAACCAGCGTCAGCTCTTTCGCGACATCTTCTCCTGCCAGACGCTTCCCCCTACGGCGTTCCTTTTCAAGTGCAAAAATTCGCTGTGCGAAAGGTAAATACACAGATAACCGGTTGTAATTCGACTCATCTTCTTTCAATGAAAGGAGATCACTTTTTAGTTTGCGCTTCAGTAAGATAAAATCTACCTGCCCCGATGTTTCGAGTTCTTCATAGGGGAACTTGTCCAGCTTGTTCAAATATTCGTTATCCAAACGTTGAAGACGTGCTAACTGTTCGGGCGAAGCGGCAGCCCGCTGATTGCCCCAGCCTTTGGGCATAGGGCCATAAAAATAGTTGATCGCCTCAACATCATGCCCATATTGTACAATATAAGGCTCTATAGGAGTTGTATGGTCGTATAATTTCATCTTTTGTGCATGCATGGGGACCGGGAATAGAAAGAGCAGTCCATAAAACAATGTTTTGGGGGCTATAAAAGAAAAAGAACGATTCATAATTCGGGTGTTGGTTTATATCATAATTTTATCAGTCGAAACGATCAGGTCTAAAACCAGTGATTTCAGACTCTATTTTCTGTCCTGCCAATAAATCTGCAACAACTTTCCCATAGGCAGGGCCCAAGCTCAAGCCCATCATACCACCCCCACCGGCAACTAGGACATTATCAAATTTTTTCAATCTTCCCAGATAGGGCAATCCGTCAGGCGAGCAGGGTCTGTAACCATACCATATTTTTTCGCTTGGGTAATCGACCTTCAATTCCGGATAATATTTAGGAATGGATTCTACAATTCCGCGGACACGGTTTTCATAAATTTTGTCATTTGCTGGTCCCAATTCCATCGTACCGCTGAATCGGATCTGGCCATTCATGGGGGTTACAGCAACACGAGCCTCCAGTAATAATGCCGCATGATTCAATGTATTCTCTTTCTCGGGCTGATACATAA
The DNA here is from genome assembly GCF_050433745.1 of Sphingobacterium sp. HSC-15S19. NCBI lineage: Bacteria > Pseudomonadati > Bacteroidota > Sphingobacteriia > Sphingobacteriales > Sphingobacteriaceae > Sphingobacterium > Sphingobacterium sp. HSC-15S19. The sequence goes on from NZ_JBNPWQ010000011.1 coordinate 163,812, forward strand.
AAGAATACCCTTTTCCTGGCATAAGCGGTGTATTTACGTGCAACTTTGATGTCAGCTGCGGTAAATAAGCGCCACCAGTCAAGACAAAAGCATCCGCCTGAAAACTTCCTTTGTTGCTGATCGCCTCTTTCACCTTATTTCCGGCTGTTATAAATTTACTGACCTCTGTTTCTTCGAAAAAAGCGACCCCTGCGGCTTTCAAATATTGAATCAATTGCCGCATTAACTTTGGTGGGTATAATTTTCCATCACAGCGATAAAGTATAGCACCTAAAACATCCAGCTTCAGATTAGGCTCCAGTTCTTGAACGGCATTTCCCTCTAGAATATCGACATCAAGTCCAAGATCCTGAGCACGATGAGCCAATTCAATTTCTTCATGCTTCATTTCCTTAGATTTATACATCATCAGGATCCCGTTCTGCTTCAGTTCAAAATCAAACCCTTCCTCCTGCGCCAATTCATCATATAATCTGCTGCTGTAGAGATTCAAATCACGTATTGCAGTCGCATGCTGTTCTACATGTGAGCGATTAGCATGTTTTAAAAACTTCAATCCCCAATTGATCATTCGTGGATTTAGCGAAGGCCGTACATAAAAAGGGCTTTTACTATTGAACATCCACTTTATCCCCTGCGCTACAATACCAGGGGCAGCCAAGGGCGTAAAATGACTGGGGACAATCATGCCGGCATTGCCATAAGAACAGTTATTGTCCAAGGTATTTTTTTCGAGGATTTTCACATTCCATCCGTCTCTTACAAGGTAATAGGCGGAAGCAAGTCCTGCAATTCCTGCACCAACGACGACAACCGTACCTCTATTATTTTCTTTCACGTTGCTCTTGTCTTATTATTTTTTTAAATCACCTGAACTATTAAATCACTTGAAAACCGCCAAAATAAGGATCCTCATCATCCAAGAAAATGGTATTATAGCCTGTTATCCGTGCCCAGCCTTCTATGGATGGGACAATGGCCGGTCTGCCATCGACGGTTGTTTCAGCTTCAATTTTACCGGTAAATTGTGACCCGATATAACTTTCATGTATAAACTCCATCCCTTTCTTGAGTTTCCCTCTAGCATACCATTGCGCCATACGGGCTGATGTACCTGTACCGCATGGAGAACGGTCTAATGCATTATCGCCAACCAATACAGCATTACGCCCTGATGAGTTAGGAAGCTTAGGATTTCCCGTCCATTGGATGTGAGTCAATCCATGTATATTAGCATCTTCGGGATGAACAAAAGAATATTTTTCATTCAGCAGCTGCCGGATTATTTTTCCATAATGAATGAGCTGGCTTGCTGAATAAGAACTGATATCTTGAAAATTAGTCTGTGGGTCAATAATGCCGTAAAAGTTTCCACCGTAGGCAACGTCAACGCTGATGTTGCCTAGATCCGGGCAATCGACCGTTAAGGCTTCAGCGTATAAAAAGGATTTGACGTTGGTAAGCTTTACGCTTTTCACCTTAGATCCCTCTTGGACATAGTCGATATGTACAAGTCCAGCCGGAGTTTCCAACCTTAATTTTCCGGGAACCTTAGGTTGAACTAGGCCCTCCTCTATAGCAATCGTCACTGTACCAATAGTCCCATGTCCACACATCGGTAGACAACCACTGGTCTCAATGTAAAGGACACCAATATCATTTTGCGGATCAAAGGGTGGATAAAGCATACTGCCACTCATCATGTCATGGCCCCTTGGTTCAAACATCAATCCCATACGGATCCAATCGTATTCACGTATAAAATGTAACCTGCGCTCCATCATCGAGTTTCCTTGTAACAATGGGGTTCCACCGGCCACCAATCGCACGGGACAACCACAGGTATGCGAATCAATACAAAAAAAAGTCTTCTTCATTTCTGGTTACTTGTTTATATGGTCACTTGTTTCTATTATGCTTTAGTCCATTGCTGGTTGACCAAACGGTCAATTTGTAATGGGTTTCCGTCCTGCAGTTCTTTAGGCAAAAATTCATTTGGCCAATTTTGAAAACTAATGGGACGAATAAAGCGCTTTACTGCATCGGGCCCGACAGAAGTGAAACGTGCATCTGTGGTTGCCGGATAAGGTCCGCCATGATGCATAGCATACTGTACTTCAACCCCAGTTGGCATCCCCTGAAACAAAAGCCTTCCACATTTGTCCTGTGCAATTGAAAAGAGTGCCTGGCATTCGCGGATATCCTGCGCCGATGCCGCAAAAGTGATGGTAATCTGTCCTTCGAGCTGCTCCATTACATTTTTCATTTCATTGAGGTCCGCACAAGATATAATTAGCCCAAAAGGTCCAAAAACCTCTTCCAATAACTTAGGATTAGCCAAAACTTGGCTTGCTTCCGCCTCAGCAAGCAGGGCCTGCGCAAAATCTTGCCCTGTATTATCCTGCCCTTCTTCCAATATACTGACACCATCGTATTGAACCATTTCCCCTTTTAAACGGTTGTAGCTATCCAATATTCCTGCGTGCAGCATTTTGCCGGTCGCGGCAGCTTGAAGTTCTTTCTTCAACGCCGCTTTAAGAAGATCTAGCTGTTCGCCGCCAATACTTACCAGAACACCTGGATTGGTACAAAATTGACCAACACCTAAAAGCAATGAGGCAATATACTGCTTAGCAAAAGGTTCCAGATTGCTAGCTAAGTAGTCCGGTAAAAGAAAAACCGGATTTACGCTCCCCATTTCGGCAAATACCGGAATAGGATCAGGTCTTGACTGGCCCAGATCAAATAAAGCTTTCCCGCCACGGAAAGAACCTGTAAATGCGACTGCTTTTACGAATCTGTGGCGGACCAATTGTTGTCCAGTAGCAAATGAATCCGACAGCACATGATTAAAAACGCCAGTTGGAGCTCCTTGTTTTGAAATCGCCCGATCAATAGCGTCAGCCATTAATTGCGAGGTTTTAAGATGAGCGGGATGCGCTTTTACGATAACTGAACAGCCCGCACCAATGGCACTGGCGGTATCCCCACCTGCTGTTGAAAAAGCGAAAGGGAAATTACTTGCGCCAAAAACCACAACAGGACCAAGCCCTTTATTATACTTCCGTAAATCAAATTGGCCATTTGGGTCTCGATCAATGCGTACTTCACTGTATAAACCAGTTCGCACAGCATCGGCATATCGACGCCACTGATTGACCGTTCTCGCTTTTTCACCTTGCAGTCTTCCCAAAGGAAGGGCCGTTTCCAGATGGGCCGTTTCAATCAGGACGTCTCCCAATGCCTCAATTTCTGCGGCAATGGCATACATCAATTCCGCCCGTTCAATGACATCAGTTTTTTGAAGAAACTGAAACCCAGCCTCCGCCTGTTTTACGACGTAATCAATCTCATTTTCGTTTCTATCCATTCCTTTTGTTTTTATTGTAAGTATCTATCTTCAAAAATCAATAAAAACCTTCCCGATATCTTCATTCCTTGCGGCATTAAATATAATAAGAAGGTCCTTTTCGCCTATTTTTATCCGGCCCTAAAAAAGGAAATTTTCTGAACCTTCGTCCAGAAAGTTCAGAAGCATTCCTATAATTGTGGTCTGGTTGCGATTGAATCTGCAATAATTTTTTTAACGCGTTGTTCTTCCTCGCCGATCAATGGCAATCTGGGAGCGCGTGTATAAGGTGTTGAAATTCCTTCGGCTGTCGCTGCCAATTTAATATATTGGACCAACTTAGGATGAATATCCAATTCCAATAAAGGCATAAACCAACGGTATATTTCTACAGCTTTGCTGTACTCGCCAGCCTTTACAAGATCGTACATGGCCACAGTTTCTCTTGGAAATGCATCGACCAGTCCAGCAACTAAACCATCAGCCCCTAACATCAAAGACTCGAGTCCTAAGGTATCTACACCAGCCATAATCTTTAATCGATCACCAAAACGATTTTTCAAACGCGTGATATTTGTTAAATCTCGTGTAGACTCTTTCACCGCCTGAATATTTGGTTCCAATAAGAGTTCCTCAAACATGTCCAGCGATACATAAGTACTATAGTCAACAGGGTTGTTATAGATTAAAATTGGCAATTTGGTACTTTGTGCAACAGCACGAAAATAAGCGACTGCTTCTCTATCATCAGCTCTATAGCGCATCGGTGGCAATAACATCAAACCGTCTGCGCCCAATTCTTCACTCGTTTGAGCCACTTTGATCGCTGCAGCAGTTGTATTTTCTGCAATATTCAACAACACCGGTACACGCCCAGCGACAACCTTCAACGCATATGTCAATAAATCATACTTTTCTTCCGTACTCAAAACACTTGCTTCACCCAATGATCCAGCGATAATCAAACCGTGAACACCTCCATCCAATTGTGCTTCAATGTTTTTACCAAACATATCAAAATCCAAATTTCCATTTTCATCAAATGGTGATAACATTGCAGGATAAATTCCTTCCCATTTAAATTGTGCCATAGCGTATTATTTTAATATTTCTTTATCACAAATCTATTTGGAATAGCGAGGTCAATCTTCTTATGAATTAATCAACACTGACCTAATATTGACCTTTTCTAGTAAATACAACTCATGAAGAAGCGGAAGAATGGCTTTCTAATTTTAAATACAGATTTATAACTTATTTCAGCAAAACTTCAGATTAGTGCCTTTAAAGTTGAAATTTGACTTCAGTAACTTAAATGTAAGTTCAACATTTATAACAAGATTTACAAAAAATAGCATGTAAAAGATATATATACATGTTTATCGGCGTAAAATTTCGACAGCTATTATGGAATGTATAGCTGCAGATTAGAAATAACAAAGGTTGCACTGTCTGACAGGCAACCTTTGTATCGTATATAATAATTAAAAATGGGTAACTAATCGCGGTTCTCCTTTTTATAAGAGAAGTAAAAAACGACTGGCAGTACAGAAAACGATAGAATCATACAAATAATCAATCCGCCGACAATCATAATAGCGAAGGGTTTTTGGATTTCAGATCCCATTCCGTTTGAAAGTGCGGCCGGTAATAACCCCATTGCCCCCATTAACGCAATCATTAGGATGGGTCTGATCCGGCTTTTTACAGCTTCATAAATAGCGGGTTTCAAGCTCATTTTATTCAACAGATTTTCTTTCATTATCCCTATTAAAACAATGCCGTCAATCGTGGCTACACCAAAGAGAATAATAAATCCGATACCCGCCGAAATTCCAAATGTCGTCCCAGTAACCCACAGCGATACAAAACCACCTATAAATGCAAATGCCAGTGTAAGCGAAGAGATCAACGTATCTTTGACGTTGCCAAAATTGGCATACAGCAAGAGTAAAATCAAAATAAGAGAAATTGGCACAACATTCATCAGCTGTTTTGTAGCCCGTTCCTTACTTTCGAATTCTCCGGCCCACACGACCTTATAAGATTTGGGCAGTTTAATATCTTTTTCTATCTGTTTTTTTGCATCGGCAATTGTACTTCCCAAATCCCGACCTTCAATGTTGAAGCCAACACCAATATAACGGGAATTGCCCTCTCTGTAAATAAATGCCGGACCGGTATGATAATCTATTGTTGCGATCTCCCGCAGTGGTACTTTTTGATCATTCATCGTGGGAATGATGATATTTCCGATCTTCTCAGGATTGTCACGATACGATTTTTGGAAGCGGAGACGTACATCAAAGATGCGCTCGTTTTCATAGAAATGTGTCACAGATTGCCCGCCAATAGTCATTTCGATCACAGATTGCACATCCTTGGTCGAAACACCATATTTGGCCATTTTCGAATCATGCAGCTGAATCCTTAGTTCAGGCAAACCGATATTTTTGAAAACATTGATGTCCGTAATACCGTTCACCTTTTTAAGTGATTCGGCAAACTTATTGGCTTTATTTTCTAAATCTTGTAAATTCTCACCAAAAATTTTGATTACCAGCGGACTTTTTACTCCGGCTACATACTCCTCTACATTATCCTGGATCGGCTGGCTAAAACCGAAATTTATTCCCGGAAAAGTCTGTAGACTATCCCGCATCTGACCAATCAATTTCTCTTTTGACAGTTTTCTTTTCCACTCGCCTTCGGGTTTCAATTCAATATTGAATTCAATATTGAAAAAACCGGTTGGATCTGTACCATCATTGGGGCGGCCTGTTTGCGTCATGATAAAATCAATCTCGTCAAACTGCTTCATCAATTTTGCTTTCATGGTTTTGGTCAGCTTCACAGATTCTTCTAGGTTGACACTATTGGGTAAGGTTGCGCGGACATAAATTGCACCTTCATTCAGTTTCGGAAGAAACTCTGAACCATAATGGCTAAACCGAAAAATACAGACGAGCAAAGCAGCAATAAAAATCGACAATGTCCATTTTGGATGGTCGAAAGCTTTCCTAAAACCTTTAAAAATGGCATTGCGGCTGACCTTAGTGATCTTATTCTCATCTTCTTTGATATTCTTTTTCAATAAGTATTTACACATCGCGGGCACATAGGTCAAACTCAGGATCAAGGACCCCAACAAGGCATAGCCGAGCGTAAAGGCCAATGGTGAGAACATCTTTCCTTCCACCTTTTGAAAAGAGAAAATCGGCGTCAATGCGACAATCAAGATCAATAGGGCAAAAAAGATATAGCCTGCTACAGAGCCGGCACCTTTCTTAATGATCCCTAGTTTGGAGATTTTATTAAAGCGTTCCGTCCCGAGCCGATGAGCCTCTTTTTCCAAAGAGACAAAAACAGTCTCCACGATGACCAGCGTTCCTTCGAGCAACAATCCAAAGTCCAATGCCCCCATGGAAATCAAATTTGCAGGGAGCCCCTGTATTTTCAAACAAATAATCGCAAATAGGAAGGCCAATGGGATCACCGATGCAACGATAAAGGTTGTCTTCCAGTTGTTCAAAAAGATAAAGACAATAATCGAAACCAGAAGAACCCCCTCTATCAGGTTTTTGGAAACCGTATGCACGGTATTATTCACCAGTTTTGTGCGATCAATAACGGGTTCAATCTTGACATTTGCAGGTAAAATACGTTGATTCAGCTCCACTATTTTTTCTTTTAACTTTGTCACAACTGCAGATGGATTTTCTCCCCTGAGCATAATGACGATTCCCTGGACAAGATCATCTTCCTGGTTGAGTCCCACCTGTCCGAGTCGCGGTTTTGCGCCTAATTCTATTTCTGCAACATGCTTGACTAAAATCGGTGTATTGCCGACCACCTTGATCAAAATATTACCGATATCATCGATCTTATCCAATAGGCCTACCCCACGCACAACATAAGCCTGATTTCCTTTCTGGATCACATCGCCGCCGACATTTATATTCGAACGTGATACGGCTTCATAAACATCCAGTGGCGACAGGTTATAATTGGCCAACTCTGTTGGATTGATCTTTATTTCATAGATCTTTTCCTCCCCCCCAAAGCTGACGACATCCGCCACGCCGGGCACACCGACAAGCTCCCGTTCAATCACCCAATCCTGAATGGCAGAGACTTCCTTGATCGGAAGATTACTTTTCACCACATAGCGAAAAATTTCTCCGGTAGCACCAGATGGTGGTTCGATTGAACTCTCAGCACCTTCCGGTAACTCAATGGAACGCATCTTATTACCCGCATACTGTTGGGCATAAAAATCCGCTACCCCATCCTCAAATTGAATCGTTACAACAGATAACCCAAACAAGGAGATGGAACGAACATCCGTTTTCTTTGGAATGGTATTCATTTCTTTGGTAACAGGCAGTGTAACGAACTTTTCTATTTCTTCAGCACTGCGCCCGGGCCACTGTGTGATAATCCTAACCCGTGTGTTGGTCACATCGGGGAAAGCCTCAATCGGTGTATGGAGGTAGGCATATATCCCGCCGAACAATAATGCCAGCGTAAAAAACAGGACGACCAAGGAATGTTTCAATGAGAATGAAACAATATTTTGTACAACTTTCTTCATCCTACCTATTTATCAGTTCATCAAATACGATCAGCTCATTCTCCGTCAGCACCTGATCTCCCTCGACTACACCAGATTTGACAAAAGCGTATGTTTCATTCTCAGCGACAATATCAACAGCTTTAACCGACAGGTCACAGTCATTTTTATAGCGTACAACGAAATTCTGATTGTTATGGAGGATAATGGCATCTTTCGGAATTGCCAGCATACGCTCTTCCTGTCCCGAAACGGCCTTTTCGACCAGCACATCCACGCTCATGCCTGGCTTCAATCTCAGGTCTTTATTCAACAACTTCACGCGCGCTTTGACCACACGTTCTTCCGGATCAAAGAAGTTGGCGACCTGATCAATATAACCGTCAAAAGTTTCACCTTTATAAGCCAGTGTAGTGATCTTGACAGGAGCCCCGTTTTTAACAAAAGGTAAATTATTTGCATAGATATTGACCGAAACCCATACCTCATTCAGCTTACTGACCGACAGCAAATCGGCGTCATCGCCAACAGTCATACCAGGACTCACCTTTTTATCTACGATATAGCCAGCTTTGGGCGCACGGATGTAAAACACACCATTTTCCGAGGAACCATTCAGCAAACTCATGTTCGCTTTCACATGGCGGATTCCAATCTGCACGGCTTTCAATTCACTTTCCATCTCTTCCAGCTCCCGCTGGGAAGCCATACCATCTTTCAGCAGGCTACGCAGGTTAAACAATTTACTCTCCGTCAACCGCTTGCTATTTTCAAGTTCCCGCAGTTCCTTTCCTAAATCATTGACCGAGGTCCCTTTAAGCGATACCAGAATCTGTCCTTTTTCTACATAATCGCCCATCTTGACCGAAACAGACTGCACGATACCAGGTATAGGGCTCTTTAGCGCTGCAAGTTCATCCTGATCGTATTGGATAACCCCATTTAAAGCGATCTGTTCAAATACCGTTCGCTTCTGTATCGAATCAATTTTAATTTGGTTTTTAAAGTCGGCGCTAAGACAAAAGCCTTTAGCAGCTGGAATAGGCTGCTCTTCATTTTTCGCCGGCTGACAGCTCCACACTAAACAAATAGACAGCAGTGTCAATGGCGTTAAAAAATTACTTTTCATGAGAAAATATCCTTTCCGATCAAGTACATCAGTTCCTCCTTATACTGAAGATATTTCGCCCTGCGTTCCAATATTGATTCTTTGTTTTCCATATAATTATTGATAAAATCTATAAATTCAACGATGGTCAGTCTCCGTTGTTGGAAATTGCGCACATAGCGTTCTAGCGCTACGTCCAATTTACCATCAAAGCCGATATCCGTTGTCTTCAAACTCGTTTCAAGGTTGCTGAGCCGCTCCGAAAGGAAGTCGATCTCCCGTTCGATGTCGATACGAAATTGCTCGATTTCCACTTTATTTTTCTCAAGTTCCAGCTTAGCGATTTTGATATTCCCCTGGTTCCGGTTAAATAGAGGAAGATCCATAGCAACCCCCAGCCCTATAAAATCGCGCATGATATTTCCACCACGGTCGTAATTCATGGAGACCTGCAAATCTGGTATACGTTCGGCCTTTTCTATTTTCAGCTGAGCATCACTTTTCTTCAATTCGTTATGGATGATCTTATAGTCGCTGCGATTGTCGAGCGCCATCATTTTCCACTCCTGTTTTTTTCCCTGGAGAAAATGCGGAATGCCGATCGTATCTGATATAGTGAGTGCGGTCCCTTTGTCTCCGAGATAGCGCGCAACCTCATTCATTTTTGTAATTTTTTCCTGTTGGATTTCATTCAGTTTGTTACCAAATGCGATAGACTCGCTTTGAATCCTGAGGTAGTCCATCTCACTTACATTGCCTTCTTTCCACTGATTTTGGTATGATTTTGCCAACGTCTGAAAGATATCCACCTGACTATTGTATAACTTCTCCTTTTCCTGCAGAATCTGTAATTCGAGACATTGGCTCCGGAGATCATATTTTAGGTTCCGCAGCAATTCTTCAAATTGAAGCTGGGCATTTTCTTTTTCGAGAAGCTGCAATTGCACTCTCTTTTTTCGTTTGCCAGCCATTTCGATGGTCTGTTCCAGCTCGATCGCCACCTGCTGATACTTACCGTAATTTCCGATCAGCGCTGGAAAGGATTCGCTGGAAGGGTTTTTCCAAAGATTGACTTCGGAGATGGAAATCGTTGGATTGGGCCACAACTTTGCCTGAAGCACAGCAGCTTCGGCTTGCTGCATATGAAAACGCTGCGCCATTAAGGTCAGGTTATGGGTAAGGAATATCTGCTCGATCTCCGCCTTTCGCAAACGGTTTTCAACCGCCTCCTGCGAAAATAGCTTGCTATTCAGGCCAAGAAGTAAAAATAATGTAATACGTAGTTTTCTCACTTAATTTTGAATTTTCACAAAACTAAATGACAGGGATTACAGGCAACTTTAGGTTAAATTAAAGTTTGATTAGAAGGGATTAGAAAATGATTAGAACTGGGGGAATAATAGCGATACCGTTGTACCTAGATCATTTGAACGAATATCAAAGTCTACCCCTTGATCCTTAAATACAATCTGCGCAAAAGAGAGACCGATGCCGCTGCCCTTAACTTTACCAACATTTGATCCACGATAGAAAGTCTGTTTCACAGACTCCAGCTCGGCTTGTGGGATACCAATACCATGGTCTATGATTTGCAAAGACAGCCTGCCATTTACACCTGTCATTCGGACAAGAACTTCCTGCCCATTTGCATATTTAAGTGCATTTTCGATTAAATTGGAAATAGACAGACTAACGAGCATCTTATTGCCCCGAAAATTAAAGTATCGCGGTTCATCGACCTGTATATCGACTTTCAAGGGCACGGCAAATGATCTCGAAAACTTAGGTACAAGATCCCATACGATCTCGTCTATGCGAAAGGTTTCCAGTGAACGTTTCAGGGCCTGATCTTCGGTCAGCAATAGAAAATTACCAATAAGCTGATTCAGAAAATTCACATGCTCAGTAATGGTTTCGGCCAATTCATGATATTCTTCTTCACTTCTGACCTTTGTACCGAAGACCTCCATTGAGCCCAGGATTCCCGCCAAAGGTGTTCGAAACTCGTGTGAAACATAGCTGACAAAGTTCTTTCTAATAATCATATTTTCGCTGATCCGACGTAGGAGCGCATTATAACTTTCAATAAGATCTTGTAGTTCGTCCTTCGTTTTTATAGTCGTCAGGGGCTCCTGAATCGTGCTTAAATCCTTATGCCGAATTTCTTGGATCACTTTACGAATGGGGAGATAAGCATATTTACTCAGCCAAACCGACAACAAGGCAATACTGATCAATGCAACGAGAAAAACAAAGACAAGCGTAATGAGCAAACGATTCAACTGATGATCAAAATCTGCGCTCGACTCTTTGACAAACACAAAAAAATCGCCCTGATTGTCTGGATAATACAAACCAAAATAAAAGCTATCTTCTGTTTTAAAATAAATCGTTTTGTCTGATTTCAGCTGGCTCAGCAAATCCTTATTAATTTGACTATCAAAACGCATACCGCCATAACTTACTTTTCCTTCGGCGTTATAAACTGCTACCATGGCACGTTTAACCAGGCTTTCATATTGATTTTTAGATTCCAAATGCTTTAGTGGGCTCTGCTCATCTGCCTCGAGGTAATATATACCAGCTATTTTCGCATTTTTTTCGAGGGAACTGATCAGATGTCGTTCCGAGGAATTATAAAATATCCAGTAGATGACTAGCGTTGCAAGCCCAAAAATAATGGTGAATACCAGCGTAGAAAAGAGTGTAAGCCGAATTTTTAAATTCATTGTCAGTCCGTTGTAAGCATATAACCGACTCCTTTCACCGTTTTGATAATGGAGGTATCGCTCCCTTCATCAACCTTGCCTCTTAGATAAGAAACGTACACATCGACGACATTGGTGCTGTTATCAAAATCGATTCCCCAAACGGCCTGCAAGATTGCAGTCCGTGAAAGCGTTTTATTTCGATTTTCGATCAGATACTTAAATAGTTTAAATTCTTTGGGAGAGAGATCGACATTTTTACCATTCTTATGAACTTCATAACGTTCAAGATCCACTTTTAAATCACGAATTTCTACGCTACTGTCCTTTGGCACGTTTTTATAATTGTCCCGGCGTACCAGGGCTTTGATACGACTCACCAATTCCTTAAAGGAAAACGGCTTGACGAGATAGTCATCGGCACCACTTTCCAAGGCCTCGACCTTATCTTCAATCTCCCCTAAAGCACTCAAAATCAATATCGGAATATGATTTTTTCGATACCTGACCATCTTCGTAAACTGGATACCATCAATTCCGGGCAACATGATATCAAGTACAATAATATCCAAAGAATCTGCATTGATCCATTCACGTGCAGCTTCCGCAGATTCAACTAAAATGACCTGATGCCCCATTTCTTCCAGACCTTTCACCACAAAGCTGCTAATCCGGCGATCGTCCTCTACTAAAAGTATCTGCATATTATACGCTGTTTATTTTTATGCGGGATTATAAAAATTGCGAATTCCTCCCGGAATTCTACAAGTATACGAATTTACAATTTAATCGTCCGGTAATCCACAGCCCCCTTCTCCATAAATCCTCTAAGCTAATTTTTAGACATACATCCAATCAACACGAATCTATTTTGGATAAACTATTTCGTATAGTCCAAATTGGTTATATTTAACCTAACAACTCGAAAAAGATTAAGATGAATACAGTATTGCCTCCCAATAAGAAAAGACGTGAAGAAATTACGATAAAATATTTTGAGTTACTGGATCGTCATCTGGCGGAATTGATCAGCGGAGTCAGTATAGAAATGCTGGAGCTTCAGGACATCGCAAACATACTTTGTATCTCACAAAAGCATCTCATCAAGATAATACAGGAAACGTCAGGGAATCACCCTTGTCATTTTTATGTACAAAAAATATTGACCTGCACCAAGAGCCTACTCGCTAATAACGAGTTAACCATATCGGAGATCGCACAAAGGCTGACCTATGACCCTTCCAACTTCACCAAATTTTTCAAAAAATATGAGGGCATGTCCCCTTCACAATTTCGTCAATTGCAAAAAGCGAAAAGTTCACCATAACGGAGCCCTTAACATTTGTGAAATTTGCTATAATCAAAATTTAAATTATTATGGCAAGAAATGATGTAAAAGGAAAAGTTGTCCTCATTGCTGGAGGTGCAAAAAATCTTGGTGGATTATTAAGTCGGGATTTTGCAGCTAAAGGGGCAAAACTGGTAATCCATTACAACAGTGAGAACACCAAAGCAGACGCTGACCAAACACTGGAAGCGGTAAAATCCGCAGGTGCAGAAGCAATATTAGTCCAAGCTGACCTGACCAAAATTGAACATATCACGAAACTTTTTGATGTTGCTATTGAGCAGTTTGGTGGTGTAGATATTGCAATAAATACCGTTGGTAAAGTCTTGAAAAAGCCAATTGTGGATACCACAGTCGAAGAATATGACAGCATGAGCGATATCAATTCAAAAGTTGCCTATTTTTTTATTCGGGAAGCGGGTAAAAAACTGAATGCAAATGGCAAAATCTGTACTATTGTAACCTCATTATTGGCAGCCTATACAGGATTATACTCTACTTATGAAGGACTGAAGGCTCCAGTAGAGCATTTTACGAGAGCTGCATCTAAAGAATTTGGTGAACGAGGAATCTCGGTCACAGCTGTGGCCCCGGGGCCAATGGATACGCCTTTTTTCTACGGGCAGGAAAGCGAGGATGCTGTTGCCTACCATAAATCTGCATCAGCATTGGGCGGACTAACAGACATAAAAGACATTGCCCCCTTGGTGGAGTTTTTGGTCACCGATGGCTGGTGGATAACGGGGCAGACAATATTTGCCAATGGTGGTTATACAACACGCTAGAACAAAAAAAGAAAGCATCCTTTTCAGGATGCTTTCTAGGTAAACATCTTTTTGAAGGATTCGCCAATAACGATAATTTTGCCTTCATATTTATGGACTAAAACTGCTCCAAAAAACTGAGATACTGCGAAACACTTTGCGCTATCCATTCTTTGGATGACTCTTTTTCTATTCCGTAAAAGACGAAAGGCTTTTGATAATTCGCTTTAACATAGTCAAAAGTAATTTCAAAAGGACTTGTTAATTGCTCCATGCTATATTTATACTTACCCTTAACCCCATACTCCTGCTCGTCTATCCCAACCGAAATCGCCAATGCGATTTTCTTTCCTTCCAGTTTATACCCGCTTTTTTTACCGTAAGCCCACCCGTAGGTAAGCACCTCATCCAACCACTGCTTAAAAAAAGGCGGACAGTTAAACCAATAAAAGGGGAATTGAAATACAATTTTATCATATTTCTCCATCATCTGCTGTTCTGCCACGACATCAATTTTACCATCCACATAGACTTGGTGCAACTGATGGATATCATAACGATCGGATTGGTTTTCCAATGCCTCAACCCAACTTTTATTCACGAGGGAGGTGGCAAAATTAGGGTGAATAACGACTATTAATGTTTTCATATTTTTATTTATGTATATATGCACAAGTCACCAGGTCTAGCCAATTCATTGCGGCAATTTTAATAAACGACATGACTGTGATTTAAAAGTAGCGACATAATTCTTATTTTGCCCTATCAGTAACCCAATGTTAGGTACTATAAAAAATGTGCGTATGACTAAAATCAAGACGAGTTCCACTAACTTTTCAAATAAAAAGCAACTTGAGCGTAATTGCCCCGAAGTCTTTGCCGCTAATGTGATTGGCGGTCAATGGGCGCTAGCCATTTGTTGTTATCTCATCAATGGCGCGCTACGTTATTCTGAAATCAAAAAATGTTTACCTGGTATCACTGAACGTATGCTCACCCTACAATTGCGAAAGCTGGAAGAGGATAACATTATAAAACGTACTGTATATGCAGAGGTACCGGCACGTGTACTCTATGAGCTGACTGCGCTGGGTTATGAACTCAAACCAATTATTCAAGAACTTGGGAAATGGGGAGAAAAGTTACAACAAGTTCAAAAATCATAACGTCTAGCGGACAAAAATATAGTTTGTTTTTAATTGATACATCGTGCCGTTACCAGTAATTGGCCAACATGGCGCTGTGCATGCTCAGCAGCGTGGAACAACAAACCAATCAAGGTCGTAGGGATCCGTTTTCTACCCAAAAAACGCACTTCCGTCAAGGTTTCCGGATCAATTATCGCTAGTTTTTGCACGGATTGCTGAATCTGTCGGTGTAAGTTTTCTACAAGCGCTGTTACGCTCACATCGCTATTTTCTATACCTTCCTTATGGAGGTCCTCAAATTGCTCATCCGACAAGGATTTATTTTCGGCATAAGTAAACATGCGATCGATCACCCCACAAATATGTTGCAGGTGAAAACCTATACTGGCATTGCCCCCCGGTTTTGTCCAGAGATGCGCTGAGGACAGCTGCTTAGTATACTTTAAAACATCCTCATCAACTTGCAAGAGTGCATGAGCAACAGGTTGGAGAAGAGCGGGAATCCCTTCAATAGGTCCACGCATCCATACTTCTAAATTTTCCATGCTTCTAAAATAGCGAACTATCTACAACTGATGCTTTTTAAAGTCCACGAATTAAAGTCCCCGAAGCCAAAGCGTGCAAAAGCATGCAGAGAGCAGTCCGTTTTCGTAAAAAAAGACAGTTTACTCTTATAAAAATAGGTACTTCCTATAGCTTGTTTAAAGAATATTAAATTATTTTTTAAAATAAATTTGCATAGTGTAGGAAATACACTTACCTTTGTATCATCATAATTTAGGTTTATAATTGGTTATTTAAGGTTTTCATTCTCCCCGTTTGAAAACCTTTTTTTTAAATGACCAAAAAAATATAATCTTCCAGCACTATTTTTATCATCCTACCGAATTGACAAAAACAGTCTCTCCATTATTGCTATATCATAAAAGTGTTATTTAATCCATATACCGTCAAGGGTATAGAGGTCAGCAGATTCCAATACGGCTTCACCATTAAAAGCTACCAGCTGATAAGTTAAATTATTCCGATCAAAATTATAATTTATAGGCATATAAACTTCGCCATTTTGTGCGAAAAGCTCGAGTCCTGTCCGATCGACAAGCAACTTCAATGCGAGTTTTTTATTTCGCAGCGGTACCTGAGCCCTTACATTATCAACAAGGAGCTCTTCGGTCGAAACGTTATAATTAATTGCCAAGCCCCTCACATTGATCTGAATATTTTTGGCTTGTTGTGGATCGATGACCAAATCCAATTCAGCAATTTCAGCGTTGAACTGCTGAAACAAACTTGAATCGTTCGAACTAATTTTCTTTCGGCTGATGCTGAGTTTTTCTTTTCTTAATTTTTGCAATTCTGTCACCGGCTCCCGAAAAAGGCGAATACCCTTTTCCGTACTTTTCAATTTGAGTTCCATCGGCACACTCATGGATTGATTAAAAGCGGAGTTCCCTTGATTTGTATGTGTGCGCCACCAGCCGATTTCAATGCGTCGCTCCTTCGGTTCATTGCTAAAAGTTTGCGCGGCATAATAATCACGACCATATTGACTAAACAGGCGCTCGATCTCAGGATGAAAAGATTTTCCATCAAACTCTCCGATCGCATATTGGCTATTAGCCCCCGTCAAAACCCATTTTTTATTGTTCGGGTTACCGTCTACCGCTAATTCAAAGAATTCGGGACACTCAAATAAATAACGGTCATTACCCCGCCCGCCTTTTATTTTGCTCGCAAATGTCCACATTTTCAAATCCTTTGAGGTAAAAATCTGCATCGTGTGTTGTTCCTGGTCCTCTTCAACATAAAGTACAAGAACCCATTGCTTCGAGGGGCCATGCCAAATTACCTTCGGATCTCGGTTTCCTGCTGTTATTTTATCCAAAATATGGTTTGGCATTTTCTCAAATTTCTGACCGTCCAGACTATATGCCAAACCCTGCCCCCATGATTTTTCCGCAGCCGTATAAAACAGGATCATAGGGCTTGTTACTCCATTTTTTCCAAAACCAGCGGTATTGTTACTATCCACTACAGCTCCACCGCTAAACATCACGCCAGATTCGTCTGGATATAAAGCCTCTCCCAATTCCTTCCAATGTAACAGATCGGAGGACACGGCATGCCCCCAATGCATATTGCCCCAATTGGTTCCATAGGGATTATGTTGAAAAAATAAGTGATATTGTCCATTAAAAAAGACCAGACCATTCGGATCATTCAACCAACCTCTCTTGGCCGAAAAATGAAATTGTCCCCTCCGATCTTCAGCATAGACCTTATCGGTATCATCGGTATCACTCTGTGCAATAGGATTAAACAAAGGAATTTCTTTGTCTGATGTATTTGCCACCACCTTAAGCTGCTGTCCCTTCCACTTCCCTATATCAAGATAGGCTATCCAATCATAGGTACTATCAGCCAGTTCGGCATCAAACCACCTTACTTTATCATTTCCCAGCCATACCTCAACATGACGTTTGGGAGCACCATTTTTAATTGGAATTTTAAGATACCGATGGGTTGCCTGAAAAGATTGGGTTGATGAACTTTGACCATTGGCATTAAGGACCAATGCTACAATGCCTATAAAGAGCAGGGATACTTTATACATGACGTTAAGGTTTAAAAATTGAATTGCTGCATCACAAATATACCTAAGGGAGGAGAATTACGCTCTACTAGGACTGATCAAAATAGCGCTGATTTGTCTCAATTTGCTTGGGATTATCATGCTTTTTCCTCCTTTCCAGTTCTTTTATATAAAGAGCAAGCAAATCGTATATTTCAGGAAAGACTTTTCATTTCAAAAACAAAAAGGGCAATGTTCACATTGCCCTTTACTTTCTATGCCCAGTTACTGGTCCATTACATCTTATAATACTGCTCCCAGCCTCTCGCAGGTGGAGGTCCAGCTAAGAGTGCATTGGCAAACTTATCATTAGTCACTTCTTTTGTCTGTGTATTCAAGATCAACTTACTGTTTAAGCGTTGTGCAATTACACCCAAACAAAATACTTGGCTCAGAGGACCTGCAATTTCAAAAGCCGAGCGGGTCTTTTCTTCACCTTTACAACCTTTTAAGAAATTGGCAAAGTGATTTGACGGTGATTGTGGTACTTCCGGTAACCGAGACTCCATTTCCTTGGCTTTCGTTGCTGGAATAATCTGCAAGGTGCTAGCATGAGAGCCACCTTTAAATATCAAATCCTTGCTATAGATAATTTTCCCAGGATTTAGTTTGGCGGGTTCCAATTTCCCTGTACTTGGTGCAGGAATATTGGGATCCAGTCCGGATACACCGTAGCCTTCCGGTATAGGAGGCAAATTATCCAGTCCATCATACCAATTGATATCTACTGCTGGCATCTTTTTCCTTTTTGGGAAATGAAATTTCAAGGTCGAAGACATGGGGAAAAAATAGGAATTATACCCATCGAGCTTCACAGCGGACACTTCTGTAGGAAGCCCCAAATCTAAAAATTCATGCGCTGTATCCAATATATGTGCACCCCAATCACCCAATGCCCCCATTCCAAAATCATACCAACAGCGCCATTGACCATTCACAAAATCCTTATTATAATTATGGCCTATGGTCTGCATTTGCCAAAGATCCCAATCTAATGTTTCGGGCACCATTTCAGCGGCAGGAAAACCCTTCATATTCACATCCCAGCCATGCCATCTACGCGGCATATTCATGTGCGCATCGATGCGCGTCACATCCTTAATAATACCGGCATCTTTCCAGGCTTTAAACTGAAAGTAATTTGCTTCGGAGTGCCCTTGATTTCCCATTTGGGTAGCAAGTTTAGGGTTTTTCCGGGCTTTATTTGCCATCAGTTCAACTTCAAGGAATGTTCTCGCCATTGGTTTTTCCACGTAAACATGTTTACCCAAGTCCAGTGCAAGCATTGTTATGGCAAAGTGTGAGAAATCGGGAGTTCCGACACTTACAGCATCGATCTGATTTCCCATTTTGTCAAACATCACCCGAAAATCCTTAAACTTAGGTGCATCAGGAAACAAGCCCAAAATTTCCTGTGTATGTTTCGCGCCAAGATCTACATCACATAGCGCGACAATATTACAGAGTCCTGTTTTATACAGCTCTTTAATGATTTCTGCGGCCCTATTTCCTAAGCCTACACAAGCTAAGTTGACACGCTCATTTGGTTTGGCCAAACTGACATTTCCCAATACACTATTGGATAGCATAACCGCTCCTGCAGCGATAACAGACTGTTTAACAAAGCTTCTGCGCGATAAATAATGATTCATAAGAGATAAGCTTAATTGGGTGTATTGATTTTTATGCTACGAAATGAAACCCGATCGCCATGGTCTTGGAGAAGAATAAAACCTTCCTTCGCTTCACCAAAATTTTCCCAATCTTTATATTTGCTGATCTGAACCAAATCTTTAAACGCTTTGGAGCCCCGCTCATAAGACAGCATCTTAATTCCATTTAAATAGTGTTCAACTTTGTTATCTGCTGTAACAACAACCCGACCTCTATTCCACTCACCGATGGGTCTGCGCGCACGCTCGTCACGATTGGATGTGATGAGATCGTAAAGCGATGCCAATGTACGATTTCCGTCTCGTCCCAACTTCGCATCAGGGTGTAAAGCATCATCCAGTACTTGATATTCCAAACCAATAGCTGATCCTTTTGATTTTTCTTTTAAAGTCACAAAATACTTAACACCGCTATTCGCTCCCGGACTAAGCTTAAATTCAAATGAAAGATCAAACACGGCGTATTTATCTTTTGTGACGATGTCACCACCATTGGTTGACTCCCCGCCGTCGGATTTCAGAACAGTCATTTGTCCATCCTTAACTTCCCAGCCACGTTCCGGAAATTTATCGCCATGTATACTCCGCCAGCCCTTATTGGTTTTACCGTCAAACAAAAGCTTAACCCCCTTCTTCTTTTCAGCATCAGCCAAGTCATTTGGCTTCAAGTTCACGATATAAAGATCTTTTGGAAAACCTTTTGATTTGAGGTCGGTTGTTTTTATTTTAATATTCTTAAAGTACACTTTCTTTCCGTCCAGTTTAGGTGGAATACCATGCACCTGCAAGCCGATAAAACCAGACCTATCGATCGTATCAACGACATAAGCAACAGGAATATCATTGATCCAAGTGCGCAGTTCATCACCAATGGCTTCAATTCGAATATGATTGAATTCCTCTGCTTTATAGGCTTTTTTTGCATTTTCATTTAAATCAAGTGGATAAATCCATCCACGACGCGCCTCGTCATATATTCCACCCGTCCATGCACGTGAAGAGGGGTCTATTTCAACTTGCCTTCCATATACGCGTCCGCGCCCATCATTAGCCTTTGGATCAAGATGGCTCCGTGTCTGAATACCTGAGTTTGTTTCGTTGCCTTCAAGTTTAACATCCAGTTCCAATATGAAATCACCATACTCTTTTTCAGTGATCAAAAAAGAATTGGGCGTACCTTTTGTCATTCTGCCGACAATAGCATCACCTTCAATAGAATAGGGAGCTTTTCCTCCGACGGATTTCCAGCCATTCAGCGTTTTTCCATCAAAAAGGTTTGTCCAACCTTTCTCATTACTTTTATCTGCCTGAGCATACGACAAGACAGCATTGCTGACCATAGCTGCCATTAAAACAGATTTAAATAGTGCATTTCTTTTCATTGTAAAATTTAATCTTGGGTCTATCAACCCGGTTTATTTATTCATCATTGGTTCGTCAATCAGAACAAAATCGAGACCTCCTAAATTGAAAACCTGTAGACGGTGCTACGTGTAACTTTCAAGCCGGATAGGACTTTATTTACTTATTGGCTATTGATTCAATTGACTTAGTCAAACAATATATTAATTAATATAAGCGAAATGAATTAAATGATATGATTTATTTACGAAAACGTTTGAATCAGTATAACAAACAGATCATTTCATTCAAACATAGAGCGAGCACAGTCAAACCCAATTATTTATGCCCTGTCAAATAAGGGACACAACAATGTTCCGGATCAATAATGCAAAATAGACCTCGGTTACTACCTATAATAGCGTATGGACAAATTAGGTTCAACACCCCTATGCTCCTACTATGTAAGTAATATGGATCCACAGTGAATGCACAGTTAAAAAGTGGAATCACTGTGGACTCAACCTGCTTACAGTACGAATTTGATCATACCAAAGTAATGAGGTGGTACCTAACTAATCCCCCATAAATATGGAGAGATGCTACAAACTTCAAATAAAATGCGATAATTCGTTCATTGAGGTACTTATACGAGCAATTTATATTATATTGGAAAAGCAAATAAAAACAATCAGTAAAAAATTTGGAGAATACGAAAATTATATACAACTTTAAAGCACAAACACCTGCTCTAAACAGGCTACAAGTTAACAAAGGAAATTTTTTATTTTAAAACGAGGATTTTATCTTAGAATCGCTCATAGACAAAAGTCTAAATTAGTTTTTTTGCAGAAAAACTTACTTTTACTTAATGTACAAACAGTAGCATATAAAATATGACAACCAACCCCATTAAGGTATATACAGTAGTTTCAAAAGAAGTAAAAGAAGATCCAGATTTATTCACCAATCTGGAAGGTGTCTTCTCAACATATGAAAAAGCACAGGAATATATTGATCACTTTTTTGGTAATGCTAAATATGGTTATCGATCTATTGTTACGACTTATTTAGATCCCTTTCAGGAAGAAATCCAAAATAACGATTCTTATTATAGCATTTCATCTCAATTAATGGGGCCGCATTTAGAAGTTGAGATCTGTAAAACTTCTTTTGCCGTCGTCCTCTCTGAAGTTGAGCAACTGCGCATCGATCCAGCAACCTCTGAGAAACCGCTGGAATTAAACCTGCATTGTTTTGCAGTTTCGGAAGAAAAGGCAATGGAAAAATTCGAGAAATTAGCTAAAGCTTATGCTAACGAACACAACATTCAATTTCAAATTCAACCCTTCCGTATTGCAGATTCAGACCAATGCTATTAACCTGTAATTACAGTAAGATTTTAGCAGGTTTTTCAGAAGTTTATTTTTTTTCGGATTTCACTTAAATATTCTGGTGTGAACCCCAGGTATGAGGCAATGAGGTATTGCGGAACACGTTGGACAAATTGGGGATATTTACGGCGCATATCATGGTAAAATTCCTCTTTGGATAACGAAAATAGGTACTTAACCCGCATTTGTGCCGCAGCATATGCTCTTTGGTACACAAAGCGAAAATATCGTTCCATGACAGGAAATGCCGCGAGCAATTTTTCCTGATTTTCTTGGCTGATATAAACCACATCGGACTTTTCCACCGCCTGAATGTAAAACGAAGTGACAAGCTTATGTTCGAAAGCCATATTATCTGTCATCCACCAATTTTCTATAGCGAATTCAGTTGTTTGTTCAACACCTTTTTCATTGACAAAGAATTTACGTAAAACACCTTTCAATACAAAAAAATGATATTTGCAAACCTGACCTTCTTCCAGTATGTTTTCTTTTTTCGCGACCGATTTCATGTTAAAGTAACTCAATATTTCCTCTAATTCAATCGGATCGATATCGATAAATTTCTTCAAATGTTCTCTAAGTTCTTCCAACAGTCCATCAATTTATTGTACAAACAAAGCTACTCATTCATTTTATCAAAAAAAAGAAACGCGGTACCATTTCAATTAAGCTCAATACGGAAGGGATGACAAGATAAATTCAAGTAATACGAATAATCATTCAACAAGCACGATTCATAAATCGGAATAGTTTCAATGGCTTTTACCCCCTACCTTTATAACAGGTACTCCAATAATATGATTAACAGATTGGAGCTATGATGAAAATGGCAGGCTCCATTTTTTGCAGAGTTTGTACTTTTTGAAAAAAGAGAAAGCAATGATCAAAATTAATTTTAGCAAAGGAAAAATTATCATTAGCATGCTGCTATGTTTTCTTCCAGTAGTCATTGGGTTATATGCCTGGTTATACTATGATTTTATTATTAAACTAACCTCGACGATATGGGTACTCGTGGCCGCATCGGTTTTTTATCTTAGACTACAACAGTTAAACCGCTATCGAAGAGGAGAGGCCGCACTCATTATAGATGAGCATATATTACTAAACAACAGCATATTGAAACCGAAGCAAATCCCATGGACGGATATCGATTATTTTGTTACTGGTTTATATCGGACAAATTCTATTTTTATAAAACTAAATGACCTTTCATCGCTAAGAAAAGAAAAAACAAGCCGTCTAATTCATTTATTAAGCTTTATTGACTGTAATCTATCAACAAAACCTGCATCTTTTTGGATCGACATAGATGTCATCGATATCAAAGAAAAGGAGCTTATGGCTCTGTTGCTACAGCGACTAAAAATGTAGCTGTACATCGGCGTTCCCCAAAAAAAGGTAGTCTAAAAAAAATCAGCCCCTTATCCATATAAGTGGGCTGATTCGCATTTATTATATCTAACACGGTTACATCAGAAAATATCCTTGCTATAAAAACGCAAAATTTTGAGATTTAGTACTTTATTTAATTCTTCAAATCAATTCAAAAATATTAGCGGTTCAACCGTAAAAAACCATCTACGCGGTAATATAGATAACCTCATGGGCTTCTGTTAACTGGGGAACTTCCAAATTATGAAGCATTTTATCCAAGACAGTTTCTGGTAGTGGGTACTCTCTATCGCTATTCTGCGCGCGCCAAATCTTATAGGGTTTTTCAACGTATAACAATTTCACATAAGCTTGATAGCTGACAAAAAGATCGATCAATTGTTTTCGCATCTGGGAAGTTATATTGGTGGCATTCCAGATAAAATCCTGTCCACAGCGTAAGTATTTTTTTGCCTGCTCTTTTGCTTCCTGTACAACCCATCCGTTTCTCTTTTTATCAGTAGGATCAATGCGATATTTGCGTCTGATGTCATCCAAACTAATAACAGGGAGGTCAGTATTCATCGCTAAAATCTGATAATCTTTGCCCATTCCCGGCAAACCTGAAAGTACAGTCACGGTGGATTTGAATGTATCAAAAGGCACATAATCAACATAGCTATTGTTTCCATTAAAATATGTAAATCGTGCATTTTCGGACAAAAAAGAACGTGTGGCATCCCAGCAGCCAATCTCTTTACTATACAGTTCGAACATATCCAATGCGTAGAGCAAAGCATCCAAATCGGCACAGTACCTTCCTTTAGCATCTGCTTCGGCCAACAACTTAAGTTGGCCCATATTGACACTCAATGACGCCTCCAAGGCGCTCTTCATTGGATCGACTTTTTCCATCAACCACAATGGCAACCCATGATAGCGTACCAATGCGACAATTTCCTCCCGTAATGCAAAAGGGGTCTCCACATCACGAAATAAAATCTCCCGTGCGGTCTGTGCTCCTCTTTTGGCATGATTTGGAGAGCTGATACGACCATCTGCAGCGACAATTGTCGTTGATCTCTTCTCGACATCATGCAATAAAGCGGAAGCCCAGAGGAGCTCCTGCTTTTGATAATCCAGATTCCGGTATTCAGGCAATCCTTCCAGCTGCTGTAATACCATTTGGGTATGAATCGCGACATTCCCTTCGGCATGATGTAAAGGGTCTTGTTGTACCTGTTCCATATCCCTGACCCAAGAAAATTGCTTCTCTAAAGCCGACCAATTCTTATTTACTGCTATTGTCCATTCCATTAGAAATCCCTCCTTTCCCAAATCATTTTTGTTCTTCGCCATGATTTTGTCCAATGTTCGTCGGTCTGGACATGTCCTTTTCTAACATATTTAAAAACATTGTGCTGAAATTCACTGACAGTATACGCATCAGCATTTCTGCAGACTAACCCCTCCATCGTACATGCTTCTCCAGTTTTAGGGTCAACCGATCCAAATTTAGAAGACTGCATGGCCAAATTTTCGACTGAACGCCGAAGTTCCAACTCAGTCAAACCCTTTACAATTTCAAGTTTTAAAACAGGTACAGTAGGCAAATCAAATAAACTGGCATAAAAAGTAACTTCTTCCCATGAAAGCCACTGATCTTTAATTCGAGCAGCAAAAACATAATAATAGTGCTCAAGTTGCACATATTCGATAGAATGCACAGCATAAAGATTTTCACCAAAAAACTCTAAATCATCCAGATCGTTTTTTAATCTAGACCAATGCTCCCGAAGCTGAGCCGTCCATGGCGACGTGGTCGGAGCTGCATGGGATCGTGCAAATACTCCACGCCGTGAAAGGCAATTATTTTCACCATCTAATTTTTCTGTAAATAACAATTTATGGAAAGATTGTATATCCTTCCAATAATGTTGATTAAAACGATCGTCGCTGCTTGTCCCTGGCGAAAATGGGAAATGATAGGTACGACCATATTTTGTTGATTCCATTTTTAAAATTTAAATCCATACTAATAAAATTGAAGACATAGGTGTAGGGTAAACAAACCGGGTAAATCCCGTTGTTTACTTTCTTCCTAAATATCGACAATGCATTACATGACTTTAAATTTTAAAAATTGACAATACTAATGATCTATTGCTACAAAAGTATTAAATTTATCTTAAAAACATAAAACAGAAAAATGTGACGAATACCAGCAAAAATGTGATGAATCAAATGTTTCTTCATCTTTTAGCTGGGATTCTATTTTTGTTTCTATAAAATAGAATTTGATTTTACTACCTTTAAGCTGAAAAGTATCAAACCGGCTTTATTAACTTTATACAAAAAAGACACTACATAATTAATCCATTATTTAACCATTCGCGTCCGATTTTGCGGTGTTACGGCAAATAGCCAAGATTGCATACAGCATTGGACTGTCAAATGATCATAAATACAGGGACTAAAAAATAATTGATCACATGGATACATATATCGTGTTAAAAAGGTTCTCTAGTTTAGAAGAAGCACAAGAATGTCATAAACTACTTTCGGAAAAAGGTGTAACAACGCGGTTGGCAGATAATGTCCCCCCTGTGGATATTACATTTTCTGGAAACACGGTTGGATTTCAATATGAGATTCAAATAGATCCTGCCAATTTTGCAAATGCAGAATCTATTTTAGAAGAGCAGGAAATGCAGTCTCTCCCCTTGGTTGAAGACGACCATTATCTGTATCAGTTTTCCGACCAAGAGCTCTTAGAAATTCTTCAAAAACCCGATGAATGGAACAAATTAGACTACGCACTGGCTAGAGAAATTTTATTAAAAAGAGGGAAAGAGATTGATCAGGAAACGCTAGATCTTTTGAAACAGGAACGGCTCATGCAACTACGGGAACCGGAACCGCAGCAGAAGTATTGGGTTATTTTTGGCTATATTTCAGCCCTTCTAGGTGGACTTTTAGGAATTGCAATCGGCTATATGTTGTTTAGTTCCAGAAAGAGCCTACCGAATGGCGAACGGATATTTTCCTATTCAGATCATGACAGAAAACATGGGACAAACATATTCTATATCGGATTATTCGTATTCACAATATCCGTTCTCATCAAAATGCTCTGGGGATGATAACATAAAATGAATACGATTTACATTTTTTAGCGGAGCAGCTCGAGTGCAGCTTTGTGACTGTGGTATTCTGTATCCTATCGCGATCTAATTAGCGCTAACGTCAACTGTAAATTTTTAATACTAAAAAAAATACCTATATTTAAGATGACATCTTTATTCTTGAATTATTTTTTGTAAACCTACAAACAAATTAACTTTATGAATAGTTTAAAGACCACAGCCACTCATTTCCGTTATAAAAAGCATCCGGGAGATCTATTCAGAAATACATGCGTTCAATTATTACCGCATCCCTATAAAAATCAAGAAGACTTTTGGGTATGGTTTCATCCCTCCTACCACCGCAGTGAAGACATTTCAGATTTAGGCGACCTGTACAAACAGCTTCACGACACCCCCTGTCAAGAAACGATGACAACATCAAAAAATGAGCTATGTTACGCTGCAGTAGCGAAGGAACGTCTCTTTGAAGAAATAAAATCATTGGAACAAAAGATCTATCAGGATTGTTTTGAAAACTTTTATTTGTTGATTATTGAAGGCCGCATCGAGCTGTTTGAAAGTCATCAAATTGAAAGTAAAGAATCTAGTTCCTAATGTCTATCTTTAAACCGTTATGCATTATTTGACTTGTGCGATTATAAGGAAGGACGATAAGGTACTCATTTGTCAGCGCCCGCCATCGGTGACGCATGCCTTAAAGTGGGAATTTCCTGGTCGCATAACCGAGTCCCACCTGCCAACGAAAGCAAATTTGTCGCTCAAAATCAGGGAAGAGCTAAGTATAGATATCCTTGTCGGAAGGCCCTTAGAGATGACGCAACAAGGCCATAAAAGTCCGGCAGTTTGTCGCTATCCTGTTCTCTGCACCTTTTCCTCTGGCGAAGTTGCCATGCTAGAATATGTCCAAGCAATATGGGTCTCCTCCGCAGAACTATCGCATTTTGATTGGACCGATACCGATCGACCAATTGTAGAAGAGTATACCAGATACCTTGAGAACTCAAATCCTCCGTCCCGTATAAAGGAAGCTTTTTTAGAAAGCCTAATTGGACTCATTGGTTTTACACTGGTCCATATGTTCTTCAATGTATATATAGGCTTATTGATAACTTTGATCCTAATCGCAATTACTGGAATTTATAGTTATTACACCCGAAAAAATATATGGAAAAGAATCTCATAAAACTTTCCTACATTTATAAAAACTAAGTAACCCCTAATTTCATTTTAGCCATACTGAAGACTTAATCAGATGAAAGATTTCCCACAATTAGAGACAGAACGACTTATTCTTAACGCAATAGAAACGACTGATATTCCACAGATTGTAGACTATCTGCAAGACAAGGTCTATTCAGACTTCACATCAAATATCCCCTATCCCTACCGAAAGGAGGATGCTGAATACTGGCTTAAATTAGCGGAAGAAGCATTTGCCAATCGTAAAGGATTCACTTTTGCTATTCGGAATAAAGATAAAAAACTGATCGGAGCTATTGGTCTGCATGATGAAGGCTCGGATAAGGCTGAATTGGGATACTGGATAGCTATTCCTTACTGGAATAAAGGTTATGTCACTGAAGCTGCAAAAGCAATCATTGATTTTGGATTTAAAGAATTAAACTTTAACAAAATCTTTGCGACCTACTTCCCCCATAATCCAGCATCGGGAAAAGTCATGGAAAAAATAGGAATGAAAAAAGAGGCCCTGTTAAAACAACATTTAAAGAAAGATGGCCGGTATTACGATATCCCATTATACGCTATTTTTAAATCGGAAAAATAAAACAGCAATTTCTCATGGATAAAAAGAATATCAAGTTGCGCTGTGATCATACATTTCCTATACTTATTCTTCTTTTTGGTTGTATTGCTATATTCCCAATAATAATTTCTAAGTATTCTATTTCTCTGTTAGGAATAATTTGGGAAACTTGCTGTGGGCTCATCATATTTACAGGCGTTTGGAGATTTGAGCACTTCGAAATATCTGGAGATACACTTACCAAAGTAAACTTAGGTGGATTATATCGAAAGGATTTAAATATGTGTCATATAACCAGATATACAAAAAAAGTGATTGATATGAATCACTTTTGGAATCCGTTTAATATCATAAAGTTATTTAGTAAGGAGAAAAAATATTTTAAATTCAGAACCATAAAACTTCAGGCAACAGATAATTTAATCATGATAATAAATGAACGAAATATGCATAGCGAGGACTTCAAAAAATTATACCATATAATCAAAACCTATCAGAAACGACAAGTCAAGTCTAAATCTCTAATTGTTTCGAGAAATTGATTAAATTTAAACAACTGATAATCATAAAGGATAAAACATGAAAATATTTGCATTCGCTGGGAGTAATTCTTCCACATCAATTAACAAACAATTGGTCAAATTTGTACTTAAAAGCTTCGAGGGGCACGAGATTAATTTGATCGACCTGAATGACTATAACATGCCTGTCTTTTCTGTAGACCTAGAAAAGAATGGATTCCCACAGGAAGCACAGCTTTTCCTCGATCATATAGCCTCCAGTGACATGATCATTTGCTCCCTCGCAGAGAATAATCGCTCCTATAGCGTAGCATTTAAAAATGTATTTGACTGGGCATCTAGAATAAATGTTAAAGTTTTCCAGGATAAACCCATGTTGCTTATGACAACTTCACCAGGAGGTTATGGTGGTGGAAATGTGATGGCCGAAGCGCAGAAATTTTTCCCGCAGTTTGGAGCAATCATTAAAGAAACATTTTCGCTTCCCAAATTTTACGAAAATTTTGATCAGGATAATGGCGTAATCAGTCCTGAACACCTCAATAGTCTGAAGGAAAAAATAGCGGACTTTAAGCAACAAATTTCATCCTAGCGGCATTCCGCTAAAAATCTATTTGCCTTTTCGTACATTCTGCATAACTTATGCCGATGTACTGAGTACATATTACTTTGCATATTATTGACTTTTTGCTTACCTTTTCTTTGCTTTGAAAGCAAAGAAACACCAATAAAACACCAATAAAACGACAAAGAAATAGCAAAGAAGAAGCGAATCAGACCCCTAGCAATCCCAAAGGAATAGCGAAGAAACAGCAGAGAAACACCAAAGAAACAGCAGAGAAACAGCAGAGAAACAGCAGAGAAATAGCAGAGAAATGGCGAATAAGCTGCAAGCCCTTACCTTAGCTGCTCAGGCAGCGTATCAATGGCATCATGGATCGTTCGAAGCGTTTCCATATAGATCATTTGATGGCTGATCGGTAAATCGACCAGATCAACTTGTGACGTATAAAAATTGGTTTTTTGTTGAATCCGATTTTCTTGTTGAATCCTGTTTAAAGCGGCGTTTCTACAGCTTGTGTAGAGAAAACCACGGATTGATTCAACATGATCAAAATCAATCCGGCGCTCCCAAAGCTTTAAAAATACGTCCTGCACTATTTCTTCGATGGTACCTTTATCAAGATTCATCTTTTCTAAAAAATAGCACATTGGACTATAGAAAGTTTTGTACAGAAACTGTAAACCATCCCTTCTGCCCTCTCGAAAAGATTTTAAAAAATCTTGCTTGCTAAATTCTTGGTTTACCTTGTTTTTCACAATTCAATATTACTTAAATTTTAAATAAATATGAAAATTTCATTTATTGTGATCAACAATCCTGCGCTGGCAAGCGATAGAAAACGTACAGACCAAACCGGTTGACACGGATATGTCTTGTCCTGATATAGCTTTACACTAAATTGTAAAGTATATGACAAAAAAGACTAAAGTGGATAATTCCAAGCCGTTCCAAAGAGTTGGAAGG